>JBBQVN010000149.1:0-8819 GCA_038211475.1 Terriglobales bacterium | reverse complement strand
ATTATCGAAGCGGCGTTGCATCTTTACAGCGAGCAGCGGCGCAAGGGTTTCATGGGCATGGAAGTGATCCATTGAGGGAGTGGGCGCGCTTTGGTTTTGCGCCCGTGTTTTCGTCTTCCGCCCCTCATGGGGCTGGGCTTTCTTACGCTGTAGACTCGGGGCTTACGCCCCGAGTTCAGTTCTGCCGCCCGCTTCGCGGGCGGTTTTGGAACGACTCCGACTGCTTATCAGCCCGGACTTAGCGCCTCGCACTGCGGCCCCGCCGGCCGGGCTATGCGAATCGGTTGTGGGTTACCAACCGGACTAGACCACTCGCGCTGGCGCCTACCAGACTCGGCAGGCGTTCTCCGCGACCATGGGCTGACCTGATTTGCAGTTCCATGCCTTCTGGAATTCCGGCATGTTCTGGACGGTTCCATTCACTCGGTATTCGCCGGGGGAGTGGGGATCGACGGTGACCATCATGCGAGCGACCTCGGGACGGCGCTTCTCACACCAAACGCGTCCGAAGCCGAGGAAGAAGCGCTGGTCGGGAGTGTAGCCATCAATCTTTTGGTCGAGGTCCTTGTCCTGCGCCATCATCTGATGAAGAGCCATCAGGGCGACGCGGGCGCCGCCATTGTCGGCTGTGTTCTCGCCGAGAGTGAGACGGCCGTTGAGCTTCAGATCGTCCACCGCGACGAAATTGCCGTACTCATTGGCAACGCAACTGGCGCGCTTTTCAAATTCTTCCCCATCCTTCGCAGTCCACCAATCGTGCAGGTTACCCTGGGCGTCGAATTTGCGGCCCTGATCGTCGAAGCCATGGGTAAGTTCGTGGCCGATGACGAGGCCGATGCCGCCGAAGTTGACGGCATCGTCCATGGCCTTGTCAAAGAACGGAGGCTGCAGGATGCCGGCGGGAAATACGATTTCGTTTTGCGATCCGTTGTAGTAAGCGTTTACGGTGGGCGGCGTCATGCCCCACTCCTTGCGGTCGAGGGGCTTGCCGATCTTGGCGATTTCGCGACGAGATTCAAACTCGTCGGCGCGAACCAGGTTGCCGATCAGATCGCCACGCACGATGCTGACCGAACTGTAGTCGCGCCAGACCTCGGGATAGCCGATTTTGTTGCGGATGGCTTCAAGCTTGGTCTTGGCCTGTTTCTTGGTCTCATCGGACATCCAAGGCAAGTCGTGGATGTCGCTATCGAGAGAGCGCTCCAGCGCGTCCACCATCTTCAACATGCGCTGTTTGCCATCGGCGCCGAAGTGTTGCTCGACGAAGCGCTGACCGAGGGCCTCGCCCAGGGCGCGGTCGGTAATGTCGACGCAACGCTTCCAGCGAGGCTGAATTTCTTTCTGGCCGGTAAGCGCTTGCTGCATCTTGAAATTGGCTTCGACAAAGGGCTCAGACAACCACGGAGACGCGTGGCGCAGCATATGCCAGGTAACGTATACCTTGAGGGCGTCGAGCGGCTCAGACTCCAGAACACCATTGACCTGCTTAAAGAAGTCAGGATTGGAGACGTTGATTTCAGTGAAGGCGGGAGCGCCGATGCCGGTGAAGTAGCGGTTCAGATAAAAGTTGGGGGCAAGGGCAACAGCCTGGTCGCGAGTCATCTTGTGATCGCGATTCTTGGGATCGCGGCGCGCGGTGCGGTCCATGGACGCTTTGGCCAGTGAAGTTTCAATGCGCAGCACGGTCTCGGCAGCATGGGCGGCGTCTGCCGGCGAACGGCCGGCAAGAGTGAACGAGGTGGTGATGTATTCGGACAGATGCTTGCGGGCCTCGACCGTCTTGGCGTCATCTTTGATGTAGTAATCGCGGTCAGGCAAGGAGAGACCGCCCTGATCAATGTAGGCGATGACCTGCTCCGCATTGTGCAGGTCAGAATTTGAATAGAAATTGAACAACGGGTTGGGGCCGACCAGGTGGACGCGGGCGATGGAGTCGATTAAAGCAGTCTTGTCTTTGACGGCGGCGATGCGGTCGAGCTCGGGCTGGATCGGCTGTGCGCCTTTCGCGTTGGCGGATTTTTCATCCATGCACGAGCCGTAGAAGTCGCCAATCTTCTGGTCAATGGCGCTGCGAGAAGCGTCGGCAACGGAATCTTTTTCAAGAAGGTCACGCAACAGCATCTGATTGCGTTCGTGGAGTTCATTGAAACTGCCCCAGCGCGATTGGTCGGCGGGGATCTCCGTCTTCTTCAGCCAGGAGCCGCAAGCATATTGGTAAAAGTTGGTACAGGGGTCGGCGGTTTTATCCACGGTGTCGAGCGCAGGCGGCGCAGGATGGGAAGCGGTTTGGGCGAAGGAGACGGAAAGCGACAGTAGAACGAAGGCAAAAAGACATTGACGAATGCGCATGAAAAACCTCGGTTAGAAAGGAACCTTACAATTCTAGGCCCGACCGAGCGCCAGGAACAAGTAGCAGTGGGCGAGAGCAGTGGTGCCAGGCGGAAGATAACGGCGTGCGGCGCGTATAATCGAGCTTTATTTGCGTAGTGAGGTGAGGACTGCAATGGCTAGCGATAACGGCACTCCAGTGAATGGCAACAATGGAAACGCGATCTTTCAACCGCGAGTGGAATGGCTGGCGGCACGCAAGGCGGCTAACCGCGACGGCAATTTTTCGCAGATGCACTACGCGCGCAACGGTGTGATTACCGAAGAGATGGAATACATTGCGCGCAAGGAACGGTTAACGGCCGAACTGGTGCGGGATGAAGTGGCGCGGGGACGCATGATTATTCCCGCCAACATCAACCATCCTGAGTTGGAGCCAATGGCGATTGGAGTGGCGTCGCTGTGCAAGATTAATTCCAACATCGGCAATTCTTCGGTGACGTCTGACGTTGCGGAGGAACTGAAGAAGCTGCACACCTCGGTGCATTATGGCGCCGACACGGTGATGGATCTTTCGACGGGCGGCGATATCCACGAAATCCGCGAGGCAATTCTGCGGCATTCGCCGGTGCCGATTGGAACGGTGCCGATTTACGAAGCGATCTCGCGGGTGAAACGGGTCGAGGACCTGAACGCGGCGGTGATGCTGGAAGTGATTGAAGAGCAGGCGGCGCAGGGCGTGGATTACATGACCATCCATGCCGGAGTGCTGATCCAGTATTTGCCGATGGTTTCGAAGCGGATTACCGGGATTGTGAGCCGGGGCGGGGCGATTCTGGCGCAGTGGATGGCGCACCATCATCAGCAGAATTTTCTGTATGAGTGCTTTGACGACATCTGCAAAATTTTTAAGAAGTACGACGTGAGCTTTTCGTTGGGGGATGGGCTGCGGCCGGGATGCATTGCAGATGCCAGCGATGAAGCGCAGTTTGCCGAACTGAAAACGCTGGGCGAACTGACCAAGATGGCGTGGGCGCACGACGTGCAGGTGATGATCGAAGGCCCGGGGCACGTGCCGCTGGACAAGATCAAAGAGCAAGTGGACATGGAGAAGGAGCTTTGCTACGAAGCGCCGTTTTACACGCTGGGCCCGCTGGTGACCGACATTGCGCCGGGATATGACCACATCACCTCGGCGATTGGAGCGGCGATGATCGGATGGCACGGGGCGGCGATGCTGTGCTACGTAACTCCGAAGGAGCATTTGGGACTGCCGAACGAGAAGGACGTGAAGGACGGCATCATAGCCTACAAGATTGCGGCGCACGCTGCCGATGTGGCGAGACATCGTCCGGGAGCGCAGGACCGCGACGACGCGCTCAGCTATGCCCGCTACAAGTTTGATTGGGAGAAGCAATTCGAGCTGTCGCTGGACCCGGAAACGGCGCGCTCGATGCACGATGAGACGCTGCCGGAAGAAGGCTACAAGACAGCAGCGTTCTGCTCGATGTGCGGGCCGAAGTTCTGCTCGATGAATTATTCATCGAAGGTGGATGAGTACAACAAGGAAGTGCACGGGCTGGAGAAGAAGGATTATTCGGAGCTGGTGGAGAAGCTGGTTAGGATTAAGTAGGGCGCCATCGCGCTGAAAACTACCAGATTGTCTGCACCACTTTCGAGCCTCGAATGCGCTCATCTGCAGTGACCAGCGGCTCGCCTTCGACCATTGCTGTGGCCGCGATCAGCCGGTCTGCCGGGTCTTTGGGAAAGCCCGACGGCAATTGGACGGCGAGGGCGGCGATTTGCGGAGTGACGGGCTGCAGGATAACCCGCGAGACGGTTTCCCGCACAAACGACTCGACGCTGCCCACAACCTGAATGCGGCCATTCTCAGCCAGCCACGCCAACTCCCACAGGGTGATGGTGGCGATGGCGAGCCCGGTTTCTTGTCGTGCGTCGCGGATGGCGGCGTGGGCCTTCTTCGACAGGCGCTTGGGGTCGCTAGCCATCCAGATCAGAACGTGGGTATCGAGAAGAATCACTTGTGCTCCCAGTCTTTCAGGGGAGTGGCGGGGCCCACAATATCGCCGACGACTTTCACCTTGCCCGCCATGTAGCCGAAGATGTCATCCGCATGCCTTTCAGCGGGGACCAGCTTGGCCACGGGTTTGCCGTGTTTGGTGATTAATACCGGCTCGCCGCTTTGGGAAACCTGGTCCATCACGGCCAGGCATTGCGCCTTGAACCTACCGGCTGCCATTTGTTTCACGACGTCACCTCGGAGAAATATTACATAGTCATAATACCATGACCATTGGAATACTCCGCATCGTCCGGCGAAGGATCTAGCGGTAGCTCTCCAACACCTTGCTGGCGCGATTCAGGGCGGCTGCGAGCACTCCCAGTTGTTGCTGAGTTAGGGCTGCATCGCCTTTGTCGATGGCCTCATTCACTCCTGGGATGACGACTGCCGCGTAGCCGGTGTATTGACCGGGCGCGTAGATGGCGTGGCGATACCACGGGCGGTTGGGCAGGCCCTCGGGAATCAGGAGAGCGCGCTCTGCCTCAAGCAAAGCGGAATTCAGGCGGACCAGGTCGGCGGGCATCTTGCGGCGCTTATCGGCGATTTTTGAGCCGGCTTGCTCGAAGCGGCGGGCACTCTCCAGTGCTGCGGAAAAATCAGGGGCGTGCACGGCCGGCTTGGCTTGGGCCTTGGATTTTGCGGTTTCGATGTAGGTCGCTATTTCCCTTCCATACTGCTCGTAGTCGTAGGGCAGCGCGTCGCAGTCGGCCATGCGCATCATTTCCAGTCCGTAGATGCGGGCCATCTGCTGCTCATAAACAAAATCCGGATCGCCGAATTTCTTGAACCAGTTGAAATTGTCAAAGGCGGAGTGATAGACGCCGTAGGGGCCGGTGGAACCGATGTCGGTGGAGGGCACGCCGAGATGTTGCAGGAAGACGGTGTAGTCGGAACCGCTGCCCAGGTCGCCGACCGGGACGTCCGCTTTCGTCTGGGCAGCGGGCGGTCGATAGGTGCCACCGCTGGTTTCGTGAGTACTTACGACTTCCTTGCTGGTCTTTTGCCACTCCTCATATACCGTTCCGCCCTTGGGATTGGGAACGGCTTTGGTGATCTCGCGGATGAACTGCTTCAAGGTGGGGACGGAGGAAGCTCCGAATTTGGGGCCGCTTACGGCGACGTCCATGTTGAAGTAGGCGGCAGCGCTGGCCAGTTGAGCGGCATACTGTTCGCCCCATTCGGTCGAGCCCATCAAGCCTTCTTCTTCCGCGTCCCAGCTGCCAATCACGATGGAGCGCTTGGGCTTCCAACCGGATTTGAGCAGTTCGCCTAAGCCGTGAACCGTTTCCAGCATGGCTGCAGTGCCACTGTTGGGATCCACCGCGCCATACACCCAGGCGTCGCGATGATTGCCGGCGACAACCCATTGCTCGGGGTGTTCCGAGCCGGGAATGCGTCCAATGACGTCCCAGATAGTGCGGAACTGGAAGTCCTGCTTGAGGCGCATGTGCACTTTTGCAGGGCCTGGGCCGACGTGGTAGGTGAAGGGCAAAGCGCCCTGCCATTCGCGCGGAGACTCGGCGCCGCCGAGATGCTCGAGGATGGGCGAGGCATCGTGATAAGAGAGGGGCGTGGTGGGAATCTTTGGGATTTGCGGAGAATCTTGGGGAGTCAAACGTTTGTCGTTGGCAAGCCCGGGAGCCGAGGCCACTCCGGGCGTGGTGGGATCGCCGGGAAACTGGAACATGTATCCGATGGAACCGCGCTGCACCGCGGTGGCCGGGCGCCAGGGACCTTTTGGATAAGCATCGCCACGATAGTAGCCGTCGTCTTTGGGATCGGAGTAGATGATAACGGCCGCCGCCCCACGCTCCTGGGCGACAAAGGCTTTGACGCCGCGGAAATTTTCGCCATAGCGGACGATCACGATCTTGCCGCGCACGTCCACGTTCATTTCCTTCAGACGATCAAAGTCTTCCGGGGAGCCATAGTTGGCGTAGACGACATCGGCCTCCACCTCGCCGGAGGGCGACATGCCGTTGAAGGCATTGATAATGCGCGGATCGTCCTGAAAAGGATCGCCCTCGACATGCTCGGGAGTGGGACCATGCATGGTGACGCCGGCGGGCGCGGTGAGATCCACGCTGATTTCAGAGGGGTAGTTGATCCAAGCCTTGTATTCGACGATCTGGGTTTCCAGGCCAGCCTCGCGAAATTTCGCCGCGACGTAATCGGCGGTGGCTTTGTCCTCGGGAGTGCCGGCAAGGTGAGGCGCCCGGGTGAGGGTCTTCAAGTGCTGCTCGGCGAGTTTGGGGTCAGGCACGGCCAGGAAGCGCGCCTCAGCCGCGGTCTCGGTTGCTGAGTTGCGAAAGCCTAGAAGCGAGGCAGGAGCGGCGGGGTTCTGAGCGCTTTGGTAGGTAGCGGCCGCGAGCAGCAGGAACAAGGCGGTGGTTGAAATATATTTCATGGTTAGAGACTCGTCCCAATGTGTCCAGAGCGCTGCTTTCAGGGCGCAGGAATCGCGAACTGACTATTTGGCTTGCTTGGCTTCGAAGTCGACCAGGCTCTTCAGGTATTCGATGGGAGCTCCGCCCAGATCAGTCTTGCGGCCATTAATGAAGATGGTAGGAGTGCCGGTAACGCCGACGGCGCGGCCGAGAGCGAGCGAGGCTTCGAGGCGCGATTTACTTTCAGGCTTGGCGGCGCAGGCAGCGATCTCGTCGCCTTTTACTCCGGAGTCGGTGGCGATGGCGGTGAGTTTCTCGTCGGCATTGGCTTCGGTGATGTCGGTCTGAGCGTCGTAAGTTTTCTGAATGAACTTCCAGACAGCGTCATTGGAAGCGAGGCCAACGCAATCGGCATAGGCCGCGGCTTTGGCCGCCCAGTTGTGCATGGGCAGCGGATAATTCTGGAACACGAAGTGGACGTTGGGCTCCTCTGAGAGCAATTTTTCGAGGTTGGGCGCAGCCACCTTGCAGTGAGGGCACTGCAGGTCGCTAAATTCCACAATCGTGACAGGAGCCTTGGCGGGGCCGCGGGCGGGACCATTCACGCCTTTCTCCAAGCGAGCGTGGGCCTCGGCAAAGGGCGTGGCGCCAAATGGAATGATCTCGCCCGCAATCGCGTGCTTCTGATCGGGAGAGATGTAGAAAGTTAGAAACTGCTTTTGACCTTGCGTATTGGCGATGACCGCGTCCACCTGGGCGAGACCGATGTCGCCAGAGGGCTTGATCTCAACCACTTTGCTGCTGATGGTGGAGTCGTAGCCAAACATCTGGTGCAGAAAGGCCTCGGCAGTTTGTTCGGAGGGCACGTTGGTGGCCGCATTGGCAGGTTTGGCGGCCTCCGCGGCGGGCTTTCTGGCGGCTGGCGTAGCGCTCTTCTTGGGCGCAGGCGCTTGGGCAAAGGTGAGGGTCGAAAGCAGCAGAACAAAAAATAATTGACGGTGCATGGTTTCCTTTTTGTGTGGTTCGAGACTCGCACAGCGACCGCGCTCATTCATAATACTTGACTGGCTCAGGCTTGCGGCTTCGCTGCAATGGGAAAGCGGCGGCCATAGCCAAACGCCTTGGCTGAAATCTTCAGACCGGGAGCGGCTTGCTGGCGCTTGTACTCAGCCCGATCGACCATGCGGACCACGCGGCGAACCAGATCCGGGTCGAACCCATGCTGGTGGGCAATTTCCTCCGCCGTCTGCGAATTCTCCACGAACGCCTCCAGGATAGGGTCCAGGACATCGTAGGGTGGCAGCGAGTCGGAATCTTTCTGGTCGGGACGCAACTCGGCAGAGGGAGCCTTTTGCATGGTGGAGGGCGGGATGACAAGCTTCTTGGAATTCACATAATCGCTGACGCGATAGACCATGGTCTTGGAGAGATCGGAGATCACTCCCAGCCCACCCACCATGTCGCCGTAGAGAGTGCAGTATCCAACAGCTACCTCGCTTTTGTTTCCGGTGGAGAGAACCAGGGCGCCGAACTTGTTGGAAAGCGCCATGAGGAGAGAGCCGCGAGTGCGGGACTGTAAGTTTTCTTCAGTGACGTCTTCGGGAAGCCCCGCGAAGGTTGGCTTCAAAGTGTTACGGTAAGCCTGGAACACTTCATCGATGGGAATCAACTCCATGGAGATGCCGAGATTTCGAGCGAGCTCTTTAGCATCGTCAATCGAGCCTGGAGACGAGTAGGGGCTGGGCATCGCTACACCGATGACGTTTTCCGGACCAAGGGCGTCAGCAGCGATGGCGGCGGTCAGCGCGGAATCAATGCCGCCGCTGAGGCCAACGATCACTTTTTGAAAGCCGCATTTGCGAACGTAGTCGCGCGTGCCCAGAACCAGCGCGGCGTAAGTGTTCGCCTCTTCGCCGTCAATTTGCGGATGAATATCCCCGGTGAGGGTCTGGGAGTCGAAGCAGATCAGGTCCTCTTCAAACGACTTGGCCTGCGCGATGATGCGGCCATCGGGAGCGATG
>JBBQVN010000148.1:0-8894 GCA_038211475.1 Terriglobales bacterium | reverse complement strand
GCGGACAAGTTTGCCATTGCGGATTTCCCAGCCCATTTCGCAGCCGAACTGGAAGTTGTAACGCTTGTCGTCGATCGACCACGACTTGTTGGTCTCCATGTAGATGCCATGGCTGGTATCGGCAATCAACTGTTCGCGGGTCAGCGGGTGGTCGCCCGGAAGAATGCTGATATTGGTCATACGGATCATGGGCAGGCGGTTCCAATTCTCCGCGCGCATGGTCCCGCCGGAACGAGAAGCGCCAATAGTATGGGCGGTCTCGCGCGACGATAGATATCCTGTGAACAGTCCGTTGGTGATGACGGGCGTGCATTGGGCGGGAACGCCTTCATCGTCGAAACCGAAGGTGCCGAGGCCGGGGCCGTGGTCGAGGCGTGCATCTGCCACTACGTTGACCAGGTCGCTGCCGTAACGAAGTTGACGCAGCTTGTCGATGGTGAGGAATGACGTTCCGGCGTAATTGGCTTCCATGCCCAGAACGCGGTCGAGTTCAATGGGATGGCCCACGGATTCGTGGATCTGCAAGCCCAGTTGCGAGCTGTCGAGCACGAGGTCAAACGCGCCTTCGGGGCATTGGTCAGCCGTTAGCAGCGCTACCGCTTCTTCGCCGACGCGTCGCGCATTTTGCAGCAGGTTGAGTTCGCCGATTAGTTCGTAGCCCTTGCCCTGCCACTGTCCGCCGAAAGAGTTGGGGAACGAGCGCTTCTGCACATCGTTGCCGGCAAAAGCGTAGGCGGCATAGCCGGCGCCCGTTAGAGTACGGGTCTGGTGGACGGCGGCGCCTTCCGAGGAGTAGAACCACTGCTCTTCGCGCTGGAAGTTCATGTTAGATTCAGCCAGCGTTACGCCGCTGACGGCCAGCATTTCGGCGTCAATCTGCAGCAGCAGATCCAGACATTGCTCCACTCGCACGGTGAAGGGATCGATCTGGCAGGGCATGGCCCAGTCGGCAGTGACGGGCTTTTCGGGGGCGAGGCGCACGTCGTCAATCTTGACTTGAGCCGAGGCTTGAGCAATCGCGATGGCACGCGCCGCGGTGGCTTCGACGGATGCGCGGGAGAGATTGTCGGTGGCGGCAAATCCCCAGGCGCCGTTGACGATGACGCGGACTGCCATCCCCAGGGATTCAGAATCTGACGCGCCAGCCATTTTGCCATTCTTAGTGGAGAGAGCGCGGCTGCGAACGTCTACGATGCGAGCATCGGCGTAAGACGCGCGGCGAAGGTCGGCGAGGTTCAGGGCCCAGTCGGCAAGATTCTTCATTCAGGCTCGTAGTGAGGGAGGGTGGCGTAGGCCGTAGTGTATCTCGCCGCCGTGTATCCCGCCGTGGTGCGTCTCATAGAGTGCATTCTAACGCGGGATTGGCCGACGTGGACCATCGCACATGCTGCTGTGCCCGGCGTCACAGCATCTACGCCCGCCGGGGGAGTATCAAGAGAGGTTGTTCATCTCATAAGACAGCAGCCCCTAGGAGGAGTTCATGGCGACATTTACTTACGATAAACGGGCGGATCTGGCCGGCCCGGGTATTGGAAATTATACCGATCTGGAAAAGATTCTCCCCGCAAATTACAAGTCTCTGCTCGATCGGCGCGAAACTCAGCAAGCTGTATTTCACGTCAAGCGATACATTGCCGACAATCTATGCAAGGAATTGAACCTGATGATGGTGGAAGTTCCGCTGATCGTTGATGCAGACAGCGGAGTGAACGATATGCTCGACCGGGACGGTTCGCGGACTCCCATCGGGTTCCACATCTCGAATGATCGGGACCAGCACCCCATGGACGCCCAGGTAGTGCAGGCCGCTACCAAGTGGAAGAGGATGGCGCTGAAGCAGTTTGCATGCAAGACCGGCGAGGGCATCTGCACCGATATGCGCGCGGTCCGCAAAGACTACTTCCTTGACCACGATCATTCCGCCTATGTGGACCAGTGGGATTGGGAGCGCGTGATCACGGCAGAGCAACGGAATGTCGCCTTCCTGAAGGAAATTGTGCGGCGAATCTGGAGAGTGCTGGTGGGCGCGGAGAAATACGCGCAAGAGTTGTTCCCAGCGCTAAAGGATCCGCGTTTTCCCAATTTGCCTAACGAATTGATGTTCCTGCATGCCGAGGAAATTCTCGAAATGTATCCCGACCTGCCGCGCAAACAACGGGAGACGGAGATCCTGCAGAAATATCCCGCGATCTTCATCATCGGCATTGGCTGGGCGTTGAAAGATGGCTACCCGCACGAGAACCGCGCCGCCGACTATGACGATTGGATCACCGACACCCGAAAAGAAACCGGGAAAGACACCCATGGTCTGAACGGCGACATTTTGGTCTGGAACCCGGTGACCAAGCGGCGGCATGAATTGACGTCGATGGGCGTTCGGGTGAATGCCGACACGCTGCACATGCAACTGGAGATGTCGAACCTGCTCGAAAATCTGAAGTTTCCCTACCACCAGGCGATCGTGCGAAACCAGATTCCGCTGTCGGTGGGCGGGGGCATAGGGCAGTCGCGGACGCTGATGCTTCTGCTGCGCAAGGCTCACCTGGGCGAAGTGAGCGTAACAGTGTGGCCGAAAGTGCTGAAGGAAATTTGCGCTAAGAAAAGCATTTTTGTGCTGGAGTAGAAAGAGCGTGTTCAGGGACGGGCTGCAGTTCGCCCGTCCCTACTTTTTTCTCTGCCTCGCAAGGGATGACAGCGGTGCTCCCGCTCTTACACCATCTCCGTTCCCCACAGGTCGTGCAAGTGAACGATGCCTTGCAGGTGGCGCTCGCCATCCACCACCGCCAGTGAAGTGATTTTGAGCTGCTCCATTTGAGCCAGGGCGGTGGCGGCGAACTCGTGGGCGGCAATCGTTTTTGGAGTGCGCGTCATGCACTCGGCGGCGGTCAGGTCGAGCCCGTCCTTGCCGCGTTTTTCAAGCAGCCGCCGCAGGTCGCCATCACTGATCACGCCCAGCAGGCGCTCGCCGTCCACTACCGTGGTCATGCCCAACTTCTTGCGCGACATTTCGTAAATGACGTCGGGCATTCGGGTTGCGGCGGTGACGCGCGGGATGGCATCCCCCGAGTGCATCATGCTTTCCACTCGGGCCAGGCGCTTGCCCAGCTTGCCGCCGGGATGCAGGTTGGCGAAGTCTTCTTCCTTAAAGCCGCGGCGTTCCGAGAGCGAGACGGCGAGGGCGTCGCCGAGGGCCAGCATCGAGGTAGTGGAGGCGGTGGGGGCAAGGCCGAGCGAGCAGGCCTCCTGGTCGATGGAGCAGTCGAGCACAACGTCAGCCGCAGCAGCGAGGGTGGAGAGCTGCGGCGCAACCGGGGTGGCGTCGCTGGCGCTGTCGTCGCAGGTCATCGCGATGAGGGGTACTTGCAGGCGCTTGATGGTCGCCAACAGTCGCAGAATTTCTTCGGTCTCGCCGCTGGCTGAGAGGGTCAGCACCACATCGCCGCGCACGACCATGCCGAGGTCGCCGTGAACTGCATCCACCGGATGGAGGTAGAGCGCGGGAGTGCCGATGGAGCTGAGAGTGGCGGCGATTTTGCGGGCGATGATGCCGCTCTTGCCCATGCCGGTAACCACTACGCGCCCCTGGCAATGGAACATGAGGTCGAGCGCGCGCTCAAACGCCGGGCCCATGGCGCCGGCAATGCGGTCGGCGAGGCGATTGAGAGCTTCGGCCTCAATGCGAACGACTTTTTCTCCAGTGTGTTTCATGAACGAGGAATGGTAGCAGAAGTGGGGGAGGTGGGAAGATGAAGCGCGAGATCGATCCTGCCATGTCACACGGCGGCCGCACTCCATCGTCTATAGGTAGTACCCCAGGCCAGAAAAGATTGTGCGAGTGTCGCCGTCTTGCAGACTGACAACTTCAAGCCAATGGTTCTCATAGTCGTCCGCTTCCAAAATTACTTCGAAGTGTCCGTCACCGTTCACGTCCGCCAGGTCAAGTAAAGACCACTCCGTGAGTGCGCGGACATCGGGATCGATCATCTGAAGTTTCACTTTTCTCAGCACGCGCACATATGACTTCCCGTCAATGATGGCAATCAACTTGCAGAACATTAGTTTTTCTTTCCACGAGCGCGTGTACCGGGCCTCCACGAACGACCGACCCGAAGAAGGTTCTTCCCACACAACAAAATACGTTTGTCTGCCTTCTTTGGACGGTACCCCCAGCTTGCGCATCTCGCGACCAACCATGTCACGGACTTGGGAAGTCGGTTGCCCACGCTGCTTGCAATTTGGCTTCTGGTTGGTCTCACCCCAATTGCAGTCGAAGTCTGCCGTGACTTTAACGCTTTTTCCAGGTGGGTTCGGTCGCCGAATCTCGCAACCGTCTTCGGGACCATTACCATATGGCGATTCCCCGCAATAATGCGCCTTCAAGAAAGACTTGATCTGTTCGCAGTGAAGGTCGGAGCAGGCGGGACGGTGTGGATCTCTTTCAGCTTGTCCATTGCTAGGCGTGCTGAATGTGGCAATCAGAGTGAGCGCCGCGACTACTGCAAAGCGTTGGGCAGCGAGAGACGTGCACAGTTCTCCAGTGTGTTTCATGAACGATGGAATGGTAGCAGAAGCGGGCGAAATCACGGCTGAGAAACTGGATGGTGTCCTTCAGATTGAAGCTGTCTTTCCGTGCCAACGTAGAAGCGATACGTAAATCGTTTCACCGGTGAATTGCTGGGATTTAGAGAATACTGTGTGGTCTCCGCCCAGATCATGCCGCCTCGGCCCTGGATCGTTTGATGAAGCGGCGCAAGCGAGTCATTCTTGAAATAAAAAAACCCGTCCTTGGCCCACCCATCTTCCTGACGCGACGAAGTACTCAGGATGCCAGTAGCAGGAATCCGGCAGACATATGCTCCGTTCGACAGTTCTAAAGCAGGAGCCTCTTCTCCGTATCGCACTTCCACCCAGCCCACGTAACCCTCAGGAATGAAATACTTCGTCGGATGCCGAGCCAAGGTGCTCCCACTAAGCCCCGCCCCCAGCACGAGCAAACTGTAATAACATCCGATGGCGAGGCTCGCGCCGAGGCCAAGGAAGCGAATTTTGCCAGAACCGCCTATCAAGAGGATCAGCGCCAGACCCGTTGACCAAAATGTTAAGCCCGAGAGGACGCTGATTGTCCGATTCCCCAGATGCTGCGACACGCTGGGTGATAGCCAAGTGATGTGAAGAGCAAACAAAGAGAATGTTGCGAACGCAGCGACTCCGAATCCAATCACGGTCAGATAGTTGCGGACCGCTGGCGGCTGGCCGCCTCGAAAACCGGATGCCGCCCTCCAGCAACAGCCACACAAAACTGCGCACACCCCCACAAGGACGGTTAGAACAATAGCGAGTTGAACTCCCTTTACCATTTCGTAATCATGGGCGCTCACTCCCGACGAGACTGCTTGGCAGACCCCACAACTCTTGCCTCAGAAATGGTCCTTCACGGGCTGCCCCGGACGTTCCAACGAGCGCGCCTGGATGATGCGGTCCCAGGGGCCGCCTTGCCAATTATCTTTCCGAGTCTCGGTATTTATCCACAGCGGCACGGTCAACAGCAGCCGTTCCGCGAGCGCTTGCACGTAGGGTTCGTAAAGCGAACGCAACTTCGCAAGTTTCTCATTCGCGGGCTGGTCACTGCGCAAGCGTAGTCCATTCGCGGTCAACAGGACGCGCAACTGGTCGCGCTGCTCGTCCGGTAGGCGCAGCGCGCGCCCGGCGTCGTAGCGTGCATTCATCACCTGGGCCAGATCGACGGCGGCATGACGCGCCATGGCGAAAGTGAGCCGGGCTTGCTCAGTGTGCACGCCTTCCACGCCAGCCAGCAGAAGCGAGGTGGTATCCAGCATCACGGTCAACGCGCTCAGCCATGATTGGTTGCTATGCTGCGAACGGAAAAAGCTAAGAACGGGATAGGAAATTTGGCCGGCCAACAACTCGGCGCACCAGCGTTCCCAGTTGCGCAGCGTGTTGTCCAGAACCTCCTGGTCAGGGCAGCAGCCCAGCCGCAGCAGCAGTTCGGTGGCAGTGGGCGGGGATCCGGCGCGCGAATCAAGCAGCGAAATTTCGATTTCGCGCGTGTTGAACGCCGAGTACACAACCGGCAAGTATCCGATGACCACGCCCAGGAAAGCGAAGCCCATGCCGGCTTCCAGCACCGACAGCGCGCGGGCCGCGACGGAAACGGGCGTGATATCGCCGTAACCCAGGGTGAAAAAAGTCTCGCCGCTGTGGTAGAGCAGGCCCCAGAAAGTTATGGGCCGTGTACCAAAGAGCACGTGCTCGCCAGCGCCGAATTGCAGCAAGGTAAAGCCCAGTACCAATCCGGCGGCCCACAAAATCAACAGCAGGATGAGCGAGAGGGGTCCGAAATATCCCAGGTAGGCTTCGCGCCGGCTGGTCGAGCGGATGAGCGCTGCGAATTTCGCCCAGGGAATCCAGGTATTGCGATAGAACCACGCGGTCAGCCGGAACGACCGCTGCACGCGGCGGGGCAGAACGATGGTCTCAAAGGCGTCGAGCAAGATGACCGCGATCAGGAACAGTCCGGCAATGTCGGCGAGCAGATGCATGGGGAGAGGATGAAAAGGGAAGGGTAACAGATTCACGAGAGCGGGAGGCCAAATAAGCGTGACGTGTATCACGGTGGCGGAGGAGGCGGCGAGATAGGATGAGCGAAAGAGCGAGTCCGGAGTGAGAACCGGGATGGATGAGCAAAAGAAAACGTCGCGAGAAGAAGCAGAGGTAGGAATGAGTAAAAGAAAACGCCCCGCGAAGGAACAGAGGTAGGCGTGAGCGAGAGAAAACGTCCGGAGAAGAAGCAGAGGTAAGAATGAGTAAAAGAAAACGTCCGGAGAAGCAGAAGTAGGAGTGAGCGGAAGGAAAACTTCCGGAGGAGAAGCAGAGGCGGGAGTGAGCAGAAGAAAGCGTCCGAAGGAGAAGCAAAGGTAGGAACGAGCAAAAGAAAATGCCCGGAGAAGAGGCAGAGGTAGTAGTGAGCAGAAAGAAGCATCCGGAGAATAAGCAAGAGTAGGAACGAGCAAAAGAAAAAGTTCCGGAGAACGAAACATAGTAGGCATAAGCAAACGAACAAGTCCGAAGGACGACCCAATTTAGCCCAGCGCTTTAGCGCTGGGTAGCAGGCAACCACAAGACCCAGTCCCGGCGGGACGGCCCATGTCACACACCTATTCCAGCAACCGCGTGCACGTTGTTTTCAGCACCAAGGGCCGGCAAAAATGCCTGCCGGACGATTTTCGTCCCAAACTGTGGGCGTATATGGCGGGCGTGGCCCACCGACACGGCTTCGAGGCCGCGCAGGTTGGCGGGGTCGGCGATCACGTGCACGCCCTTCTCGTTATTCCGCCGGGAATGCCGGTGGCCAAAGCGGTGCAAACGGTCAAGGGTTGTTCGTCCAAATGGATTAATGACGCCAGAACCGGAGAACGGAATTTCGCCTGGCAGGAAGGTTATGGCGCGTTCAGCGTGAGTGCGTCGCAGACGGCGAGCGTCATGGAATACATCGCGAATCAAGCGGCGCACCATGAAAAACGGAGTTACGAAGAGGAGTTTCTCGAGTTGTTGAAGAGATACGGGATTGAATATGATCCTGCGCACGTGATGGGATAGTGGGCTTCTCGTCCCGGGACGTTGGGCCGTCCCTGCGGGACTCGGTTCATCCAGATTGCATTGAGCGCGGTTTACGAAGATGGCATTGGGCGAGGAGGACGGCGACACCTTCGACTGCGGCTTACCAAGATGGCGTTGCGCGAGGCTTACGGCGATGCCCTTGGGCGCGGTTCACCAAGATTGCCCTTGAACGCAGTTTGCGGCCCCGTGCCCCTCTTGGATGATGCCGCTTAGGAGGAAGTGCGCGTACCCGCTAGCGCTTGCTGCACCGCCTGCAACTCGGCTAAAACGCTCCTCAGTTTGCTGGCGTCCAGGGCATTCGCGCCGTCGCTCTTGGCTTGCGCCGGGTTGTCGTGAACTTCCATGAAAACGCCATCCACGCCTGCGGCGACGGCGGCGCGCGAGAGCACGGGAATAAATTCTGGTTGGCCTCCACTGACTGCGGGCTGGTCCTGGTCGCCTTGCGAAGCGGAGGGAAGCTGCACCGAATGCGTGGCATCAAACACCACTGGCGCGAACTTGCGCATGATGGCGGGAGAGCGCATGTCCACTACGAGATTGTTGTAGCCGAAGCTGGAGCCGCGTTCGGTCAGAAAGACCCGATCGTTGCCGGCTTGGCGACATTTTTCCACGGCGTGCCGCATGTCCCAGGGGGAAACGAATTGGCCCTTTTTGACGTTGACCGCCCTTCCGCTGGCGGCCGCTGCGACAATCAAGTCGGTCTGACGGCACAGGAAAGCGGGAATCTGCAGCACGTCCACCACTTCGGCAACCTGCGCCACGTCGGCTGTTTCGTGGACGTCGGTTAGCACTGGCACCTTAAATTCCGCTTTCACCCGGGCAAGAATGCGCAAGCCCTTTTTCAGGCCCGGGCCGCGAAAACTTTTCATCGAGGTGCGATTGGCCTTGTCGTAAGAGGCCTTGAAGATGAAAGGAAACTTGAGCGAACGGGTAACGCCCTGGATGATCTCGGCCATCCGCAGCGCGTGCTCTTCGCTTTCGATGACGCAGGGGCCGGCGATGAGGAACAGCTCGCCGCCGCCAATGGTGATGCTGCCGATTTGGAAGGGAAGTATCAAGGGTCGGAGTTTCAATTTTCAGGTTTTCTCAAGGTTAGAGTCCGAGACATTGACCGACGGATTTGGTTTCACTCGCAACTCGAAACCTGAAACTGATTACCGCTGCGCCACTCTGTCTGGCCGCAAAAACATTTCCACTTCGGCGCTCTGCCGCTCCGCCTTGCGCCGTTGACCGTGCTCATACGATGCGCCCACAAA
>JBBQVN010000147.1:0-8917 GCA_038211475.1 Terriglobales bacterium | reverse complement strand
TTTGCCATTGAGCCCAAGAGCCGCGCCGATGAAGACAAACTCGGCCCCGCGCTGCACAAGTTGATGGAAGAGGACGCCATGCTGCGCTTCTTCCGCGACCCTCAGACCAAGGAATTCCTGATCGCCGGCACCGGCCAGCAGCACATCGAAGTTGTGGTTTCGAAGATGAAGAAGCGCTACCACGCCGAAGTGGTCTTGAAGGCGCCCAAAGTCCCCTATCGCGAGACCATTCGCGCCAAGGCCGACGTGCAGGGCCGCCACAAGAAGCAGACCGGGGGCCATGGCCAATACGGCGATTGCAAAATCAAAATGGAACCCTTTCCGCGCGGCGGCTTCGAGTTCGTCAACGAGATTTTTGGCGGCTCCATTCCCAAGAATTACATTGCGCCCATCGAAAAAGGCGTTCGCGACGCTGCCGAGCGCGGCTATCTCGCCGGATTCCCAGTGGTGGATTTTCGCGTGATTCTTTACGATGGCTCGTACCACGACGTGGATTCGAACGACCTCTCATTCCAGATGGCGGGGCGCATCGCTTTCCGCAAGGCCATGGAAGTCGCCCGGCCCACCCTATTGGAGCCCATCATGTCGGCGGAAATCACCGCGCCAGATGAATTTGCGGGAACCATCATGGGCGACCTCAACAGCCGCCGCGGCCGCATCCAGGGCATGGACAACAAGGGGGGCACCACCATTGTGAAGGCCGAAGTACCGATGGCCGAGATGCTGACCTACGGCGTGGAGCTAACTTCAATGACCCAGGGCCGCGGCAGTTTCAACATGGAAATGCATCACTACGACGTAGTGCCGGCACAGTTGCAGGAAAAGATCATCGATAAAGCAAAGGCTGAGCGCGGTGAGGTGAAGGAAGAAGAAGAGTAGGCCCCGGGTTATGAGTGATGCAACTGAACCGGTCGCCCCGATAGAAGGCCACCGGACTGGGCGCGATTTATTTTTTCTTCGCGGAAACCAGCTCAACGTCCGTGTGCCGAAAATCCTCACCCTTTGCCAGTAGCTTTTCTCCCGCCGACTTCGCCAGGGCGTAGGCAAAACAGTCTCCGAAGTTGAGTCCCGCCGCGTGGCGGCCCCGTCCATACTTCCGCCAAGCCGAGCGTGCGATTTCGGTCTGCTCGGCGTCGAAGCTCACCACCTGAATGGCGGCGCGAACGAGAAACAGATCAAATTCGCGGCCTGCCGTCTCGCCCAGCCGGGCCTCAATCACCATCCCGGTCTCCAGCACCGAGCTAGCGGAGATCAACCGAGTCTCCGCTCCGCTGATCGCATCCAGCAGCCATTGCCGCTCGGGTTCGCCGAGAAAGATCGCCACCAGAGCTGAGGAGTCAATCACCATTAACGGGGAATCCCATGTTCGTCATAGCCCAGCATCTCGTCCTCCGTGCGCGAGTCCTTCCGCGGCAGGGTGTCCACTCGTCGCAAAATGTCCTGGATCTGATCCGAGACTAGATGACCGCGGCGCTTTTGTCGCAGCCGCTCCCAGCGCTCTTGCAGAGCCGTTTGAATGGCTTCGGTCAGGGACTCTCCGGTCTCGCGCGCAACCCGACGCGCCAGAGACTCCGTAGCTTTGTTTTTGATGCTTAAGGGCATGGCGGTATTATACCTATATATACTTTACTATGTCTTTATATATTTTGCGCATTTCAACCTGTTTCGGCTTGGCGATCATTGAATCTATCGCCGGCCTCCCGTGCCGATTGCGTTCGGTAGCGCCGTGGTACCATTCCGCCAGTGGCTGCCGACTCAGATCCCAACTTGAAGAATCGTCTCGTCTCGGCCGCGCCGGTGGAGGACGATTCCTCGTTTGAACTCAAGCTCCGCCCCCAGCGACTCGGCGAATTCATTGGTCAGAACAAGGTAAAGGAGAACCTTTCCGTCGCCATTGAGGCCGCCCGCTCTCGCGGCGAAGCTCTCGACCACGTGCTGCTTTACGGTCCGCCTGGCTTGGGCAAAACCACGTTGGCTAACATCATCGCTAACGAGCTGGGAGCGGCCTTCCAGCAGACCGCCGGCCCCACCCTGCAGATCAAGGGCGACCTGACTGCCATCCTTACCAACCTGCGCGACAAGCAGGTCCTGTTCATCGACGAAGTGCATCGCCTGCAACCGGCGCTAGAAGAAATCCTCTACTCCGCGCTGGAGGATTACAAGCTCGACATCATCATCGGCCAGGGCCCGGCGGCGCGCACTCATACCATGGACGTGAAGCCCTTCACCTTCATCGGCGCCACGACGCGTGCGGGGCTACTTTCGGCGCCGCTGCGCTCGCGCTTCGGCCTGATGCTGCGCCTCGAGTTCTATACCCACGAAGATTTGCAGGTGATCGTCGAACGCTCGGCACACATCCTCGACGTCCAAATTGATGCTGAGGGGGCGCGCGAAATTGCCAGCCGTTCTCGCGGAACACCGCGCATCGCCAACCGTTTGCTGCGCCGGGTCCGCGACTACGCGCAGGTCCGCGCTGCGGGTTACATCGACCTCCGCACCGCGCAGGCCGCGCTTAAGATGCTGGAAGTGGACGCCCATGGCTTCGATGAAATTGACCGCAAACTGCTGCTCACCATCATTGAAAAATATCAAGGAGGTCCTGTCGGCCTGAATACGCTGGCGGCGGTGCTCGCTGAGGAGGCGGACGCCATTGAGGAAATTTACGAGCCCTTTCTGATCCAGATAGGATTCCTGAATCGCACGCCCCGCGGCCGAGTCGCTACCCAATTAGCTTACGAACACTTCGGCATCACTCCGAACCGCAAGCAGAGTTCGCTGTTCTAGAGAAAAGATCTCCCGAGGCACGGGCTCTTAATGAGAGCTTCGCGCATCGTGAGATAGGCGGGACGGAGACGCAAGCCAATCACCGTTTTTTCCGTGGATCACTCATCGCCGGCGGCCGGAGAGTGAATCCATTGTGAGCTTCTTACCTGAATCCATAGTGGTTCCTGTAAACTCACGAATGGCATTCCAGGAGGCTCCATGCGCGAAGTAGTTTCCACCGATCTAGGCCCCAAAGCGATTGGCCCATATTCCCAAGCCATCAAGGCTAACGGTCTAGTCTTCACCTCCGGCCAGGTGGCCATTGATCCGGCTACTCAGCAGGTCATTGCCGGCGACATCGCTGCCCAAACCGAACGGGTGATGCAGAACCTCAGCGCGATCCTGACTGCCGCGGGTACGAATCTTGCGAACGTCGTCCGCTCCACCGTCTTCCTCAAAAACATGAACGATTTCGCAGCTATGAATGAAGTTTACGGCCGCTACTTTACCATCCAGCCTCCGGCGCGCTCTACCGTTGAAGTCGCACGCTTGCCCAAAGATGTTTTGGTCGAAATTGACGTCATCGCTCTCGCCTAAGGAACCCATGATTCAGGCTCGTCGTCACTTCCCTGGTTTGCTCGACAAGACTTTTCTCGATGCCGCGTGCGTTTCCCTGGCCTCGCGCCCGGCCGTCGAGGCGATTGAGAAATTCCTTGGCTTGACGTTGATCTGTCCGCTTGAATCTTCGACCGCGCACCACATTTTCATGGACGAAATGCGTTCGGCCGCTCGGCCCGCCGTGGCACGCCTCATCAATTGCCACGAAGATGAAATCGCGCTGGTCGAAAGCACGTCTCAGGGCTTGACACTTGCCGCCGGGGCAATTCGTCTGGAATCCGGCGATCGCGTTCTGCTCTCTGATCTGGAATTCCTGGAAGTTGCAGTTCCCTGGACGCAACGACGCAGCGAAGGCATTGAGATCGACGTCGTCCCGCATAACCACGGCGAAGTTCGCGTCGAAGATTTTGCGGCCCGCATCACTCCCCGCACCCGGGTCATTTGCATCAGCACCGTGCAGTGGAGCAATGGCTTTCGTCTCGACCTCGCCGCTTTCAGCAAATTATGCAGAGATCGCGGTATTTGGCTAGTGGTGGACGCCATCCAACAGCTCGGCGCAGTTCCGATTGATCTGCACGAGACTCCGGTGGACATCCTCTGCTGTGGCGGCCACAAATGGCTCAACTCGCCCTTTGGCTGCGGCTTCTTCTACGTGAACCGCGAAGCCCAGCCGCGCATTACTCCGCCCCTCGCCGGATATCTCGATGTGCAGGATCCCGTCGGCGGGTGGGGTGAGTATTTTCAAACGCCGTCCATTACTCCGGTGAGGGATTATAGCTACGTCACTACCGCGCGTCGCTTTGAAACCGGCGGCACCGCCAATTATCCCGGCGCCATTGGCCTGGCCGCCTCACTCAATCTGATTCACGACGTCGGCCAACAAAATATCACCGAGCACATCTTCGCGCTCACTGACCGCCTTATTGCCGGGCTGCAAGCCATGAAAGTGGAGGTGGTGACCCCGCTCGCCCGCGAAAACCGCTCCGGAATTGTGACGTTCTCGGTCGGCTCCGCTGCGGAAAATGTAAAACTAATGCAAGGCTTGCTCGCGCGTAAGGTTCTGGTCTCGGTCCGCTATACGTCTGAAGTCGGAGGAGTGCGCGTCTCCAGCCACTTTTACAATAACGACAGCGACATTGATACACTGCTGCACGCAGTCTCCGAAGTCCGCCAACAAGTTACCTAGGGACGGGCAGCGGGGGGGACGAAGCGAAAGTCCCCACAATCGCAGAATCATCTGCCACGGGGTCGAATTACATCCGCTTCACGGTTTGTTCGAATAGCGGAACGAATATCCCCCCGCCTCATTTCCCGATAGGAACCGCGTGTTGTATTCGAGCAAATAGTTAAAGTGCTCGGCATCGCCTGGGAAAGACTTCCCCATATACGGATACGTTCCCATGCCTTCGAATGGCAGAGGCTCAACCGTGTCGCCACGATAGGCGTAGAAATCCATGTTCTTTTCGTATCCATGGGCCGCAAAGAAGTAGTCCCGCATCCACCCCTGAGGCACGGTCGGCAGTTTTGCGGGATCAAAGTCCAGCGCCACCTCGTCGCCTGACCCGAAGACGGCGAACTTATCGTCTGTCGCGCTAAGTAGCGGCCGCACATCGCCATAGTGCGTGTACGCTCCGGCGGGACGCGTATAGGGCCCCGTTGCACTTGATTTTTCGTAGATGTAGGCGACGTTGCCAGGCGGCTGGTTTTCAATCTTCAGCGGGAATCCGTGAAACCCGAGTTGGGCTCGCGCTAACGGCAGCGGAGTCAACCGCGAGCTCTGCTGCTGACTGGTGCGGCTGATCAGGATGTTATCCCAATAAATCTGCAGGTTGGTAGTAAAACGAATTCGCTGCGTGCCTACAGGAAGCTTGCCGGTCAAATTTGCGGTCATGGTGCGCGGGCCGCCAGCGGGGAAACCGAAGTCATCGACCACACGCACCCACTTGCCTTGCGCATTCAGCGCTTCGACGTAGGGAGCAAATGGTTGCAAGTGCGCTTGATCGGCCGCATACATGCTGGTCGCCGAGAAGTACTCGATCTCGCCGTGCAGCAGCAGCCAGAGCGGGCCGCCGCTGTAAGGCCGGCCCAGATCGAGCTCCAGCATGTGTGGCTCGGTGAATCCAGCGAAGGGCAGCACCTTGAAGTCGCCAACGTAGCGATGGGCGAGCAGTTCGGGCAGCAGGTTGTGGCCGTGCTCGTCCCAGGCCCCTGCGGGAGGCTGCACGTCGCCCGCGAACACCACACGGAATTCCGGATACGGGGGGTTGCTGGCAAAATATTCGTTGGGATAGACCTCTACACCAGCGGGATGATCGACCGCCAGCAACTGTACTTGATCCAGATACACCGACTCTTCCAGCGGCTCCATGAAACGGAAGCTGAGCTTCCCGTCTTTTTCGCGGAGGGTATGGCGGTCGAGTTTGATGTATTCGACTGGACGCGCGATGTTGCGCTGGTTAGGACCGGCCCAGTGTCCCACCACGCCCGCGCCCAGCATGTCGCCCACTAGCGCATAGTGCTCGCCGTCCCAGGCAAACAGCGTGGGACAAGAACTGCCGCGACGGTCAATTTCGAGGAAGGGCTGGGTCTTGTTGGCGGCGATCTCTACCTCGTCCTGCAACACGCCCGTGGGCCATAGCATGCGGACCACATCGGCTTCCTTCGCTTGCCCCAAGCCAATCGTCAAGTAGGGCGAGTTCTGTCCCAGGTATCCCGTTGCGCCGTAGACTTCAAACTTTTGTTTAAGCGTGCCGCTGAAGACTTCCACCTTGGTCCCAATGGCGCTCTTGTTGTCGTTCAATCCCTTGAGCGCGAGACGCAATGAATTGTTTTTGTTTCCGCCTTCGTTGTGCAGCAGCACGGCGGGCCCGTGGTTCTGTGTGATGAGGAGATCGATTGCACCATCGTTGTCGAAATCGCCGGCGATGATAGCGCGGGGATCTTTGACCGCGATCTTATCCAGCCCGGTTTCCGCAGTGACGTCTTTCCATCCGTCGAGTCCAAGATTGCGCCAAAGGCGGACCTCGCCGCGGCCATCGGGAGTTTCTCCAACCGCCACCAAATCGACGTAGCCGTCGTTGTCGTAATCCACGGCGGCGATGCCCCAGCCGCGCGCCCAATTAAGGCGAGGGTGAGAAACAGGCGTAAACTCCACGGCATCCTCACTGCGCCAAAGAGAAATGCCGCGTCGATCGGGGTGAGTAAACGCAAAGTCCATCCAGCCGTCATGGTTGTAATCCAGCACGGCTACTCCGTTCACATCGATCGCCGGCGGGAACGGACTCCTGGCAAGAAAAGCGCCTTCGCGGGGATTTTCAAAAATCGTGACTCCGCTTCGCCAGCCTGCCAGCACCATATCGACCGCGCGGTCATTGTTGTAATCGGTGCCGGCCACGGCCGTGTAATACCCCTTCGCCGCCAAACCCGTTGCTTGACTGACGTCGGTAAACGTTCCATTGCCGTTGTTGCGCCAAAGTTGGTTGGCCCAATTACCCGCCGGCTTTGGCTTTTGCAGGTCGTCCGCGATGGCATCGTCTGTAGCCTCAGGCGAACGCGCCAAGTCTTTGGCTTCAAATTGCGCTTGCGTGACGTAGAGATCCAGGTCGCCGTCGTGGTCGTAGTCGATGAAGATCAGAGCGACGTTGGGTCCGGCGGCCTTGATTCCCGCCGCTTGCGTAACATCTTTGAACGTCCCGTTATTTTCGTTGTGCAGCAACAGCACCCGATTGTTCAAGCTCAGTGCAATATCAGCGAAGCCATCACTGTCGTAGTCTCCTACTGCACAGCTTATGGGGCGCAGCGCGGGGTCAAGTCCGGCTTTTCTGGTGACGTCCTCAAACTTTCCGTTGCCGGAATTGTGGTACAGCGTGAGACCGCCCGCGCCGGCGTTGCCAATCAACAACAGGTCAACCAAACCGTCGTTGTCGTAATCGAGGAAGCAGGCGCCGGGACCAAGAAGCGACGCATTGCCCGGATTCACTTCTGCCGCTCCCGGTTTTGCGCCCAGTCCCGCACCGACAGTGACATCCACAAACTTAACCGCGATGGCCGCCGGCGCCTTCTCTACCACGGCGGGCGATTCCTCAACCCGCGAATATTTTCCTTGCTCGCCATAGGTCAGACTGATGGGCGAACCGAGTTTGTTTTGCGTGATGTACTGAAATTTCTTCAGGTGCTCGCGGGCATGCTCGGCATCACCCGACTGTTGATAAGACCGCGACAGCCCGAACTCCGCCGAAGCATGCAGCGGGTTCACTTTCAGCGCGTGTTGGAACGCCTCAATCGCCTGCGGATACTGGTGGGCCTGGGCATGTACGGTGCCGAGGAAGTACCAGGTGTCGGAATCACCGGGATCTAGCTTCGTGACCCGCGTGAATGCAACGACCGCACCATCTGTTTCGCTGTTGTTCTTGTGCAGCAAGCCCAGGTTGTACCACGCGTTGGGATCGATGGCATTCACCTTGACGGCCTCTTCCAGCAGCGGCCTTGCGTCGTCGGGGCGCTGCAGATTGAGTAGCGCGACACCGCGGTTGAGCTTGGCGACTTGCAGCGCCGGGTCGAGGCGAGCAGCCTCGTCGAACGCTTTCAAAGCTTTCTCGAAAAGCTGCTGATTCATATAGGCCACGCCGAGATTGTTCAGGCGGGCCGCCTGTTGCGGCGCATCACTGACGGCCGAAAGGGAGAGGGCGGCGAGGATGAAGCCAAAGGTGAGAGAAAGCTTCATGTTTTCTTTCGCCCCTTGGGGGCTGGGATCGCGCCTTTCAGGTAAGGTCGCGAGGACACTACGCCTTTGCCCTCTTCCAGCGTCACTGTCTCTCCGGCGTTGATATTTGACAGCTTGTCCACTTGGCCGCTCGGCCACTCGACCTCAACCGCATCGGCTTTAACTGCAGCGCCCAGGCCGAAAGTCAGCGTCAGTTCGCTCTGCGACAAGTAGCTCGAACCGGAGCGCACCATTTGCCACTGCTTGTCTTTGCCGGAAGTGACCCGTACGACTGCGCCAATCCCGTCGCGATTCGATTTGGTGCCTTGCAACTTCACCCGCAGGCTCTGGTTCGTCACTCCTTGGCTCTGAAACAACCAGGCGCGACCGGCATCGGTGGTCATTAGAACATCCAGCGCGCCATCGTTGTCGAAGTCTGCGTAGGCTGAGCCACGGGCCACTTTCGGGGAGGCAAACGCCGAGCCCATTTGCCCCGTCACCTCCTGAAACTTACCACCACCCAGGTTGTGGAACAGGTGCGGCGGCTCGGCATAGGCGACCCGCTTCTGGACCTTCTCAATTTCGTTTTCGATGTGGCCATCGGCGACCAGAATGTCGGGCCAGCCGTCATTGTCGTAGTCAAAGAAGAAGCAGCCAAACCCCAGCGTCACCAGCGTTGAGCGGCCCACCTCAGACCGCGCGGCCTCATCCACGAAGAGACCGTTCCCTTCATTGTGGTAGAGCGACAGCATCTGGTTGGCGAAGTTGCTGATGATCAGGCTGGCTCGGCCGGAGCGATCATAGTCGGCGGCATCCACGCCCATGCCGGCCCGC
>JBBQVN010000146.1:0-8928 GCA_038211475.1 Terriglobales bacterium | reverse complement strand
GACAGAGGGGTCACATCCAGCAACAGCATGTTCTCTGTCGCCACCGACCCGCCGCTCAGAATGTTCGCTTGCACCGCCGCGCCCAGTGCGACCACTTCATCAGGATTCAGATCGATGTGCGGCTCGCGCTGGAACAGTTCTTTCACCAGTTGCTTTACTTTCGGAATGCGCGTCGACCCGCCCACCAACACCACTTCATCAATCTGTTCCGGCTTCAGGCCGGCATCTTTCAGCGCCTGCTTGCAGGGGCCGACAGTGCGGTCCAGTACCGGCTGAACCAGTTGCTCAAACATCTCACGGGTGATTTCGCGCTGGTAGCGGTGGCCTCCCGGAAGCTCCACGTCCAGATGGGTAGTGGCCTGCGACGAGAGCGCGATCTTGGCTTCGATGACCGCCTTGCGGATGGTCTGCACCGCTTCGCCGCTCCTGCGAACGTCGAGCCCCATGTCGCCCTTTACGTCGTCTAGCGCAATGGCGATCAGCAGGTTGTCGATATCGTCGCCGCCCAGGTGAGTATCGCCGTTGGTCGAGATGACTTCGAAGATGCCATCGTGCAACTTCAGGATCGAAACATCGAAGGTCCCGCCGCCCAGGTCATACACCGCGACGATACCGTTCTTCTTTTTGTCGAGCCCGTATGCCAGCGAGGCCGCGGTGGGTTCGTTCACCAGTCGCAACACTTCCAGACCGGCAATGCGCCCGGCGTCCTTCGTCGCTTGCCGCTGGGCATCGTTGAAGTAGGCGGGCACGGTCACCACCGCCCTGGTGACAGGCTCGCCAAAGAAGCGTTCCGCGTTGCGCTTCAACTGCCGCAGGATCAATGCCGAAATCTCCGGCGGAGTGTAGCTTCTCTCTCCAAGTTGGATGCGAAGCACTTCACCCGCCTGCATATCATCCGCCAGGCGGAACGGGAATAGCTTCAGTTCCTCGGTGATGTCTTCCGCACCGCGTCCCATCAACCGCTTCACCGAATAGACCGCTCGCTCCGGAGTTTCGATCAGAAAATTGCGTGCTGCATTCCCGATGATGGTGTGGTTCCCCCCATCCAGAGCCACGATGGAAGGCACCAGGTTCGAGCCATCCTCGCCCGGAATCACTACGGGCGTTTCCCCCTGCATGAACGCGACCAGCGAGTTCGTCGTGCCCAAATCGATTCCAACAATGCGGTCAGACATAAGAGAATTCGCTACTTCGCAATCGGGTCATCGAATTGCCGCTCCGATTACCGCTTTGCATTATCAGCGATCGCATTACCCGATTTCCAAAGCTTCGTTCACGTCCCTAACCAAATTGCGAATGTAATTTCTGCGATTAACCAGATCCACCAGCTTGTCTCGAACCAGCAGACGACCAGGCTCCGCTCCGCTCTCCACCGCCTGGTCCCATTCGTTCCACAAGCCCTTCAATTCGCTGAACAGCGCGTCAAACTTTTGTTCCAGCAACTCCCTTTGTCCGCTCAACTCGGCTTCCAGCGCCTCGTCTTTTTCGCCCATTTTCCGGTTTGCGCGCAACTCTTCGAGTTGCATGTTGAGCTCAAACACTTCTTCGAGCAGCGCCGGAGGCACCACTTGCTTCTTTAAATTGCCGCTTGCGCGAGCCGCTTCCGTCGCCTGCTTGGATTGTTCTTCCAATTCCACTCCCTCCAGTCGCAACAAATACTCGGTGCGCCGGATCGGATCTTTCAAGGTACGGTAGGCATCGTTCAACTGCGAGCTTTGTTCCAGACTCCACACGCGCTCCACTTCGGAAGCGCCAAAAAATCCGTCCGGATGCAAGCGGCGGCTCAGCGCATAGAATTCTTTTTCCAATCCATCCAGATCGACGTTGAGTTTTCGCGGTAAACCGAAAAATGTGAAGTAGTCCGCTGGCATCGCGGGTTGAACCTTGCCGCAGGCGTTGCAGAAATGTGCGGCTCGCATGGTTCCGCACGACCAGCAACTCGACGTAATATCCCCCGGCAAGATCAGCGACGAATTAGAAGTGATTTCAGCCATACGAAATAAAAGGGGCGGATGCAGCACCCGCCCCAGATCCTGCCGATTGCATTGCGGGCGAGCCAGTTCTCGCTTTAAGCCCGTCGGGTGCGATCTATGCCGAGAACGAACTGCCGCAACCGCACGACTTGCTGGAATTCGGGTTCACGAAGACGAAGCCCTGCTGCATCAGCGTCTCTTGATAATCCAGCACCATGCCGTGCAGGTAGATGAACGACTTCGGATCCACGAACACCCGCACGTTGTCGAACTGAAAGACCCGGTCTCGCTCCCGCGGTTGGGTATCGAAGCGAATGTTATAGCTCAGCCCCGAGCACCCTCCGCCCTGCACCCCGAGGCGCAAACCGCCCTGGTCTGAAGAAACGCCTTCCTTCGCCATGGCAGTGCGCACTTTAGCCAGGGCTTTGTCCGTGATCTGCAGGCCTTTGGCGGGCGCGGCTGATACTGCGGGTTTGATTGCAAGTTCCATAGCTTCTTGACCATGTTGCATGAGCCGCGAACCCGAACCCCAGGCTCGCGTCCCCGCAACCCAGACTTTTTTACTTCGCGGCCATTTCCGTGGTTACGCCAACGCTCTGCTTTTTCTTCCAGTCGCCGATCGCCGCACGGATGGCATCTTCCGCCAACACCGAGCAGTGAATCTTCACTGGAGGAAGCGCCAGCTCCTTCACGATTTCCGTGTTCTTGATTTGCAGAGCTTCGTCAATTGTTTTGCCCTTCACCCACTCCGTCGCCAAGGACGACGAAGCGATGGCTGAGCCGCAGCCAAACGTCTTGAACTTCGCATCTTCAATTACGTTGGTCAGCGGGTTGACCTTGATCTGCAGCTTCATGACGTCGCCGCACTCGGGTGCGCCGACCAGGCCGGTGCCCACATCTGTGCTCGCTTTGTCCATCGAGCCCACATTGCGGGGGTTGGAGTAATGATCGAGAACCTTATCGCTGTATGCCATATCTTTCAGTCTCCTAAAGTCTTATAGATCTTGAAACCCGAAATCCTTGTTTTTGAAACCTGAAACTCTTTAAAACGTGAAATTCGGAACTTGCCCTTAGTGTCCCGCCGGCTCTGCTGCCCACTTCACCGACTTCAAATCAACGCCCTCTTTCGCCATTTCGTAGAGCGGCGACAATTCGCGCAACCGAGTCACCGTATCCACCAGCCGGTCGGCCACATAGTCCACTTCCGCCTCGGTATTGAACCGTCCCAGCCCGAACCGGATCGAACTGTGCGCCAGATCGTCGCCCGTGCCCAGCGCCTTCAACACATACGAGGGTTCCAGCGTCGCCGAGGTGCAAGCCGATCCGCTGGAAACCGCAATGTCATTGATGCCCATCAGCAGCGACTCGCCTTCCACATACGCAAAGCTGATGTTCAGGTTCCCCGGCAGCCGATGCTCCATCGACCCATTGATGTAGGTCTCGTCCAGTCGGCCCATGATCCGGTCGCGCAACCGGTTGCGCAATCCCGCCAGCTTGCAGGCTTCCTTCGCCATCTCTTCCGACGCGATCGCACAAGCCTTGCCCAGACCCACAATGCCCGGGACATTGAGTGTGCCTGACCGCATTCCGCGCTCGTGTCCGCCGCCGTCAATCAATGGCGACAACTGCACTCGCGGATTCTTGCGACGCACATACAGCGCGCCCACTCCCTTGGGTCCGTAAATCTTGTGCGCCGTGATCGACGCCAGGTCGATGTTCATCTTGTTTACATCGATCGGCACTTTCCCCACTGCCTGCACTGCATCGGTGTGGAACAACACGCCGCGTTCGTGGCACAACTTCCCAATCTCCTCAATCGGCTGCAGAATGCCAATCTCGTTGTTCGCCGCCATGATGCTTACTAAGATGGTCTTGTCATCCATAGCTCGCTTCAGGTCCTCGAGGTCGATCAGGCCATCCTTCTGCACCGGCAAATAGGTCACGCGATAGCCATACTTCTCCAGCCGCTTGCAGGTATCGAGCACCGCCTTGTGCTCGGTCACTTCCGTGATGATGTGGTTGCCCTTCTCGCGATACATCTCGGCCACGCCCTTGATGGCCAGGTTGTTGCTCTCGGTGGCGCCCGAAGTGAAAATGATCTCTTTCGCGGTCGCGCCAATCAGCTTGGCAATGCGTTCGCGCGCCGTCTCCACCGCCGCTTCCGCCACCCATCCAAAGGGATGGTTGCGGCTCGCCGAGTTGCCGAACTTCTCCACAAAATAAGGCAGCATCTCTTCCAGTACGCGCGGATCCATCGGCGTGGTCGCGTGGTTGTCCATGTAAATCGGCAATCGGATGCCGTTGGCAGTGGTAGTGAACTCCATCTCGTTTACGTCGGTGCCCATAATCGCTGTCTCCAAAATTAAGAAATCATCACGTAGTCCGCCGGCTGCTTGGTTTCCACCATCTCCGGCTCTTCTCTCATGTGTGCGATGCGAATCCGCTTCAATACTTCTTCGATGCTCTGGTTCACCTTGCGCAGCGGCTCGCGCACCGTGCAGCGCAAGCTCTGCCCGCATTCCCCCCGCAGCGTCGTGCAAGACGTAATAAACAGCGGCCCATCGATCGCCTGGATTACTTCATACGCCGAAATCGAATGCGGATCGCGCGCCAGTCGGTAGCCGCCGTTGATCCCACATTGCGATTCCAGCAATCCCGCCCGCATCAGCCGCTGTAGGATCTTCGCCAGCGCCTGCGGCGGAATCCCGTAAGCATCGGCAATATCTTTTGCACTCAGCGCCTCGCGGTCCACATGCTCAGCCAGATGCTTCATCGCCATCAAACCGTAATCCGCTTTTTTAGTCAGCTTGAGCATGGTCTATCGGCTTGGTAAAGCATCAGCCTACCCTATCCGATGAAACTCGGACTGATTTGGTCGCATATTCATAATAGCCCACAACCCATACCCAAAGCAAGCCAAACGCGTAATGGCGGATTATGGGGGGTGAGCGGTAAATATATGGTTTTGAAAGGTTTAGCTTATACGACCAATTGAGTCCGATTTCACCAAACTGCAGCCCCAATAGTTCTTACCTCTCCCGGATGATCCCTAACTCGCGAAGTTTGCCATCTCAGCGCAGCGAAGGACCTGCTGTCAGCGCTCCCAATCACCGGAGCGCATTGCAACGGTTGCGCTCGACCCATTACCCTCGTCACCCCACCCCTCCCACCCCGCCATAGTAAAATCAAGTCCAATGGCTCCCGAGACCGGCATCGCCACCTCGCAGCGTGCGTCTGCGGTGCAACTCGAAAGTAGCCTGCGCAGCATCATCCGCGGCAATGACGATGTCATCCGCCTCGCCCTGGTCTCCATCTTTGCCCGCGGCCATCTCTTGATTGAGGGCGTCCCCGGTGTCGGCAAGACCACCCTCGCCCAAGCCCTCGCCCGTGCCATTGATTGCAGCTTTCAACGCCTGCAGTTCACCAGCGACATGCTCCCCAGCGACGTTCTCGGCATTTCCATTTACTCCGCCATCGAGCAGAAATTTGAATTCAAGCGCGGCCCCGTTTTCGCCAACGTCCTGCTGGCCGACGAGATTAACCGCACCACTCCTAAGACTCAGTCCGCGCTGCTCGAGGCCATGAGCGAGGGTCAGGTCACCGTTGACGCCTACTCCTATCCCCTGCCTCAGCCTTTTCTGGTGATTGCCACGCAGAATCCGATTGAGCATCACGGCACCTACCCGCTGCCCGAGTCGCAGCTCGACCGCTTCCTGATGCGGGTGCGCATGGGCTATCCCGATGGCGATGCCGAGCGCGACATTCTCCGCTCCAAAGCTGGCGCCGCCCAGCTCGACCTCCTGCAATCCGTGTTGAGCGGCGCGGACGTGGTCGACATCCAGCATGCCGTCTCAGCCATTCATGTGGACGATTCGCTGGTCAACTATGCGCTCGAGATTGTGCGCCGCACCCGCGAGTCGGATTATCTGGCTCTGGGAGTTTCGCCCCGCGGCGCGCAGATGCTGTACCGAGCCGCCCAAGCCATGGCCTTCTTAAATAGCAGGAACTTCTGCACCCCGGAAGACTTCAAGCCGCTGGTGGTGCCCGTCTTCGCTCACCGCGTCGTCGTCAATTCGCTCTACTCATCCACTCTGAAAAAATCGGAGCAGGCCGATCAGGTGCTCCGCGAAATTGTGGACTCCGTGCCCGTACCGGTGTAAGAAAGTTCTGCGTTGGAGCAACGTCGGCCGCCGCCCTGAAAAAATCTGGCTGACCTTTCTCACTGATCCTTTCTCACTGATCTTTCGCGCGGTCTTCTATCACGCTCACTTTGCCAGTCACCTGCTGCCCCTTGGCCATTCCGCCCACTACCAACAGCCCCTCCGGGGTTACTACCAGGCCCCGATGGTCCATTGTGGGCTCGGGCGTCTCGGCATTAAGCGTCTCCCACTTTTCCGATCGAACATTGAACGCGAACGTCATCGCCGACGGCTCCGACGGCTGACCGTTGTATCCCACTCCGTCAAAGTTGTACGGGTTGTCCGTCCCTCCGGTGAAATAAATCCGCTTCCCTTTGTCGTCGCTGCCTGCGGCAATCCGGTATCGCGCGGTTCCGGGATGCGCCGGCAACTTGCTCCATAGAATCTTTTCCGGATTCTTGTGATCGATCTTGCCCATCCAGCATTCGTCCGACGCCACATACTTTGGGTTCGCCGCCGCGGGATTCTTGTAGGCCCCGTCCACATACACAATCGTGTCGCCCAGAATCCCTCCGGCATGGCCAAACACGGGCGAGCCCGGAATCGGCGTCGCTTGCGTCCATCGGTCTTTCTCCGTGTCGTACACCTGCACGTTCTTCACCGCGTCCGTCTTCGACCATCCGCCGACCAGGTAAATGTACCGGTCGCGATACGCCCCAATCACCGCGTCGTCCACTGGCACTGGCACATCCGCCCCGCGATACCAACGGTGGACCTCGGGCACGTACGAGTTCAGGTCCGGAACCGTCGCCTCCACGCCTTGGCCGTCCACCACGTATCCACCCACCAGGTATATTTGGGCGTTCACCGCAATCGCTGAAGCCGCCAGCCGTCCCGCCACTCCCGGCACAGAATGCAGTTCCACCCACTTGCCCGTGCTCAGGTTCAACTCAAACGCGCGGTTGGAAATTGCGTTCCAAGTCTTCTTCTCGCCAATCCCCAGAAATGAATACACCAGCCGCACCTTGCCTGCTTTGATCGTCGCAACCGCGTTGTTTGACAACGCCTCCGGCATCGGATCGAGCTTGGGCAGCGACCCCGCGAATACTGATCCCGCGAACAGCGACCCGCCCAGCACCGCCATCGCGCAGGCAATTAAAGAAAGGACTACCAACAGTTTTTTCATTGAATGGATTCTACGCGCAGACTCGAATGCGTCAGAGCGCTGGGCAGCCACTCTGATGCTCAGTACCTCGGCGATTTACTCAGCCAGTGCCCAGCATCCCGATCTGCCCGATGTTCGCCGTCGACGACTTACGTTTGCGGCTCCGGCTCTGGCCCCGGCAGCATCTCAGGCAGCGGCGACGCCACCATCACTGGCTCGGGAGCATATTCCACTGGCACTGCAAGCATCGTCGGCGCGGGACGCCTCTCGTACCACACCGTCTCGCTGGCCCGCTGCCACAATCGCGTCCCAAATCCTACCAGCACCACCAGTTCCAGCAGCCCCATGGACCAGCCAAAATGTCTCGCCGGCACCTTCGCCCACAGCCACAACGCCAGCCCCAGCACAGCCCACCAAAGCAAGCTGATCGTGAAATAAATTTCGAACAGCGAGCCAAAGTTTTCCCACGTCATCTTGAACGTCCGCGCCAGGCATCGCCGCACCGCGAACTCTTCTTCCGCCACCGCGTAAACCTGCGCCATGTCGAACCACAGCCGGATGCCCATCATCAGGAACAGCGTTAGCAGCAAGCCGCCGGTCGCCACATAGAAGCCCAGCTTCTCAATCGGCGAGTCGTCTGATTTGTCAGTAAACCAGCGGCTGATCCCGCTCGCCATAATCATCACCGGGGCCAGCACGATCAACAGAAATATCAGCATTCGCACCCAGCGCCAGAAATATGCGCCGCAGGCCTCGAAGAACTCCCGCGCCTTCAGCTTCCGCGCATCGCGATAGGCCACCAATATCCCGCCGGTCAAAAACATCGCGAACAAAAAAAAGATCAGCGTGAACCCGTACGACCCTCCGCTCACCGTGCCTATCTGCACATCGGGGCGGGAAGCCAGCTCAGTAAATGCCGAGAGGTTGAATACCTCAACCAGCTCACGCGCTCGCAGACTGTGGTCCAGCACTTTGGAGAACTGCGCCAACCCCGGCCGCACTCCCAGACTCGCCAACGCCAAATTCGCGGCAAACATCCACCACAGCACCCGCTGGTACCGCCATGCCCGATTAAATCCTTCGCTTAAAATTCCTCTTGTCTCCATCGAGTCTCCACTCCAAGGTCTCGCTCTGCTTCTACCGCTCGACTTAACCACTCGGCCGAACCGCCCCGCCTTAAACACTCGCCTCTATCGCTTCAGCCCGATCCGAATCTAAAACTTTTCTTACACAAACCAAGCCATCCCCTGCGACAGCAGTTGCAGGAATGCCGTCCAGTAATAGCCCAGCTTGCGGGTCGCCCGCGTATCGGCTTTCTCTAGGTAACTATTGTTGAAGTAGTCTTTGTCCAGTCGCGCTGCGCCCTTGGGATCCAGTTCCGCCGACACCATCTTCGCTTTCTTGTCGTAGCTATATCGAACCCAGCGGTCTTGCCCGTCCCATTGCTCGGTGACGCTCTCCCCGTTATCCCACTTGATCAGCACGTCCACCGGCGCGATGAAGTCTCCCCTGCGATGCACAATCACCATCGTGCGATAGAGCGTCTCCCCCTTCTTCTCCTCCGGCGGGTCTTTCACGTACCAATCCGCCCGGTCTGAGGTCGCGCGCATTATTTCGTAGTCCATCACTTGCGTTCCATACACCGCCTGAT
>JBBQVN010000145.1:0-9172 GCA_038211475.1 Terriglobales bacterium | reverse complement strand
CGGAAATGCGGCGGATGAATTCGCGGCTCTGGGGAAATGACCGGATGTACTTGGCGACGCGCGGGTCGCGTCCGGTGAGGGGGCGGAACTCCGGCACGAAATGCGGGTTAGGAAGAAAGCGTACATCGAACACGAGGTCGGCATCTTCGGGCACGCCGTGCTTGAAGCCGAAGCTGATGCACGATACCAGGATGTTCTTCTTCCCCGGCTTGGGCTGGAAGCGCTCGGTAAGGTGAGCGCGCAATTCGTGGACGTTGAACTTTGATGTGTCGATGCAGAGGTCGGCGATGTTTCGAATCGGACCGAGGCGGCGACGCTCGGCGGCAAGCGATGCCTTCACCGAAGTGTTGGCGCCCAGCGGGTGGGGACGCCGCGTTTCGCTGAATCGACGCAGCAATGAGGCATCCGATGCCTCCAGATATACCACCTTGGTCGGAATCATCTTGCGCACCGACTGCAGGATGTCAGGGAGATCGTCCAGCTTGGTGCCTTCGCGCACGTCCACGCCGATCGCGGTGCGTCGAATCTCGGCCGAATGCACCGCCAGCTCGGCAAAGCGCGGCATCAACTCCACCGGGAGGTTGTCCACGCAGTAGTAGCCGAGATCTTCAAACGCCTTGAGCGCGGAAAGTTTTCCCGCACCGCTCATGCCCGTGATGATGACCAACTCGGTGCCGTGAGGGTTGAGGACTGCAGCTTTCTTGCGAAGTCGGTGTGCGCCGCGAGCAGGAGATGCTGGTTTTCTCTTCAAAGTCGCCGCAGTCTTGCGAGGCCCCATGTCTGAGATGTTAGCACTGGGACTCGCGCGATTGTTGCCCGACCCAATCAGTCTTGTGGCGGGTGAAGCGGTCGAGTAGCCGCTTCCTTACCCTTGAGAGAGCACAACCGGAGCGAATCGAGATTCTCGCGATTGAACGCCCTTAGCTCGCCCTAGTCTGCTAAATCGCAGCTCCAGCCATTTAATCACTCGCAAATGTTACAGGCCCCACCTTTCGGCGAGGCCTGTATCAGGTTATGCAATTCACTCCGTAGAAAAGTTACTTTCCAGCGTAGCCGAGAGGACTGCCAACGCCGGTGCAGAAGTCCCAACCAGTGAGGGCAGTTTTGTGAGGATACTGCCAGCAGCTCCCAATGGTGATGTCGCGGAAGTTAGCGCTGTTGCCGATTTGGCCGTAGATGATGTTGTTTTCATCGACGCTGGAGGCCGCGAAGCTGCCCGCCGCATTCACCAAGCTTGCAACTAGCGGGGCCGCAACGCTGGTGCCGCCGAAGACGTACCAGCCGGTACCGTTAACGTTGGTGGCATAGACCCAGACCCCGGTGTTGGGATCGGCGACGGCGGAGAGATCTGGAACGCCGCGATGGTCCTGGGTAATGTTGGCAATGCCGTTCTGGAACGCGGGACGATGAACGACTTGGCTCGGGCCGCTGCCGGCAAAGATCCAAGAGCGTTCAGTGCCGAACGCGCCCGTCGTTTGGTTGCGGATAACGCTCGTGCCGCCCACAGCTACCACGTTCTGTGAGGCTGCGGGATACTGGGCCAGAACCCCATCGCCGCTGGAGAAGAAGTACGTGACGCCGGGAGTGACGAAACTGGAATCAAAACTTGTCTCGCCGAGGAACTCGCTTGATCCCCAACTGTTGCTCACTTGACCGCCGCCTGCAGCGGCTACCAAAGAGCTAGCCAGTGCTTCTGCGTTCAGCAAATCTTGAAAGCTGTTGGACTGCGCTTCCACCAGGTAAATCTTGGCATTGGGCGCCATTGCGGCGGCCATGGAAATGTCCAGCGCTTCTTCCAGTTCCCATCCGCCAGTGGTATCTTGCGGAGGCTGAACGCCACCAGCATAGACTACCGAAAAGTTGGGAGTGGGCAGGCCGAACTGGGCGGTGTACACTGCCAAGTCCGCGGCTGCGGTGGGATAGTCATAGGCGTCCACGATAGCGATGGCGCGGCTGCCGGCGCTGACATTGGTCAGGACCGTGTTGGGATTACAACCCGCGGACTGCGGTACCAGTCGATAGATGCATGCGAGCGATGCTGGCGTTTCGTATAAGTAACCGGAGAAGGGCGGCCCGATGTTGGGAGTGACTTGGTTAGAGGCGAACTTCGAAGGCTGCACGTATTTGATGTTGGTGTGAGCGCGGAGGCCGACGTCGGCACCCTTTTCAATGCTGGAAGTGGGGGTGATGGCCTTGCCTGCGGTGCGGTAAACCTGAGCAGAGCCGAAACCGGTGACGGCGAGCAACGTAAGAGTTGCGAGGACAAATTTGTTCGGACAGCTTTTCATGCGATGTTTTTCCTGTGAGCGGATTTGGTGCGACCTGCATACTCATTCCTCTTTGGCGGGACCTCGGTTTGATGAACGAAGGATGAGCCGACTGCGGAGGATCTTGAGAATGAGCATAGCACTTCTGCCGGGCAACAGTGCAACTACTCTGTGTCTTTCACTACTTACAGGTTTTTACTCAGGAAGCGCTCCGTCTCGTCTCGGTCACGAAGAGGTAAAGAGAGGGTGCCTCGACCCGGGAGTGGAATGGTGGGCGCTGCAGGATTCGAACCTGCGACTTCCACCGTGTGAAGGTGGCACTCTACCGCTGAGTTAAGCGCCCACTGCGATGCGGTTTTTTCATTGTAACAAACCGCGGATAACAAACTACGGCGGACGCGGCCTAGACAGCCCGATTGTGCGCGCGGGTCAGCGTGCTGCAGAGGGACGCTTCGCCTTTGCAATCGACTTTGATTTGGCGGGCGACGAAACGGCTTGTCTCGTCAGCCGCTCCAGTTCTTTCACCACCAACTCCAGCTCGTCGGTCAAACGAGCCGGCCCGTCACGTTTGAATTCATCTAGCAATGCGCGGTAATACCAGAGCGTGCCTTCGCGTTTGCCGATGAACCTCTCCCACACACGTTCGCCGAGAGCGCGGTAGTCCGATAGGATGCTCCGCGCATTGTGCAGCTTATCGGCAGAGGAAATCAGGCGGGTCTTGCGGTCTTTCTCTTGCAAGTTGCGTAGATACTCTTCCTTGCGTTGGCGCCAGGGGAGCTTCGGCACCGTAAAGGAATCGGTGCAGCCTTCCACCATGCGTGCGACCTCAGAACCGAAGCGCTTGTTCACCTCGCGGAGCATGGGCGCTCCCCCGCAGTCTTCCACTACATCGTGCAGCAACGCCGCGATGGCCATATCCTCGTCTCCCCCAGCCTCAAGCACCAGGGAAGCCACGGCGAGCAGGTGCGCCAGGTAGGGGACTGTGGTCTCTTTGCGGATTTGTCCCGCGTGCTGGCGCTTCGCGAACAGCAACGCCTTTTCAAAGCGCGGACCGAGAACGACCTCGGGGGATTTCGCAGGGCGGGCCTTGCGAGCAGCCGGTACATCCGCTTTCAGCGCGGTTAATCCGGATTTTGCAGAAGCAGGTCGACTCATGCTGATTTCTCTCCCCGGCGCATGCGTAAATAGGCTCGCATGAAAGGTGCGAGGTCGCCATCAATCACGCGATCCACGTCGCCGACTTCCAGTTTGGTGCGCAGGTCTTTGATCAGGCGATAAGGTTGCAGCACATAGTTGCGGATCTGCGAACCGAAGTCGATATCCAGCTTCGAGTCTTCGATCTGGCGGGTGACTTCCCGCTTTTTCTCCAGCTCCAGCTCGTAAAGCTTGGAGCGCAACATGCTCATCGCGCGCTCTTTATTCTTGTGCTGCGAACGTTCGTTCTGGCAACTAGACACCAGTCCGGTGGGGAGGTGCGTGATGCGCACCGCCGAGTCGGTGGTATTTACGTGCTGCCCACCCTTGCCACTGGAACGGTAGGTATCGATTCGCAGGTCTTCGACCTTGATGTTGACCTCGATGGTCTCGTCGATTTCCGGCGACACATAGACGCTGGCAAATGAAGTGTGCCGGCGCGCCGCCTGGTCGAAGGGCGAGATGCGTACCAGTCGGTGCACTCCGATCTCGCTGGTCAGCAGGCCAAAGGCGTACTCCCCGTTCACCGCAAAGGTCACCGACTTCACTCCAGCTTCTTCGCCGGGCTGGTAGTCGTACACCACCGTCTGAAAGCCCTCGCGCTCGGCCCAGCGCAGATACATCCGCAGCAACATGTCAGCCCAATCCTGTGACTCGGTCCCACCGGCACCGGGATGAATGGTAACGATTGCGTTGCGGGCGTCGTTTTCACCTGATAGCAGGGTCTCGGTCTCCACCTTGTCCACGAGCGCGCCCAGGGAATCCATTTCGCGGCGGATGTCTGCGGTAACGTTTTCGCCTTCGCGGGCCAGGTCGAAGTAGGCTTGGATGTCGTCACGGCGGCGCGATAGGTCGGCTTCGGTGGCGAGAGCGCTTTCCAGCCGCTTCTTCTCGCGCATCACTTGCTGCGACTTGGCGGGATTCGCCCACAGATTGGGGTCGGAGGCCTGCTTATCGATTTCGCTTAGTTGGTCGCGGAGTTTGGCCGGGTCAAAGATACTCCCGCAGGTCGCGAACCTTTGCTTGCAGAGCGCCGAATTCGTGTTCGAGTTCTTCGACCATAGTGCTTACTGGAGCGTCGGCTTGAAGCGTGCGAACAGCAACGCCGCTAGCGAAATTATCGCACAGGCGTAGGCGAACCAGTCGCCGTGAGTGGTATAGAAAGTGTTCGCGGAAAGCAGGGCGTAGGGAGCGGAGAGTGTAGTCCGCAACTTGCGCTCGACGCGCGCCACCACTCGGCCGTCGGGATCGATGGCCGCAGTCACTCCCGTGTTGGCCGCGCTTAGCAGCCAGCGATGGTTCTCCATGGCCCTCATGCGCGTCATCTGCAAGTGCTGAGCATAAGCGCCGCTGTCGCCATACCATCCGTCATTGGAGACATTCAACAGCACTTGGGCTCCATTGCGGACGAACTGGCGGATTTCGTCAGGAAAGATCGACTCGTAGCAGATGAACAGGCCAATCGGAATTCCGCCGGCATTCAGCGGGGCGCGGGAGTGCCCGCGCTGAAACTCGCCCACTGCTTTCGTGAGCATATCCATGAAGGGAAAGTAGCTGCGGGCGGGGACGTATTCGCCGAAGGGGACGAGATGGATCTTGTCGTAGCGGGCCGTCAACTCTCCCGCGGGATTGAACAGCGCCGCCGAGTTGAAAGTCTCGGTCGCGGTGGCCGCCGTCGCGCTCATCGCCGGTGTGCCAATCGCGCCTGCGATCACCCACGCGCCTGAGGTGCGGGCCACGTTGCCCACCGCATCGCGGAAGAACGGATCGCTAGTAAAGAAAGGCGCTGGCGATTCCGGCCAGACAATTAGAGCGGGGTTTTGGTTGGAAGCGGCGGAGGGGCGAAGGCTGATCCAGGTCAAGTCGCGCAGAGTGCCGTCGAAGTAGTCCTTGGTCCAGGTGTCGCCCACCAGAATCGGGATGTTGGTCTGCACGAGTAAAGCGGAGCGGTCCGCAGGCTGGGGTGGGGGCTGCAGCCAGCGCCCACCTTGCAACATGACAGTCGCAGCCAGAGAAGCGACGAGCAGCAGTTTGCGCTTCTCTCGCCGCACCAGAAACGCCGCGGCGAAAGCCGTGTTCACCAGCATGATTTCGAACGAAACACCATACACGCCCGTGAATGACGCAATGCGGGACAGCGAAATGTGGTCCACTTGCGACGAACCCAGCAGCTCCCAGGGAAACGAAGTGACTCGGGTGCGCGCCAACTCAACCGCGACCCATAGAAATGGGAGAGCCATGAACGCGAGGCGGTTCACCGAACGGCGACGCGCAACCAGAGCCAACAGAAATCCGAAAAGGCCATGGTAGAGGCCTAGATACAGACAGAAAGCCACCAGCATGATGGCCGCGACCGGAGCAGGCAGGCCTCCGTAGTGGTGCATCGTGTCATAGATCCAATAGCAAGTTCCGGCGTACCAGAGAATGCCACTGACATAAGCCAGCAGAAAACCCTGCCAAGCAGTGGCGGGAACGAGCACAGCCGCGTCATCAAGCTGCAGAGTGTCAGGAGTGCGGGCGCGCAGCAGTGCTACGATGAGCGGAGCAAAAGCGATCCACGACAGCCAGTAGAGACCCGGCAGCGGGAAGATGAGGACCTGCAGGACTGCGGACAGCAGGACGAGAAGCCACGCGTTGGGATGAATTCGGCGCAAGTGAAAAGAATAGCAGGATGGGGTTCGAAGGAGGTGCCGCCTCCATCGCAGCCCCTACGCGCTGGCGGTACAATGCGTGCATGATGCGCCATGGTTTTTCGCTGCTTCTTGTTTTGCTGTGTACTGCGGCTGGCTTTGCCGCGACCCCGCCTGCCGCTCATCCCCGCACCATGCGACTGGACTACTACCACACTGGCAATCCCAAACAGGAAGTGTTCAGCATGGACCGGGTGGTGCTGGAACCGCTGCCCTGGCCGGGCGATTTGCAGAAGGCGATTGACTCCAGCAACCTGGGCAATTGCCTGTTTGAAGTGCGCGACAAAGCCAGCGACCGGTTGCTGTATTCGCGTGGCTTCGACACCATATTCGCGGAGTGGGTCTCCACCGAAGAGGCCAGCCACGTGACCCGCACGTTTTCTGAATCGGTGCGCTTCCCTGCTCCGGACGCTCCCGTCAAAATCATTCTCAAAGCGCGCAAGGATGACGTTCTTCGCGAAGTGTGGCGCGTCGAAATCGACCCCAACGACAAGTTCGTGCAGCGATCGCGGCCGCCCTCTCCGGGACCACTGCGGGAAATCCAGAAGTCGGGCGATCCTGCTACCAAAGTGGACCTGTTGGTGCTGGGCGATGGCTATACTGCGGCAGAGCGAGGTAAGTTCGAAAAAGACGCTCGCAAATTCATAGACACGCTCTTCGCCACCTCGCCATTTCGCGAGCATCGGCAGCAGTTCAATGTGTGGGGACTGTGTCCTGCGGCGGACGAGTCGGGGATTTCGCGCCCGTCGAGCGGCATTCAGCGGCGCTCCCCGCTGGGTGCAAGCTATGACTCTTTCGACAGCGAACGTTATGTGTTGACCATGGAGAATCGGACCCTGCGCGATGTGGCGTCGTTCGCGCCGTATGATTTCGTGGAGATCATCGTCAACGGTGCGACCTATGGCGGGGGCGGAATTTTCAATCTGTATGCCACGGTGGCCGCCGACAATGCCTTCTCCGCTTATGTGGGAGTGCACGAGTTCGGGCACCACTTCGCTGGTCTGGCGGATGAATACTACACTTCGGATGTGGCCTATCAGTCCACCGAAAAGCGACCTGAGCCTTGGCCGCCGAATGTGACTGCCATGCACGATCCGGCTAACTTAAAGTGGAAAGACCTGGTAGAGGCCGGCACTCCACTGCCCACGCCGTGGAACAAAGAACCTTACGAGACGTTTGAGCGGGACATCCAGAAACAACGTAAGGCGATTCGCGCCGCGGGCAGGCCGGAGTCTGAGATGGAGGCTTTGTTCCACAAAGAGCAGCGCGCCGTGGACGAGATGTTAGGCGCGGAGAAGTATGCTGGGAAAATCGGTGCGTTTGAGGGCGCGAACTATGAAGCGCGGGGGTATTACCGGCCTCAGTTGAATTGCATCATGTTTACCCGGACCACAAACTTTTGCGCGGTGTGCAGGCGAGGGATCGAGCGGATCATAGCGATGTACGCGGACTAGTCCTTCGCGGACCGAACCGTCTTGCATCCACGTCCCGGGCGCGCACCCGCTTAGCGCAATATATTCGCTCAGCGGCGGGCCGTCAGTTCCATCTTCGCGCGAACGAACTGTACCAGTTCGGCGGTGACGTACTCGGGCGGCTGAATCAAGAAAGTTGGCCGCGTGGCCACTGGCTTCAGCGAAATATGGTCCCAGGCGTTCCCTCCGTCGTCCTTAGCGTGCAGCACCACTGCATCGGCGCGGTCGAGAAACTCCTTGGCTGAGATCTTGAAGTCCGGCGTGGCTGGATCGAGCACGGTCAGATACATGTCCGGCCGCACAAACTTGATGATGCTATTGGACTCGATGATGGCGTGGCCAGCCCGGGCCAGGATTTCGCGCACCCGCGGCATGGCTTCAGCGAGATGGCCCTGCTCAGTGCGCACCCACCAGGATTGCCGGGCACCGGCGACTAGAAAGCGCGACGTATCGGATGTGCCGGAGCGGTCGTGCTCTTCGGCAATGGCCCAGGAGTGCTCCCCGGTCGCGCAATCGCAGGCGTGGCCGTCGGCGCTGCAGATGCCGTGGCCGTACTGCGTGATCTTCATCGCCGTCCACTCGTACTCCGCCAGCGCTGCAATCAGGCCGGCGACGACGCTGGTCTTCCCCACGTTGCGCGAATGTCCGCCGACGACGACCAGAGCCATAGCTACTTCTTCGCCAGACGCGCCAGCGTCGCAAGCGTTTTCAAATACTGCTTCAACGGGCGGGCCGGCGTCCCCCAGAAAACAATTCCCTTCCCGCGCACCGTCTTGTTGGAGGGCACGCCGCAGGCCGCGCCCAGGATCACACCTTCTTCGATGCGCACGTGGTCGCCAATCCCAACCTGCCCCCCGATGATGGCGCCGCTTCCGATCACGCAACTCCCGGAGATTCCAGTTTGAGCTGCAATTACCACGTCTTCCCCGATATCGACGTTGTGCCCGACGTGCACCAGGTTGTCAATCTTTGTGCCGCGGCGAATGCGCGTCAGGTCAAGCGCACCGCGATCAATCGTGGCGTTGGCGCCGATCTCTACATCATCTTCAATTTCCAGGCGGCCCATTTGCGGGATTTTTTCATAGCGGCCTGAAACCTGATCGCGGACGTAGCCGAAACCGTCGCCGCCCAGCACCGCGCCGGAGTGAACGATGACGCGCCGCCCCAGGCGAGTGCCCGAGTGCACCGTGACGTTGGGGAAAAGCGTGCAGTCCTCCCCGATCTCGACGCCGACACCAACCACGCATCCCGCGCCGATGCGAGTGCGGTCGCCAACGCAAACCTTCTCTTCGATCACGGCCAGCGGTCCAATGCCGACGCCTTGGCCGAGTTTCGCGAATTTGGCTACTACGGCGGTGGAATCGATTGTGGCCGGTGAAACTTGCTGCGCACCAAACCACGCAGCAGCCCGCGCAAAAGTGAGACGAGGCTGTCCGGAAATCAACACCGGCTTGGGGGAAGCCACGTTAGCGGCGAATTCCCCCGCAATCACCGCCGTGGCAGGGGACTGCATGCAACTCGCCAGCAGCTTCTGGTCCTGAGCGAAGAC
>JBBQVN010000144.1:0-9192 GCA_038211475.1 Terriglobales bacterium | reverse complement strand
GACAAATCCATTGACCCCTGCGTGGATTTCTACGCTTACTCTTGCAACGGTTGGATTAAGAAAAACCCCATTCCCGCCGACCAGTCGAGTTGGAGTGTCTATGGCAAGCTCTACAACGACAATCAGCAGTTTTTGTGGGGCATCCTTGAGGACCTTGCGAACAAGACTGCCGGACGCACGCCGACCCAGCAGAAGATTGGCGACTATTTCGCCGCCTGCATGGATGAGGCGGCAGTAGAAAAGAAAGGCCTGGCCCCGCTGCAACCGCAACTCGACGCCATCCACGGCCTGCAATCGAAGAAAGATCTGGCCAAAGTACTGGCCCCGCTACATTTGCAAACGCAGACCGACGGCCTGCTGTTCAACTTCGGATCCAATCAGGATTTCGAAAATTCCAACGACGTGATCGCTTTCTCCGACTCGGGCGGCCTCGGCCTTCCCGACCGCGACTACTACGTCAAGACGGACAACAAATCGGTCGAGCTGCGCAACAAATATCTGGTGCACGTGCAGAACATGCTGCAGCTTGCCGGAGACACGCCGGAAGCGGCCAAGCAGGAAGCCTCTGCCATCATGGCCATCGAAACCGGCTTGGCCAACGCTACGCTCACGCGAGTGGAGAAGCGGGACCCACACAACCTGTTTCACAAAATGGATCGCGCCAAGATGGTTGCGCTTACCCCGAGCTTCGACTGGACCACCTACCTGGACATTGCCGGAGTGGGCAAAGTTCAGGTCTTCAACGTCACCGAGCCGAAGTTTTATGCCGAGGTGGAGCATCAGTTGCAAACCGCCAGTCTCGACGACCTGAAAACTTACCTGCGCTGGCATGTGCTGCACGCCAACGCGCCTTATCTTTCGTCGAAGTTCGTCAACGAAAATTTTGCCTTCTACAGCAAGACCTTACGGGGAGCGGAGCAGTTGCGGCCGCGCTGGAAGCGTTGTGTGTCATTGGTAGACCAGCAACTCGGCGAAGCCCTGGGCCAGGAGTTTGTGAATCGCGCCTTCGGTCCTGAGATGAAGAAGAAAACTTTGGAAATGACCGGGTACATTGAAGCGGCGATGAAGCAGGATTTGGAACAGCTCTCATGGATGGACGCCCCGACCAAGGCGAAGGCATTGGAAAAGTTGCAGACCATCGTCAACAAGGTAGGATATCCAGACAAATGGCGCGACTATAGTTCGGTCGAAATTAAACGCGATGATTTTCAAGGGAATGAGCAGCGCGCCGTCGTCTTTGAAGCCAGGCGTCAACTGGAGAAGATTGGCAAGCCGCTCGATCGCGGAGAATGGGGCATGACGCCGCCGACAGTGAACGCCTACTACAACGCGCAGATGAACGACATCAATTTCCCCGCGGGAGTTCTGCAACCGCCGCTTTATGACGTGAAGATTGACGACGCGCCCAACTACGGGAATACGGGATCGACCATCGGCCACGAACTAACTCATGCCTTTGACGATGAAGGCCGCCAGTTCGACGCGCAGGGCAACTTGAAGGACTGGTGGACCGAGAAAGACGCGAAGGAATTTGAAAAGCGCACCCAATGCGTGGTGGACCAGTACGCGCAATATACGGTGGTGGACGACATCAAGATCAACAGCAAGCTGACTTTGGGCGAAGATGTCGCCGACTTGGGGGGCACCATTCTGGCTTACATCGCATGGCAAGCGGCCGATAAAAAGTTGCAACTCCACAACGTGGAGGACTTTAGTCCCGACCAGCGCTTTTTTGTGGGACTGGCGCAGTGGGCGTGCGAATACGAGCGGCCGGAATCGCTGCGCGTGCATGCCGCCACCGACCCCCATTCCCCGGGCAAGTACCGCATCAACGGTGTAGTGGTGAACATGCCGGAATTCCAGAAAGCTTTTTCGTGCAAGACGGGACAGCCCATGGTGGCGGCGAACCGCTGCCGGGTCTGGTAGTGGGCATCCCACTGGTGTGGATGCGACTCTAACTGAGCGGGGGACTGAGAATCGAATGCTGCATTGGCACCGATATTGCCGGTTGCTCGTCCTCTGCGCTTTCGCCGCGATACTGCTGGGCGGAAGTCTCAGTCACGCCCAAATTCAGGGTCTGTCCAAGCGCATTATCCTAAAAGACGGCTCCTTTCAACTTGCCACCAAGTACGAAGTGAAGGGCGATCGGGTTCGCTACCTGAGCGCCGAGCGCGGCGAGTGGGAGGAGTTGCCCACCTCGATTGTCGATTGGGATGCAACCGACAAATTCGAGAAAGACCGCGGCAGCGGCGCTCCTACGCCGGAAGCGAAAGTGCTCGATAAGGAACTGGAAGAAGAGCAGAAGGCCGAGGAAGCGAAACAGCCTCACGTCGCACCCGGTCTGCGGCTTCCCGAGGAAGGCGGAGTGCTGCTGCTGGACAGCTATCAAGGTCAATCCCAATTGGTGGAACTCGAGCAGAGCGACGGCGAAATCAGCAAGAATACCAAGAGCAATATCTTGCGGGCCGCCATCAATCCGCTGGCCAGCGCCAAGCAGACCATTGAGTTGCCTGGCATTCACGCCAAGACGCAGGCCCACACCAAGTTGCCGACCGTTTATGTGAATGTGCTGCCGCCAGAGAAGTCCGACGCCGAGACCCGCCAGCAGCCCGAAGGCCCGCAACAGGCTTTCGACCGCTTCAAGATCGTCCGCATGCAAACCAAGAACGGCAAGCGCATTGTTGGCGACATCAAGATTGCGATTTACGGCAAAGTCAGCCAGGAACAAAAACTGGTTGCGACCGACGCCCGCGAACTCACCGGAGGCTGGGTGAAGGTGACCCCCACTGCCGAACTTGCGCCCGGCGAGTATGCCGTGGTGGAAACTCTGGGCCAACAGGGGTTGAACCTGTTTGTCTGGGATTTTGGAGTAGATCCCAATGCCCCCGCGAATCCCCATGCCTGGAAGCCGGCAGTTCCGGCTGCAGCCAAGGTGCAAAAGGAACCCAGCCTGGAGAAGCGCGAAAAGCCGTAAGGTTCGGGACCTTAAGCCAACACTCGCAGTCTAAATCCGTTCTCTCTGCTATATTCCAATTGTTGCCGCGTGGCGCGCATGGAACTGGAACTTTCTTCTCCCGCCGAATTCGCGAAAGACAAGATCCTGGCCATTCAGGATTACGCCATGCTGGCCGGGCGAGCCATGGGCAACCTGTTCAAGCGCCCGTTGTACCTGGGTGACATGATGCAACAGGCCGACCTGATTGGTTTTGGCTCTCTGCCCATTGTGGTGCTCACCGGTTTCTTCACCGGCGCCGTGTTGGCGGTGAATAGTGCGGCCACGCTGGGCCGTTTCGGCTCGCTTTCTTTGATTGGACAACTGGTTTCTATCAGCATGGTACGCGAACTCGGCCCGGTGCTCACTGGCCTGATGGTGACTGGCCGCAACGCTTCCGGCATGGCCAGCGAACTCGGCTCCATGGTGGTGACCGAGCAGATTGACGCGATGCGCGCCCTCGGCACTGACCCTATCAAGAAGCTGGTCACGCCCCGGCTCTTCGCCACTTTGATCATGTTGTTTTTCCTGACCATCATTTCCGACCTGATGGGCCTGATCGGCGGCAACTTCGTTTCCACTCTCATGTTGGGGCTGAACTCGCGCGAATACTGGACCTCTGCCTGGCAAACTCTGGTATTCAGCGATGTATTCACGGGATTGATCAAGCCGGTGATTTTCGGTTTCATTATCGCCAGCGTCGGTTGCTACTACGGAATGTCCGCCAAGGGCGGCACCCAAGGCGTGGGCCGGGCCACCACGCAGGCAGTGGTCGCGGCTTCGGTGTTGATCCTGGTGGTGGATTTCTTCGTGACCCGCTTGCTCTACGTCCTGCTGGGATTCCATTAAAGTTTATGTCCGCTCCTACCCTGCCCATTCCGAGCGCAGATCCCGTAGTGACGGAGAGTCGCGGCGACGCCATTGTCTTCGAAGATGTTGCTATCGCCTTCGATCAGAACCGCGTGCTCGACGGCATTTCTTTCCGCTTGGCGCGCGGCGAATGCAAGGCGCTGTTCGGAATCGCTGGCTCGGGCAAGAGCACCATCTTGAAGCTGGCCCTGGGCTTGATGAAGCCCGATCGAGGCCGGATTTCCGTTTTGGGGCAGGACATTACCAACATGACCGAGTCCCAACTTTCCGAGGTACGGCGCCACGTGGGGATGGTGTTTCAGGAGAGCGCGCTTTTCGATTCGTTAACCGTAAAAGAAAACGTGGCTTTCCGGCTGATGGAGGAACGCGACGTCTCCCCGGAAGAGATTGATCGCCGCGTGAAAGAAGCGTTGCAATTTGTCGAACTGGAGCACACTCTGAATATGTTTCCTTCGGAGCTTTCGGGCGGCATGCGGCGCCGAGTGGCCATCGCCAGGGGCATGATCACTCAACCCGACGTTCTGCTCTATGATTCCCCCACCGGCGGTCTGGATCCGGTTACATCCACCCGAATCATCGAACTCATCATCAAGCAGCGCGACGAGTACAAGACCAGTTCCCTGATGGTCACCCATCGTCTGCAAGATGCCTTCATTATGGCCACCCATCACTTCGACAAGCAGACCAACCAGATGCAGTCGCTGCCTCGGGGCCAACAGGGCGAAGTGCCCATGAGTTTTTTGCTGCTGCAGGATGGTAAGGTTCTTTTCGACGGCGATGCCGTGGAGCTCAAGAAATCCCAAGACCCGTACATCCGCGAATACATTTCCTAGAAGCCGTTTGGAGACAGACAAAACCGGCCAATGTTCTGGCCGGTTTCATCGTTGACGGGGATTTACTGCGCTTTACAAAACTTTATCGATGAGCCGGGAAATCTCCGACTCCTCTACTTCTCCCGCAGAGTTGTACAACGCGTTGCCCTTGGCATCGAGCACCACCACGTGCGGGATGTAACCGGTGTAGTATTTTTTCACCAAATCCTGTTGGGCAGGCGATCGTTTCACATCCAGATCAACCACCACGAAGTGCACGCGCCCTTTATATTTTTCGTACAAACTCACGGAGCGGCGAGCCTGCCGCTTGGAATTAAATCAGCCCTCGCCGTAAAAAATTACGTAGTTTGGTTGTCCCGCAACAAACCCATCGTCCATGTTGGTGCCGGTGATCAAGGCGCCATCCTGGCTGTCGCTGGAATAGTTTAGCCGGGGATTGAGCTTTAGATCGTCAGCCGCATGGGCAGAAGCTGCCGTGAATAGAGCCGCGAAGAAGACGTTTAGAAAAATCTGATGTTTCATGAATGCTCGATAAAAAAGGGCGCCGGCATCTGCAAACGGCCTGTTTTGCCGTCCCCCGCAGCTTACCAGCGCCACCCGCAGTCAGGAGGTCGCCGCAGCGACCAAGAAGGCCTTTCGGCTCACTCTTACTGACATAGAGCAGGCAGGAAACCAAAGGTTACGCTTTAACGAAAAAATCTTCGCTAAAATCGACAGCACACGACGGCATGGTTTCCCTCGCCGCATGCTCTGTTAAGTTTTTATGATTCAATCACTTACGTGCTACTCCCTCATGCTTTGCCGAAGGGATCCACTAGAGAAGGACTTTGCGGCGTAAACAATTCCGCGCCATTTTCGGTGATGTGCATGTCATCCTCTAGCCGCACTCCGAATTCCCCTTTAATGTAAATGCCCGGCTCGTCGCTGAAGGTCATGTTGGCAGCCAGTTTGGTGGAATTCCCGCGGACCAGATACGGCCACTCGTGCCCGTCCATGCCCATGCCGTGACCCACGCGGTGGGAGAAGTGCGCATAGTCCGGGCCATAGCCTGCGTCGGTGACCACCTTGCGGGCGGCAGCATCCACCGCGCCACACTCCACGCCGGGACGGGCCGCCGCCAGCGCCGCGCTCTGGGCCCGATGCACAATTTCGAACACCTGCTTCATCTTGTCCGTCGGCTTGCCGAGAACGTAAGTGCGGCTGATGTCGGAGGCGTAGCCTTCCGCGTTGCAACCGCCGTCCATCAGAACAATCGTGCCTTCGCGAATTACCTGTGGCGTGATCGAGCCATGCGGCAGGGCGCTGAATTCGCCTACCTGCACATCCGCGCCGCCCTCAAATCCCAATTGCAAATGGGCAGCGGAAACCAGCGCCGCAACGTCGTTCTGGGTCATGCCAGGCTTGAGTGCTCGCCAGGTGGCCGCGTAGGCCGCTAGCGTGACCTGGGCCGCCAACCGCATCAGTGCAATCTCGTGATCGCTCTTAATGGTGCGGCAACCGGCGGTGACCGGAGTCGCGCTGGCAATCTTCGCTCCCGCCGCGGCTGTGCCAATACCGTCGGCGAAAACGAACCGCACGGTTTCTTCCAGGCCGAGCTTGCCGGTGGATATACCGCGGTCCTGCAGTCCCTGGGCGACCCGATGGTACGGATCCTCGTCTTCCTGCCAGACGCGGACATCGGCATGGTCGGCGGCGATGTGCGCAATTTGTTCGCGGGCGCGACCTTCCTCAAACGCCGGGCACACATAAAACGGCTCGCCCTTTACGGGCACAACCATGGCGAATAAGCGCTCGCCTCCCCACCAGCGAATGCCGGTGAAGTATCGTAAGGACGTGCCTTCCATCAGTAGGATCGCATCGAGCGCGTTCTGCGCCATCAGTTGGCGGGCGCGTTCGATGCGTTGCAGGCGTTCAGCGGTAGTGATGGGCTTGGCCTGTTCGCGCAGCGACTTGAGCGAGGCGATGGAGGCAGGCAGCGAAGCTTTGGCGTCTTTTGCGGCCAGCGCGAGCGGAAGAACGCCCGTGCCTGCAGCAACCACTGCGCTGGACTGGAGAAAACGGCGACGCGAGATCATGAAAGCTCCATTTGGACGAAGTTGCCATTATAGAGGCGCGAAGCTGCGATAATCGAAGCGGAGGCAAGAATGTCATCGGTAAAGATTTCCGTGAAGCCAAATGGTCCCCTGCGGGTGGAAGCGCCCGAGGGTGGGATCGAACTCGTCGATAGCCTGGGCGCGCCTTACAACATTGCTGGGAAACCGGCGTTCTCACTGTGCCGCTGCGGCCTGTCTGCCAACAAGCCGTTCTGCGACGGTTCGCATAAGGACAAGTTTTTAGATCCAGCGATTGTGCCGCCTCCGGTAGTGCCGCCGACGCAACCGTAGTCCGCAAGCAGAGAGTTCCGGCCAGTTTGCCTCGTGCGCTTCACGCGTATCGGGGCTTTGCTTTGCGAGGCCGAACTCGATGGCTGCCCTGCCGGAGACCAGGGGTCGTGGTGACCGCATGGTAAACTCGCCGGTTTGGGGGGATTCTTGTCCAAGAAACAAGACCGCGAGTTGGGGATGTTTGCCAACATCACCCGCCGCGACTTTGTGAACGGAATGGCACTGACGGCTGGGATGGCCATGCTCCCGCTCGGTTGCCGAACCCGGCCTGGTCCCGAGGAAGCGCAGAACGCGGCGTCGTATTATCCTCCGGCTCTGACTGGCATGCGGGGAAGTCATCCCGGCTCGTTTGACGCCGCACACAGCCTGCGCGACGGCGATTTCTGGAAAAAGGCAGGCAAGCCGCGCGACACCGGCGAAGTGTACGACCTGGTAGTGGTGGGTGGTGGCATTAGCGGACTGGCGGCAGCGCACTATTACCGCAAGGCGGCGGGCGAGAATGCGCGCATCCTGATTCTAGATAACCACGACGATTTCGGCGGCCACGCCAAGCGCAACGAGTTCCGCATCGGCGACCGCACTTTGCTGGGCTTCGGAGGCACGTTTTCGATTGAGAGCCCGGAGCCTTACAGCGCGGTGTCAAAAGTGCTGGTGGAAGAGCTGGGAATTGAGATGTCCTCGTACCCCCAGCGTGTAAACAAGAGCCTGTATCGCTCACTGGGCATGCGGCCTAAGGTCTTCTTTGACAAAGAGACTTTCGGGACGGATAAGCTCATCACTAACCCCATGCCGTTTGAAGGAGAGAGCGAGGAAGATTTCCGCGACTGGGGACTGCTCCCCAAATTTGCTGCCGAGTCCCCCTTTTCGGAAACAGCCAAGAGAGACTTCCTCCGCCTGTGGGCCACCAAGCAGGACTACTTTCCCGGGCTCACTTCCGACCAGAAAAAGCTCAAGCTGGCGAAGATGCCTTACGCGCAGTATCTGACGGAGAAGGTGGGAGTGGCTCCGGAAATTGTGAAGTTCTACCAGGCGTCGCTCCACAGTTTGTTTGGGGTAGGGATTGAAGCCGTCGCGGCGCAGGATGCCTGGGGTCTGGGATTCCCGGGATTTGCCGGGCTCCATCTACAGCCCGGCAATGGCAAAGGAATGAGCCGCGACGCTACGTTCGCCGACGCTGAAAAATACTTTTTTCACTTCCCCGATGGCAACGCTTCAATCGCCCGGTTGCTCGTAAGAAAGCTGATTCCATCGGCGATTCCGGGCAAAGATGCGACCGATGTGGTGACCGCGAGAGCCAACTACGCTCGGCTGGACGAGGTCTCGTCCGCGGTCCGCATTCGCTTGAACAGCACTGCGGTCCGGGTAAAGCATCTGGGCGACGTTGCCACGGCGCAGGAAGTGGAAATCACCTATGCCAACAAGTCGGACCTAGCAACTGTGCGGGCCAAACACTGCATTCTGGCTTGCTGGCACGTGGTCATCCCGTACATTTGCGAAGAGTTGCCGCCGAAGCAGCAGGCCGCACTGGCCTCCGCACAAAAAGTTCCGTTGCTCTACACCAATGTAGTGATCAACAATTGGACTGCGTTTCAGAAGCTGGGTGTGAGTTCCGTCTATGCTCCCGGCTCCTATCATTCCAGCATGAACTTGGATTTGCTGGTGAGCATTGGTGACTACCACTGTCCCGGCAAGCCGGAAGAGCCGATTGTGGTGCACATGATGAAGGCGGCGTGCAAGCCAGGCCTGCCGGCGCGTGAACAACACCAGATGGGGAGGACTGAGTTGTACCTTACAACCTTCGAAGAGTATGAACGCAACATCCGGCAACAATTGGGTAGGACCCTGGGCGCCGGAGGATTCGATCCCGCCCGCGACATTGCCGCCATCACCGTGAACCGCTGGCCGCACGGATATTCCTACGAATACAACTCTTTGTTCGATGACTTCTGGATCGAGGGCGGCGAGACCCCATGCGAAGTGGCGCGCAAACCGCACGGCCGGATCGCGATCGCCAACGCCGATGCAGGGGCATATGCCTACACTGATGGGGCAATTGACCAGGCATGGCGGGCGGTCGGGGAACTCACCAAGGGTTAGCCCAAGCGGTCAGTGC
>JBBQVN010000143.1:0-9245 GCA_038211475.1 Terriglobales bacterium | reverse complement strand
TACTTTTCGGCCGATTCCCGCGCCCTCGCCATCTCGCGCCGCGACAGCGCCGTCACCTTGCAGTTCTGCGCCAGCGCGAAGCCCGGCATCAGCCGCTTCACTCCATGAATCCCAAATCCCGCAATTCCAAAACGAACCATGACCCGCCCTGTTTCTTGGCCAAATTCTCTGGCCGATGATCGACTTGCCTGATGATCGACCTGCCTGGCACAGCCTACCATGTCGATTTCCAAACCCGTCCGCATCTCCACCTTGACGCCAAGCCCGCGCCCCCCGCGCCATTGCCTTGACTGTAGGGCCACGCTCCTGTCCGCTGTTTTGTCCCCCTCCGCTTTTGCCTTAGCAAACTAGTTCCTGACTTTCGCGTAACCTATGGGGAAGTCGGTAGTCCGAAGAAATAACCAAGGAGAAAAATATGAAACTGATGGGAAGCGCTATGCAAAAGCTCGGAATCCTGGCGGCCGCCGCTTTGACGTGCGCCTGCCTGGTCGCGGGGGCGACTGCGCAAGAGGTTGCTACGACGGGAGCGGTATTCATCAGCACCAATTCCGCGGCGAACAATCAGGTCTGGCAATACACTCGCGCCACCGATGGCACTCTCACCTTGCTGGGCAAGTTTTCCACCACCGGGCTGGGCAACTCCGGTGTATTGGGGTCGCAGGGCGAAGTGATCCTGAATTCGACCAATACGTATCTGTTTGTGGTGAATGCCGGAAGCAATGACATCACTTCCTTCAGCGTCAAGTCCACCGGTCTGACCGTGATCAACAAAGTGGCCTCCGGCGGCACCAAGCCGGTGAGTCTGACCATCCATGGAAACCTGCTCTACGTTCTCAATGCCTCAGGTACTCCGAACATCACCGCGTTTAAAGTCGGATTAACCGGGGCTCTGACCCAATTGGCAAATTCCACCCGCTTGCTGAGCGCCAATACGGCCAGTCCCGCGCAAGTTGGATTTAACGCGGCTGGCACCGTGCTAGTGGTCACCGAAAAAAAGACCAATAAAATTGACACCTACACCGTGGCCAGAAGCGGCCTGGCTACCGGTCCGCTAGTACAAAATTCTGTGGGAGCCGAGCCTTTCGGCTTTGCCTTTGACTTTCGTGGCCGCCTGATAGTCTCCGAAGGTACCAACAGCACGATGTCTTCCTATTCTGTTTCAAGCGGAGGGACGCTCACCGTCATCAGCGCGTCGGTACCTGACTTCGGCGGCGCAGCGTGTTGGGTGGTGAACACCAACAATCCCGCTTTCACCAGCCAGTATTCTTACACCAGCAACACCGGCAGCAACAGCATCTCTGGATACCAGATCGGCAGCGACGGCAGCCTGGCGCTGCTCTCAGCCAATACCCCCACGGCCAAGGGTCCACTGGACATGGCGTTGACTCCGGGAAGCGCCTATCTGTATGTCGTTGACGGGAAAACCGGCGAGATCGAAGGCTATTCGGTGATATCCGACGGCAGCTTGTCGAAGGTCACGACGGCAACCGGCGTTCCCGTAGGCTCGGTGGGAATGGCAGCGTACTAGCAAAGACCATACAGCGAAAGAACAATGCCGCTTAGCGTGACGCCATTTTTCTTGGGGGTCGCGCCTGGCGCCATTGCTCCTACGGTTATCGTAATGCCGCCATCGTAATGCCGCCATCGTGCTGCCGCTATCGTCCTGCCGCCATCGCGCCCACCATGGAGGCAAAAATCTTGAGCCCGTCCTCGCCGCCCAACTCGGGTTCCGAGGCGCGCTCCGGGTGGGGCATCATTCCTGCCACGTTGCGTCCCGCATTGCAGATGCCGGCGATGTTTTCAAGCGACCCGTTGGGATTCGCCTCCGCCGTAATTTGTCCATCGGGTGCAGCGTAGCGGAAAATGATGCGGTCGTCGCGGTTCAGTTCGGCCAGCGTGGCCTCGTCGCAGAAATAATTGCCGTCCATGTGTCCGATGGGAATGGTCAGGACCTCGCCCTGCTGGCAGGCGCTGGTGAACGGAGTGTCGGTGCTCTCCACCCGTACCGTCACCGGCTTGCAAATATATTTCAAGCCCAGGTTGCGGGTCAGTGCGCCGGGCAGTAAACCGGATTCGCAGAGAATCTGAAAACCATTGCAGATTCCGATGACCAGCCCGCCGCCGTCGGCAAACTTGCGCACCGATTCCATGACGGGCGAGAACTTGGCAATGGCTCCGGTTCGCAAGTAGTCACCATAGGAAAATCCACCTGGCACGATGATGGCATCGCAATTCTGCAGGTCGGGTGAGTCGTGCCACAGCAAGGTTGCGGATTGGTGGGCGACTTGTTGAGCTGTCCAGTAACCATCGTGGTCGCAGTTGGATCCGGGGAAGATGATGACGCCAAATTTCATGATTCCTGCCCTCTCGCGGTGCTTTACCAGCAGTCTAGCACGGAGAAACAGGCATATCGCGTGCCGCATTTGGCATGCGCGTGGCACGACAGGGCCTGAAGGCGCGAGGATGTTTGGGTGACGCTACGCGGCGCTGAAGCGCCGCTCTTCCACTGTTATCCCGCGAGCTTCTGTGAAGGAGTCGATTTTTTGGAGCGATAGCAAGCCGATTATGCACCGAAACAAGTGCAGTTTATTGATATATCAGAGTCTCGACCAATAGAAGCAACGACTTATTATCTAAATTGCGGACACGGGTCGACCTGCAGTCGGCGAGCCGGATGGCTCTCACCAAGACCAAGCCGACCGAGACTGCCGAAACGCATCACGGTTGTCGCGTAGGATGCCATTTGCTGGCCTTGTAGGGCCCCAAGGTGAGCGTTCGATGGTCCAGGAGGCATTGGAGGTCATCTGCGAGGTTTACGGGGCTTAGAACGCATTAGAACGCGATTTGGCTCCACTGCTTGTCAAATTTTACCATCCAGTAAATAGCTGTCTGATATTAAATAGACTCGAGGGAGCAAGGGAGCCCTAACGCTTTGCTTCTCAGCCAGTTGAATTTGGTCACCCAAGTTGCAGCGGCGGGCTGCTGTAGGAGTTCGACACCCGCAGCGCAGACGAACCGGCCAGCCTGGCCGCGATCACATCGGCTACGATTCGCGTAGCGTGCAGCAGCACCCCGTAGAAATCCAGATGGCCGCGTAGACGCATCCGGTCAGGCGGCTTCGTGAAATAGGAAACGGCGAGGATTCCGGTAGCCACCCGCCGCGGCGGAGTTAAGCACGCGCCGCCTCTTTGTTTTTATCCAGCAGGTCTTTGTCCACCAGCTTCAGGCTCGGAGCGGTCGCGCTGCGGATGGTGAGCGAATCGGTGCTGACCTTGTCCCACTCCTGGATCAGGAAGCCCTGCTTTTCGAATAGCGCACGAATGCCGGTGCGGTCGAGCCCGACGATTTCTTCGAGGATCGGGATCAGGACGCCGAGCGCGTCATCGCTGAGCACGGTACGTTTGGCGATGGGCGCGATGTGTTTGTTCTCCGAAACCGCGATGGTGAAGCCGTCACGGCGATTGATGTGCAGCATGACATGAATGTCCGAGCTCCCGTCGCCAACGTAGACGATGCGCTCGGGACCTACCTTCAAGACGTGCTGCAAGCGGTCAATGGCGGCGACCTTGCCGTATCCGGCAGTGACCTGCTCGATGGTGTCGATCTTGCCGCTGGGCAGATAGTGGAAGCGGGTGCCGAAGATGTGGTCGGCGGGCACAATGCCCTCGAGCGCTGACTGCACAATTTCCACCGGCGCGGCCGAAACCACGTAGAACTCAAACTGATGGCCTGCGATGCCCGTGGTCAAAATGCGGTATAGGAGATTGATGTTCTCCTTCAGGCGGATGCTTTTGCCAACCTCGTAGAGCTGCTCTTTGTTGACCTGCTGAAATTGCGGGTCGTGCAGAAGCAAATAAGAAAGCTCTCCGCCTTGCTGAACCAGGTTCAGCTTGGCCATTCCGGCTGCTTTGCGTTCAAACTCTTCCGAGGAAATGCCGAGTAGTTCGGCGAGGACGTACCCAGAGTCGTTGAAGCTTAAGGTCTGGTCGAAATCACTAGCGAAAAGGTACTGCTTTTGAACTTGTGGCTGTGCCATGAGTCATTAGATACGCGGGGGAGGGGAAATGCCAATAAATTCTCGGTTAAAATTGTTAAGTATAATATTGTCAATAACTTAGGACGACTCGGCTGGTTGGTTTCTCGCAGCGATTGGAGGCTGGCAAGAGAAAACCATGAACCATAGGGGACACAGGGTCCCACAGGGCGGGGCGTTGGCTACGTCAAGAACCGCCGGGCGGGGACCGGGGGAAGGGCGCCGCATTCCTCGGCGTAGCGGTAGTAGAGGGCGAGGCCCTCACGTGCGGGGGCATCGAGGAAGTAGTGGATGTTGGTGGTGAGGTAGGCGCGGACGATGTCTTCGGTCAAGTTCAGGCGCGGCGCCCATTCGCGGACGATGGTTTCGAGGTTCGCGGGTTCGATGCCATGGTCGCGCGAGCGCTGGAATATTTCCGCGATTTTTGCTGCACGAGCTTGTTCGAGCACTGCGCCGCGAACTGCCCAAAACGCGAAAACAAAGGGCTTGCCGGTGCGAGCGATCCATTCCTCGGCCAGATCGAGAGTGTGATAGCGGGCGCGGTCCACTTGCAGGGCGGGGTCGCCGATCAAGAGCGCGGCGTCATGCGCTGCTAGCATCCGCGTCAGGTCGGGTGCGGCGGGCGCGTATTCGCGGGGACCGCCTAACCACTTGGCAAATAAGACCTTTAGCAGGGCTACGGAGGTGCGGGAGGAAGTGTCGAGCGCGACCGTGCGGACCTGGTCCAGCGGCTTTTCACTGACTAGCAGGATGGATCGCACGGCGCGAGTGGCGGCGATGGCGACGTTGGGAATCACGGCTAAATCTGGAATGGTCGCATAGGCTGCGGCGGGAATGATGCCGATATCTGCGGCTCCCTGGCGAAGGTCCTCGGCGCACTGCGCGGGAAGCGTGTACGCGATTTCAAAACCGCTGCCAGCGAGGTTGTGTTCGAAATCCCACATCAGCGGGGCCGTGTTGAGGTAGGAGATGGCGGAGATACGCAGGCGCGGCATCGCTCTATCAACCTACCATGAGGCAGTTTTTAGTTTCGAGTTTCAAGTTTCAGTTTCTAGTTTCAGTTTCGGTTTCGAGTTTGAGTTTCAAGTTCCAAGTTTCTAATTCCAGTTCTTGAACCTTCGGGCACTGCTTTGAGTTGAGACGAGAAAGGCAAAGCCAAACAATTCCTACCAAACCGATGTGAGCCAGTTCCTTGACAGCGATTTTGCGGGGTGGGTAGAGTCCGACTTAGATGGAGGTTTCCTTGCCTCATGCTGAAAGTGCTCTCCCCGTTGTTGAATCAACCCCAAGTCCCCAGGTGAAATCAACGAACCCTCAGGCGAACTCCAACCTAAGTCCTCAGGTCAACCCAATCCCAAACTTGCAGGTAAAATCCACCCCGAGTCCCCAGGTGAACTCAGCCCCGAGTCCCCAGGTGAACTCAACCCCAAGTCCCCAGGTGAACTCAACCCCAAGTGCGCAGGGAGCTCAATCGCAAACCCGAGAGGTGACATCCTCTCCTGGCCCGCAGGAGAAATCCACTCCACCCGTGCAGGTGAAATCAACCAGCGCAGCTACAAAATCTCCGACCGCAAGCTCCGCGGCTATGGACTGGCTGGCGCTGGCATTGACGCCGGGATTGGGGCCGACCCGCTCCAAGAAACTCGTCGAGTACTTTGGCAGTGCCGAGGCCATCTTCCACGCCAGCCTGACCGAACTGGAGGCGACAGGGATGATGGCGCAGTCGGCGCAATCGATTGCTACCGGGAAGTCGGCCGAGCTGGCGCAGGACGAACTGGGGAAGGTGGCGGCGGCGAAAGCGCAGATCGTGTCGCTCAGCGATCCTGCCTATCCTTCGCAACTGAAACAAATTTACGATCCGCCGCTAGTGCTCTATGTGCGCGGGAACGTGGAGGTGCTGGCGCAACCCGGCATCGCGGTGGTGGGGACGCGGCATCCGACGCCCTACGGTTCGGGCATGGCAGAGCGGTTGTCATGCGACCTGGCGATACACGGGCTGGTCATCATCAGCGGCATGGCGCGGGGAGTGGATTCATGCGCGCATCGGGGAGCGATTGCCGGCAAGGGAAAGACCGTCGCGGTATTTGGCACGGGAGTGGACGTGATCTATCCCAAGGAGAACTCGCGGCTGGCGGACCAGATTCTGGGGTTGGGAGGGGCGCTGGTGTCGGAATTTCCCATGGCGACGTTCCCGGCGCCGCAGAATTTTCCCATCCGCAATCGCATTCTGAGCGGCATGTCGGTGGGAGTGCTGGTGGTGGAGGCAGCGGAGTACAGCGGGACCCGGATTACCTCCCGATGCGCGCTGGAACAGAACCGCGAAGTGTTTGCGGTTCCGGGCAATGTGACCAACAAAAACTCGTGGGGTCCGAACACATTAATCAAGCAGGGAGCGAAGCTGACAGCCACCTGGGAAGACGTGTGGGAAGACCTGCCGACGCAGGTGCGGCTGGCGCTAGAGCCGCTGCAGCCTGAATCCCAAGTGGAGGGAACTGCATCCTTATTTGGAGACAACGCCGAATTGCCGCCGCACGAAAAGCAGCTTCTCCGCCTGATCAAGGCCGATGAATCCATACACATTGATGAGTTGGTGGAGAAACTGGAGGGGCAAGTGTCGCCGTCGGAAATTTTTGCCGCACTGTTTGAATTGGAACTGGCGGGGAAGGTGAAGCAGATGGCGGGCAAGAATTTTGTGCGGTGCTTTTAAGAGCGGTGTTTCGAGGTCAGTGGTTTAACGGGCAGTGGTTTAGCGGTCAGTGTGGGAGCAAGCCGGGGGTGATGGGCCTTCCGATGTGAGCAAGGGAGGAGCCGGGGCGGACCGAGGGACGCCAGCCTAGCGGCAGAATTGGAGTATCATCTGCACCTGTTGCCGGATTTCCGGCCAGGGGTAGGGCGAAGCAAGCTGGGGCTGCGGTGCGCAAAGATTGCGAATCGAAGTCAGCGACGCGTTGGAATGAAGAATCGTTGAAATGAAAAATCGTGGAAACGAAGAATCGTGCAAATGAAAAATCGTGGAAACGAAAATTGCTGGGATGAAACATGGGTTGAGAATCGTCGGAATGAAATCGTCGGAATGAAATTCTGGGAATCACTCATGGGAAGCAGGGCTGGTTGGATAGCAAACCTGTTGCAATCGAACGTGGGGAAGCAAACTTGCCAAACCGTGCTGCTTTGAAGTAAGAACAACAACGAGTTGCGAAAAAGAAACTGAGGAAACATTGTCTAAAGGCTTAGTGATCGTTGAATCGCCGGCGAAGGCGAAGACCATTCAGAAATATCTGGGGAAGGACTTCATTGTGGAGGCCTCCATCGGCCACGTGAAAGATCTGCCCAAGAGCACGCTGGGTGTGGACGTAAACAACGATTTTTTTACTGATTACGTAATTATTCCGGGCAAAGAGGCGGTGATGGCCAAGCTGAAGAGGCTGGCGAGGACGGCCGATACGATCTATCTGGCGCCTGATCCGGATCGAGAAGGCGAAGCCATCGCTGCGCACCTGGCTGAAGAGCTGGGCGGCGAAGCCATGAATGCCAAGGCGAAGCCGAAAGCGAAAGCTAAGTCCAAATCCAAATCGAAAAAGAAAAAAGGTGAGTTGGAATCCGCCCCTGTTGAAGCGGCTCCTGACGAAAACGCCGTCGCGGCCATCCCCCGTATCCGCCGGGTGACGTTCAACGAAATCACGCAAAAGGCAGTGCGGGCGGCGTTTGAACATCCGCGCGACATCGATCGCGATCTGGTGGATGCGCAGCAGACCCGCCGGGTGCTGGACCGTCTGGTGGGCTACCAGGTCTCGCCGCTGTTGTGGGACAAAGTGCGTCGAGGATTGTCGGCAGGCCGGGTGCAAACCGTAGCACTGCGGCTGATTGTGGAACGGGAGCGCGAGGTCAGAGCTTTCCAGAAAGTGGAATACTGGACCATCGATGCGGAGTTATTGGGCGGCACGCCACCCCCGTTTGCAGCGCGTTTTCTGGGCAAGGGAGAAGAGAAGGTCGAGATCCACAATAGCGAGGAAGCGGAGAAATTGCGAGCCGCGATGGAAGCTGCCGAGTGGGTGGTGCGCTCGGTGGACAAGAAGGAACGGCGCCGCAATGCCGCTCCGCCGTTCACCACCAGCAAGCTGCAGCAGGATTCGTCGCGCAAACTGCGTTTCAGCGTGAAGCGCACCATGGTGATCGCACAGCGGTTGTACGAAGGTATCGAACTGGGCGAAGAAGGATCGGTCGGCCTGATCACCTACATGCGCACCGATTCGAACCAAATTTCCGCGGATGCCCTGCAGGAGTTGCGGGAGTATATTGGCGCGGAATACGGACCGAAATATCTGCCGGGCTCGCCCAATGCCTACAAGGAAAAGAAGGCGGCGCAAGCGGCGCACGAAGCCATCCGTCCGACCTCGGCGGTGCGCCACCCGGAACTGGTCAAGCCCTATCTGAAGGAAGACGAGTACAAGGTTTACAAACTGATTTGGCAGCGTTTTGTGGCCTCGCAGATGAACCCGGCGGTGTTTGACCAGACCACGGTAGAGATCCAGGCCAAAAATGGGGACGAGACTTTCCGGTTCCGCGTGACCGGATCGGTGATGAAGTTCGACGGCTTCCTGAAAGTGTATGAGGAGTCGAAAGATGGTAAGGACGAAGAAGACGAAGAACTGAAGCACCAGCTACCTCCGCTGGAAGCGGGGCAGAAGCTGACGTTGCAGGCACTTACGGCGGAACAGCATTTCACCGAGCCGCCGCCGCGATTCAACGAAGCATCGCTGGTGAAGGAGTTGGAAGAAAGCGGAATCGGGCGGCCTTCCACCTATTCAGCGATTCTGAGCACGATTCTGGAACGGCAATACGTGCTCAAAGTTGAAGGCAGATTTGCGCCCACCGAGATCGGATTTGTGGTGACCGACCTGCTGGTGGAGAACTTTGCCGATATCTTCGACGTGAAATATACGGCACGGCTGGAAGAAGAGCTGGATGAGATTGAAGAAGGCAAGCAGAAGTGGACCGACGCGCTGGCGGAGTTTTATGAAAAATTTCTGAAGGACTTGAACTATGCGCAGACCCACATGGAAAACATCAAGCGCATGGAGAAGCCGACCGACGAGAAATGCGAACGGTGCGGCGCCCCGCTGATCATCAAGTGGGGGAAGCACGGATCGTTCTACGCGTGCAGCACCTACGACAAGAAAAACAAAGAGAGTTGCACCTTCACCAAAGAAAA
>JBBQVN010000142.1:0-9448 GCA_038211475.1 Terriglobales bacterium | reverse complement strand
AGTAACATCTCATGCGGCACGCGGTTGGTGACGGCACCACGAGCGGCTGCCAGCGCGTGAAGCGAATCCTGCACCAGGCGTTGATGGCGGACGTTGGTGAGGAATCCGCTCTCGGGAGTCGCCGCTGCTCCGCAGGCTTGGTGCAGAATCGCGTCGCGCAATTCTGGGATGCCTTCGCCAGACAGCGCTGACGTGCGAACCTCCGGGCGCAGCGGAGAACGCATTCCCACTTCTTCCTTAGTTCCTACCTCATTCCTAGTCCCTCCCTGGTTTTTAGTTCTTGCCTCGGTCTTAGTCCCCACCTCTTTCTTAGTCCCCACCTCTTCCTTAGTCCCCACCTCTTCCTTAGTCCCTACCTCGGTCTTGGTCCCCACCTCTCCCTGAGTCCCCGCTTTTCCTTCGGTCCGCGATTCACCTTCGGTCCCCGCTTCGCCTTCGGTCCCCGCTTTACCTTCAGCCCCCGCCTCCCCTTCAGTCCCCGCTTCTCTCTTAGTCCCTAAACCCGTGGCTGATTTTGCGCTATCCGACAGGTCGCACTTATTCTGCACCACGATGGTTGGCCGTCCCTGCGCCTGCTGCATCAATTGCTCGTCCTCAGCGGTCACCGCTTGAGAAGCGTCGAGCACCACCAACACCAGGTCGGCGTCGGCCAGCGCTTCCATGGACTTGCGAATGCCGATACTCTCGGCCTCATCGAGCGCGCGCCGAATGCCTGCCGTATCCACCAGCTTGACGGGGATCCCGCCCAGTGACACGGTTTCGCTCACCAAATCGCGAGTGGTCCCGGGCTGCGCGGTGACGATGGCACGCTCGCTTTCCACCAGCCGGTTAAACAAGCTCGACTTGCCGACGTTGGGTCGTCCCACAATCGCCAGCGTCAAGCCCTGGTGCACCAGCTTCCCGTATGCGAAGCTTGCCGCCAGCGCCTCTAACGGCTGCTTCACTGCGAGCATATATTCCAGGATCGCGGCATCGGGAAGGACGGAAACATCATCTTCCGCAAAGTCGACGCCCGCTTCGAGGCGCGCAATTAATTCCACCAGCTTTTGCTTGATGGGCTTCAGCCGCCGCGACAACGCGCCCTCGAGTTGCTGCGCTGCGACCTTGGCCTGAAAGAGCGTCTGCGCGTCGATCAGGTCGCGGACAGCCTCTGCCTGGGTCAGATCCATGCGCCCGTTCAGGAACGCACGCATAGTGAACTCGCCCGGCTCCGCCAGACGGGCCCCGCTTTCCAGACAGCGCTCTACGATGTGACGCAGCACCACGGGCGAGCCGTGCGCGGAAATCTCCACGATGTCGTCGGTAGTGTAGGAGTGGGGTTTCTGAAAGTAGGTGACCACAACTTCGTCGATGCGATCAAGCGCGTCGCCATGCAGCGCGGCTTGCGCGGAACCTTGGGGTTCCACCAAGGCTCCAAACAGCGCGCGCCCCGGCACCAACTCGTGCTTCAGTCGCAGCAGGGGCAGCGCAATCTTCGTGGCGTCCGGCCCCGCAAGCCTCACAACGCCAATGCCTCCGCGGCCAGCAGGCGTCGCCAGCGCGACGATGGTGTCGTCAGGATTCACGCTTGCGATTGTAGCCGCATGTTGGAGAGCTACGCTTGGCGATAACTGGTTCGTTAACCGGGTGTTCTCCACCGACACACCCTCCGGTTCGCGCCAGCTTAAGACGTGCTCTCATTCGCAGCCGCCTGAATCGCATGGCCGAAGGCGATCAGGTTGCCATCCGGGGCCAGCACCAGCAACTCCCGTTGACCATAGCTCTTGTCCTCGGGTCCGTGGACGTCGCGCTGCGGCAGAGTGTCGAGCTTGGGCTTGAGTTCCGCATAGAGCTGATCGACGTCGCGAACGTCAATATAGTAGGCAAACCGCCGCGTTCCCGGCGGCGCGGCGTCCTCACCTCGCTGCTCCAAAATGCGGAACCCCACGGTCTCGCGATGCACATAGGCATACTTTTCGAAGCGCAAGAGCGTTTTAAAGCCCAGGATGCCGGTGAAGAAGGCGAGTGTGCCCTCAATATCTTCCACATGCATGAAGGGCGTAACCTGGATGAAGTTGGACATTTCCCCTCCTTGGGACGGAGGTTAACATAACACTGTTGGGTGGGGGATGACGCAGCGCGCGGATCTCTCTGGGGGTCTTAGCGTCTTGTCTTAAGCATTTTCAAAATCTCTTGCAGTCCGGCGCGCACTCGGGCGAGTTCGGGCGGCGGTTGCGAGGGGAATGGCAGCGCGGATTGTTTGCGGTCGGTTTTGGCTTCTTGTTTCAGATGAGCGCGCGCTCCGGCGATGGTGAAGCCTTCGTCGTACAGCAGCTTTTTGATGCGCAGCGCCGATTCCACATCTTTCTGGCGATACATGCGCTGGCCGGTTCGTCCCTTTACCGGCTTGAGTTGCGGAAACTCGGTCTCCCAGAAGCGAAGGACGTAGGCCGGCAGTTGGCAGAGCTTAGCCACCTCTCCGATGCGGAAGTACAGCTTGTCGGGGACCACGACCACTGTCGACTTACTGCGCTTGGCGGCGGACTTTTTCTTGGGGCTCATTAGTCATCGGCGGATTGGCCGAAACGCTCTATCGTTTCTAGCACGAGCCGCGAGTGCACACAACCCGAAACGCTTCAGTCACACACTTTTCTCGCGTTCTCAAAGCGGGCAAGGACTGCTTCTCGGGGCGCCGATCTCCCCGCTCGTCCCGCGGCTCGTTCCCCGCCGTTCCGGTGGTGGGCTGCGCCGCGGGTCCCGTCAAGCAACAAAAAACCTCTTGAGAGGTGCTTCCCTCAAGAGGCTTTCCCAAACTTGGATTCGAGAGGAATGCTCTCGCTTAGTGCTTTTTCTTCTTGGCGGCCTTCTTTGCAGCTTTCTTCTTGGTTGCCATAGTAATTTTTCCTCCGTTGAGATTTTTTCCCTTGCCAGGTTTTGTTGGGAACCCTGGAACCCACCTAACCAGCCCATGATTCTGTATGGGCTTTGCCTACACCACAAGATATTGCGCACTATTAAAGAGAATGTCAACAACTATTTTCATAAATCTTCTTTTCCTCTCCATGACGTACACTCTTTCTGACCCATGCGCGACCCCATCGAGCTGGAAATCTTCAAAAATCTCTACCATTCCATCGCCGAAGAGATGGGCGCGGCGCTGCGGCGCACTGCATTTTCCCCGAACATCAAAGAACGCCGCGACTACTCCTGCGCGGTATTCGACGCGGGTGGCGACGCCATCGCCATGGGAGACCATATGCCGGTGCACCTGGGCTCCATGCCAATGTCGGTGCGGTCTGCCATCGATTCCGGCGCTATTGAAGCGGGCGACGTGGTGATGCTGAACGATCCGTTTCGCGGCGGAACTCATTTGCCGGACATCACTCTGGTGAGCGGAGTTTTTGTGGACGCGGAGAAAAAACGCAAGGGCAAATCGGCGTCGGGTCGCGTGCCTGATTTCTACGTTGCGTCGCGCGCGCATCACGCCGATGTTGGGGGTACCTATCCCGGTTCCATGGGACCGAGCCGCGAAATTTATCAGGAGGGATTTCGCATTCCGCCGGTGAAAATAATTCGACGCGGCGAGATGCAAATGGACATTCTCGCGCTGCTGTTGAACAACGTGCGCACTCCTGCGGAACGCGAAGGCGACCTCGGCGCTCAAATCGCTGCATGCCACACCGGCGGCGAACGTCTGCTGGAGATGTGTTCGCGCTACACGCTGGCGACCGCCAAACGCGCCGCTGCGGAATTGCACGACTACGCCGAGCACATGATGCGGCGGTTTCTGGAGCAGGTTCCGGCGGGCTGCTATTCTGCGGAAGATTTTCTGGATGACGATGGCGTGAACGATCGGCCGGTGCGCATCGCCGTGGCCATCACTTTCCCAGGGCACCAGCGGCGCCGACGGCATCCTCCGGTCACTCCTCTGGCCACTCGTCTGGCCTCGCCTCTGTTTACTCCTCAAGTCACGGTGGACTTCACGGGTAGCGATCCCCAGGTGCAGGGCGCGCTCAATGCGGTGGAGGCCATCACCTTCTCGGCATGCTTCTACGTTTTCCGCTGCCTGCTGGCCGATGAGGTTCCAGCCAGCGCAGGACTGATGCGTGCCATCCGCGTGATCGCGCCGCCCGGCACCATTGTGAACGCGCGGCCTCCGGCGGCGGTGGCTGGGGGCAACGTGGAAACTTCGCAGCGCATTGTGGACGTGCTGTTAAAAGCGTTGGCGCAAGCTGTGCCCGAGCGCATTCCGGCGGCCGCGTCGGGAACCATGAATAACCTCACCATTGGCGGCATCGATCCTCGAACCGGGGAGCCATTTGCGTATTACGAAACCATTGCAGGCGGAATGGGGGCGGGGCCGCTTAGGCCGGGAGTTTCTGGCGTCCACACTCACATGACGAATTCGCTGAACACTCCGGCAGAAGCGCTGGAGTATGCCTATCCGTTGCGAGTGACGCGGTATTCGCTGCGGCCGGGGAGCGGGGGCAAGGGACTGCACGCGGGCGGCGACGGAATTGTGCGCGAGATTGAAATGCTGGCCGATGCGGAAGTCACGTTGTTGTCGGACCGGCGCAAGCGCGGACCCTACGGTCTGGCCGGCGGAGAAAATGGCGCGCCCGGCAAAGCGGAGGTGGTGAGTCGCGATGGCAGGGTTACGCTGCTGCCCAGCAAGTGCAACGTGAGGCTGAAAGCGGGCGAGAGGATTCGCGTGGAAACGCCGGGCGGAGGGGGATGGGGAAGGCGCAAAGCTTGATGCGGCAGACTCTGGTTATCCTGACGGTTTACACGGAGTCTAAAGCCCGGAACTTTTTGGGGGTTCGGATGGCACGGCTAAAGCCGTGCCCTTCCACTAGGCCATTATGAAACCACGTCTCAGCAACCATTTCTAAGCCGTCGCCAGGCAACCAACCTTAGCAACCGCTTCTAAGCGGTGACTCGTTTCTCCCGCATCGCCATCAGCTTCTGGTGCATGGCGGTGGCTGCCTTTCTTGCTGCTGCCACTGCGGTTACTACCAAGTCTGCGCCGCGCACCACGTCTCCTGCTGCGTACAAGTCTTCGCGCGAGGTCAGCCCGGTCTCTTCGCTTTCCACCACAATCGAGCCCCACTTGGTGGTCTTCAAGTTGGGCGTGTGCTCGGCCACTTCGGTCTCAGGACTGTAGCCAATGGCCAGCGCTACCGTATCGCAGGGAATCACGAAGTTCGATCCCTCGATGGGCACCGGAGAGCGTCGGCCCTTTGCATCCGGCGCGCCCAACTTCATGCGAATGCATTCTGCCGCGGTCACATTTCCCTGTTCGTCGCCCAGGAACTTGACCGGAGCGGTCAGCCACTCGAACTGCACGCCTTCTTCCACCGCGTTGATGCGCTCTTCGTAGCGCCCGGGCATTTCCACCTCGCTGCGGCGATACCCGCAATACACCTTGGCCGCCGGGTTTAGCCGTCGCGCCGTACGCACGCAGTCCATCGCCGTGTCACCGCCGCCTATGACGATAGTCACACCGCTGTGGTTGGGGAGGGATTGGGGCAGGTTGCGCCAGACATCGGGCAGCAACTCGCTCGGAACATTTCCTCGCACCAGGTACTCGGTCGCCTGATACACATTCTTCAGCGTGTCTTCGCCTGGCACCTTCATCTCGCCGCCCTTGATGGCGCCGTAGCCCAGAAACGCGAGGTCGAAACCCTGGCGAAAGAAATCCTCCACCGGATGTTCCGCTCCCACGCGGTAGTTGCAAACGAACTTGACGCCCATTTGCTCCAGATACTGGATCTTGGAAAACACGATGTCTTTGTTGAGCTTGAAATTAGGAATGCCGTAGAGCAGCAGGCCTCCGGGATAGGGCCACATGTCGAATACGGTGACCTCGTCTCCCTTCACCACGAGCTCTTCGGCCACCGCGAGTCCAGCCGGTCCGGCGCCCACCACAGCCACTTTCATCCCCGTCGGCGCGGCTTTTTCACGCAAGGGATAGCCGTAGTTCTTTCGCACGTAGTCCACCACAAACGCTTCCAGCTTGCCGATGCACACCGACGGGTTGCGGTTGGAAATGACGCACGCACCCTCGCATTGTTTTTCTTGCGGACAGATGCGGCCGCACACGTCGGGGAAGTTGGAGGTCTCCATGAACTTCAAGGCGGCGCCGGTAAAATCTCCGTGGCCCAGCAGGAACAATGCGGCGGGAATGTCGTTGTGCAGCGGACAGCCCTTGATGCAGGGCGCGTGGTCGCAGTAGAGGCAGCGCTGCGCCTGCTGCATGGCGATCTCAGGGGTATAGGCTTGCGAGACTTCGCTAAAGTTGTGGACGCGCGCTTCCGCATCCTGCTTGGGCGGCTTGACCGCCTCGATCTTGAAGCGCTGACGGCGGTTCATCCCTCCTCCTTCGGACGCTGGCTGAGGGAACAGCTACGCCCAGCTCCGGTTCTTCCCAAGGATGCCCCGGCGATGACACGTCTGGCTGTGCCGTGGGTCACAGGGGCAGGTGACGTCCTGCCTTGCGGCTCCGCCCTATAGAATCAACCTTAATCTCATGCCCAACGCCTCGGAACTCGCGTCGCTGGTGAAGCAAGCAGCCCAGCAGGCCGGCTTCGAACTGGCGGGGATCGCCCCGGTGCGAGACTTGGCAGAACTGGAATACTTTCCGCAGTGGATCGCAGGCGGAAACGCGGGCGAGATGAAATACCTGGAGGCCCGCAATGAAGCTGGCGAGTTAAAGCGCTCTGCGCTGCAGCATACTGCGCCGTGGGCGAACAGCGTGGTCGTCTGTGCGCTCAACTACAACACCGCGCAGCCCTATTCCACACAGACCAGCGAGCCTGGACGCGGGTGGATCTCACGCTACGCCTGGAGCCGCGAAGACTACCACGATGCGGTGATGAGCCGCCTGAGGTTGGTGGAAGCGGTATTGCATGCCCAGGCGGCCACGGCCCCACCGTTGCAAACCCGTTGCTATGTGGACACCGGCCCGCTGGTGGAGCGCGTCTATGCCAAGTACGCTGGCGTGGGTTGGATTGGCAAGAATACCTGCATCCTCAACCAGCAAATCGGCTCGTGGATTTTCCTGGGAGTGATTCTGACTTCCGTGGAAATGCTGGCGGACCTGCCCGCCCCGGATCGCTGCGGCACTTGCACACGCTGCCTCAATGCCTGCCCTACCGATGCTTTCATCGGCCCGTATCAAATGGACGCACGCAAATGCATTTCCTACCTCACCATTGAGAAGCGCGGAGACATTCCCGAGACACTGCGTGAGGGCATGGGACGCCACGTTTTCGGTTGCGACATTTGCCAGGACGTTTGTCCGTGGAACCGCAAAGCCCCCGCCACCTCTGCGCCTGAGTTTCAACCGCGCGAGGGTCTAGTGAATCCCGCGCTGGAGTGGCTGGCCGAGATGCAGGCCGAAGAATTCCGCAGCGTGTTTCGCGGCTCTCCCATTCGCCGGGCCAAACTGGCGGGGCTGCGCCGCAACGCCGCGGTGGCGATGGGGAACAGCGGCGAAGAGAGATTCCTGCCGCTGCTCGAAAAACTGGCCTCAGGCGAAGACCCCACGCTCGCGGAGCACGCGCGCTGGGCCGCGGACAAACTGCGTGGCTCCCAGCCCTGATCGCCCTTCCCGCCCGTGATAAATTCAAACCACGGCGATCATGCGACGACTCCCGGACTTTGTACGCTGCGCTCTTGCTATGCTGGCGGTCTCGACTGCCTTGCTGTCCGCCTCCGACGATTCCAAAGAGCCCAAGTGGATTGAAATTCACGGGACGCATTTTTCGATTGTCAGCGACGCCTCCGACAAAAAAACCCGCGAAGCCACTCTCCGGCTGGAGCAGATGCGCGCCCTCTTCGCTCTGCTGCTGCAGAAAACGCGGCTCAACATGTCGTCCCCGGTCACGGTGATCGGAGTGAGGAATGATGCGGAGTACCGCGCTCTCGTGCCCGGTCCCGGTCCTGGCTATGCGCCCGCGTTCCTGCTGCGCGATTCCGATCGCACCGTAATCGTACTCAATCTCTCAGCCGATCAACCCTGGCGCGCCATCGCCCATCCCCTGGCTCACTACTTTCTCGATTTCAATTACCCGCCCGCTCCTTCCTGGTTTGACGAAGGCTTCGCCGATTATTTTGCCGCCGCCCAAATCGATAACAAACAAATCAACCTGGGGGGAGATCCCCGCCTCGCTGCGGACTACAACGAAGATCTGCTGGGCGGCGTCGGGCGCGGCTTGGGCTCGCAGAGGTCGGCGACCTCCCTGCTGAGCGCATCGGCCTGGATCCCCATCGTGGATCTGTTCAAGTTCAAACATCAGTCCACGGGCGACGACGGCGACCAGCACACTCTGTTTCATGCCGAGTCTTGGATGGTGATGCACTACCTTCTGAAGCAGGGGAAGCTGCCTGAGACTGGAACTTTCTTTGATCTGCTGAAGAACCAGCAGGTGCCGGTGGAAGAGGCCATCCAGAAGGCCTACGGCATGTCGGCGGCGCAATTTGAGACGGCGGTGAAAGACTACTTCCACTCACTGAAGCCGCTCTTCGCCGCGGAAGAAGAAGCCCACTTGCCGTCGAGCGCGAAGGCCGCGCGTGTGTCAGCCCAGCTCTCCAATATTCCTGCGCCGGTCGGGACCGATGAAGCCACGGCCATGACTCTGAATATAGTGACCACTCTCGAAGCCCAAGCCATGCTTGCCGACGTCATGACCCGCATCCCGGAACACGCCGACCAAGGCATGCGCGAGCTCAACGCGCTGGCTGCCGCGCCCCAAGACAATGAGGCCGCGCGCCGCAGCCTGGCCTGGGCGCACCTTCAGAGGAATGAATTTGACGCCGCCGCCGAACAGCTCAGCAAGGCCGCCGAACTGAACCCGCATGATCCCTGGATCCGCTACTACTTAGCTGCCTTGAAGTACCGCATGGCAGAGAAAGCGCACCAGCCCATCCAAGGCTTGGCCAATATGCTGCTCGACCTGCGCGCCGCGCTCGACGTCTTTCCGGAATTTGCCGAGGCCTACAACATGCTGGGCATGGGACGAGTGGAAGGGGGAGGTGCGAACGCCGCCCTCGAGGCCCAGCGGGCTGCCGTTGCCCTCAGCCCGCGGCGCGACGATTATCAATTCAACCTGGCGCAGATCTACCTGGCAGGTAAGAAGTGGGATGCGGCGCACGCAATTTTCGAGCGCTTAACTCGCAGCTCCAACCTTCCAGTCGCCGCTGCCGCCAAACAGCAGTTGCAGGATTTTGACTCCATCAAGAAGTATGGAGTAGCTCCGCTGCACAACAGCGGCGCGCAAACTTCGGGCAAGACCAAATCCGCGAGCGAGCAACTGCCCAAGACTCTGCCCGAGGAGCCTGTCGAAACTCCGGCACCCGCTCCCGCACCGTCGCCGCGTCTCGGCCCAATCCAATTTGCCCGCGGCAAGTTGCTCAGCAGCGATTGCTCGCACCCGCCGGAAGCCATCCTCACTATCGCGACCAGCGC
>JBBQVN010000141.1:0-9581 GCA_038211475.1 Terriglobales bacterium | reverse complement strand
GGCAAAACACTTGGACTAGTTTTCCACTTTTCCGGCGGCCCTACTGTTACTACTGGTTTAAATGCTTTTGATTTTGATATAAACGAAGTATCAGAAGTAGCGCGATTGAGGAGAGACATCATGGCGGTTGAAGTGGCTTCTGCGGCGGCAACGGGAACCATGGAAATCACAGTCAGTAAAGTCGAACTGTTGCGCGAACTCACCGCCACCCAGGGTGTGGTCGAGCGCAAGACCACGATCCCCATTTTGTCCAACTATCTTTTTGAGGCTGCGGGCGACAAACTCTCCCTCACCGCGACCGACCTCGACCTGAGCCTGCGCACCTCCTGCGGCGCCAAGGTAAAAAAAGAAGGCTCCTGCACCATTCCCGCCCGCAAGCTTTACGACTACGTGAGGCTGCTGCCGGATGCTGAGATCACGATCAAGATGCTGGAGAACCACTGGGTCAGCATTCGTTGCGGCCGCTCCAACACCAAGATGGTCGGCATGGCGAAATCGAATTTCCCCGCCCTCCCGGTGTTTCCCACTGCGGGCGTCATCAAGATTCCCGCGGTTGTTCTGCGCGCCATGATCGCCAAGACTGGTTTCGCAATTTCCAATGAAGAGTCGCGCTACACGCTCAATGGTGCGCTCATGGTGCTGAAGGCGGAATCCATCACCATGGTCGCCACCGACGGCCACCGTCTCGCCCACGTCGAACGTGCTGGCGAAAAGTTCGATGGCGTTTCCGGCGAAATCAAGACCCTCATCCCCAAAAAGGCTATGGACGAGTTAAAAATTCTGCTCGACTCCACCGACGCCGAAGTGGTTGAGTTTGCCAAGGATGAAGCCACTCTATTCTTCCGCATTGGCTCCCGGCTGCTGACCTCGCGCCAACTCACCGGCCAATTCCCCAACTACGACGCCGTCTTGCCCAAAGACAACAACAAGAGCGTGAGCGTGCAAGGAGCGGAGTTGGGCGCCGCCATTTCCCGAGTTGCGCAATTTGCCGATGAGCGCTCGCGCGCCGTCCGCATGAAAATGGAAAAGGGCGAGTTGAAGCTCTCCGCTTCTTCCACCGAGACCGGCGAATCCGAAGACACTCTAGAAATTAAGTACGACGGCGACGCCGTATCCATCGGTTTCAACGCCCAGTACCTCATCGACTTCATCAAGGCAATCGGCGGCGCCGAAGTGCTCATCGAACTTAAAGACGCGCAGTCCGCGGGCCAGTTGCGCCCCGCCCTGAGTGAAGATTACAAATACCGCTACATCGTTATGCCCATGCGCATCTGAGGCAGCACAGAGGATGCCGCGCATCGCGTCCATCCGTGCTGGTTCGCCCGCCGCTTAGCGATTGCAATGCCCTCAAATGTGAGATAAAGTAGGCCGACGAAATTCTCCGTCGGAGAACCGTATGCTATCTGGTTTCAGGGCTTTCATCTTGCGTGGCAACGTGGTGGACCTGGCAGTTGGTGTAGTAATCGGTGCCGCTTTCGGGACAGTGGTAGCCGCGTTTACCAGAGACTTGCTGATGCCGCTCATCGCAGCGATAGTTGGCAAGCCTGACTTTTCCGCGATTTCCTTTACCATCGGCGCCACCGTTTTTCCCATTGGCGACTTTATTAGCGCCGTAGTTTCGTTCTTGCTGATTGCCGCCGCGGTCTATTTCTTCGTGGTCACCCCACTGAATCACATGATGGCCCGCTTCAATCCGCCCGCTGCGCCGCCCGCCACCAAGGCCTGCCCGCAGTGCCTCAGCCAGATCCCGGTTGCCGCGGCTCGTTGTGCTTTCTGCACTCAGCCCGTCTAAGTCGGCTCCGGGGAAGCAAGTCGTGGAAGTCGATGCTGTTCGGCACGGTCGGTGTGGTCAAGTCGGTGCGGTGAGCTCGGTCCGGTTACTCGATCCAGTCAAGTCGATGCGGTAGCTCGGTGTGGTCAGTCCCTCCGGTCAACTGGGTCCGGTCACTACATCCCTGTCAACGGGGGACTCTTACTCGGTTCTGAAATCCCCAAGGCATGCTGGATTTTCCGCCCCATCGTTGCCGCCGCCCTTTCTAGTAACATCACAAGAGAAACAGAAATGATGTTTCGTCCTCTTCTCGCATGCATCATCGTCCTCTTCGTTTCGGGCGTAGCCCGCGCGCAGACCCGTGCTCGAAGCCATCCTAGCGCCGCCGCGCCCGCAGCGGTCACATCCGACGGCCTTTATCGCAATCCCGCCTTGGGCTTCGCCTACAAATTTCCATTCGGATGGGTTGACCGCACTCAAGACATGCAGCCCGAACACTCCGATCCCGCCAAGGCCCGGGTGTTGCTGGCGGTGTTTGAGCGTCCGCCGCAGGCCTCAGGTGACACGGTGAATGCGGCGGTGATCATTGCAATAGAAAGACTGGCTGCCTATCCCGGCCTTAAGACCGCAGAAGATTATTTCGGCCCCCTCACCGAAGTCAGCGCTGCCAAGGGTTTCAAAGTCACCCGCGCACCTGAGGCGTTCGAAGTGGACGCCAAGACCCTGGTCCGCGGCGATTTCTCCCGCGAAGTTGGCAAGGTCCAGATGCACCAGGTCTCGCTTGTTATGCTGGCTCGCGGCTCGGTGGTTTCATTCACTTTTCTCGCTGGGAGCGATGACCAGATGGATACCCTCATCGAGGGCCTCAGTTTCTCCGCCGCCAAGCCGAAATAGCTCCCGCGCGGTAAAATACATCCATTACCCACAAATCAGTGCATCCGTTTTGCGGGCTTGGGGTCTGCCATGTTTGAAGTCACCGTCGAAGACACATTTGCTGCGGGCCACTACTTGCGCAATTACAAGGGCAAGTGCGAGAACCCGCACGGCCACAACTACAAAGTGCGCGTCACTCTGGCGGGCGCGGAGCTCGACAAGGCGGGTCTGCTGCTCGACTTTAAGGATCTTCGCGAAGTCATGAAGCCGGTCATTGACCGCCTCGACCATCAGATGATCAATGACATTGCACCCTTCACCCTGCTCAATCCCTCCGCCGAAAATCTCGCGAAATATTTTTATGACGAAACCAGCGGCCGGCTGCAAAGCCTGACCGCAGGCCGCGTCCAGGTAAAAGACGTCACAATTTTCGAGACCGATGTCACCACTGCCAAGTACAGCGGGTAAAGCAGTTGCCAGTGAGTAGAGGCTTGAGCGCAACAGGCAACTGGGTTTACTGACAACTGGCAACAGGCAACTGGATTTTACTGGCAACTGGCAACTGGGGCGACTGGCAACCGGTTTTACTGACAACTGACAACCGGGTTTAAATGCAGACGACTGAAATTTACAAATCGCTTCAAGGCGAATCCACTCACGCCGGACTTCCCTGCGTCTTCGTGCGCCTTACCGGATGCAATCTCCGCTGCTCCTGGTGCGATAGCGAATACAGTTTTTATGGCGGGACGAAGATGACCGTCGCCGACGTCGTCGCCGAAGTTGCCCGGCTCAGTCCTCGCGGCGGCCTGGTCGAAATCACTGGTGGCGAGCCTATGCTGCAAGAGCGCGAAGTTGTTCCCCTCATGCAGCAGCTGATCGACTCCGGCTTCACTGTGCTGCTTGAAACCAGCGGCGAGCGCGCCTTGGCTTCCGTGCCCAAACAAGTCATCAAGATTGTGGACGTCAAGTGCCCCCACTCCGGCGAGCCTGACACTTTCCTGCCGGTCAACCTCGACGCCCTGCGACCGCATGACGAAATCAAATTCGTCGTCAGCGACCGCATTGACTACGAGTTCGCACGCGACTTCACCCGCCAGCACGACCTCGCAGCGCGCGTCTTTGCCGTGATCTTCTCCCCCGCTTTCGCCCAAGCGGCCACCGGTGCTCGCGATGTTTCCCATTGCCTGCTAGATCCGCGCGAGCTCGCCGAGTGGATGCTTGCGGACGATCTCCCCGCCCGCCTCGGCCTGCAATTGCACAAATTCATTTGGGACCCCGCGACCAAGGGCGTGTAGTTCCACGCCGTCGCCTGTACACTTGCTCGCGTGGTACGCTGCCACTTTGGCCCGCATCTAAATTGGCCCGCATCTAAATTGTTATGACTGGCCGCTCTCGTTCTCAACCCGCCGTCGTCCTGCTCAGCGGTGGCATGGACTCCTGCGTTTGTGCGGCCATGGCGGCCCACGATTCCGAAGCCGCCGCCGTCCACATCAGCTACGGGCAACGCACGGAACAGCGCGAGCGCGACTCGTTTCTCGCCATCTGCGAACGTCTTGGCATCCACCAGCGTCTGCTGGTCCGCAATGACGCTTTGCGCGCCATAGGCGGCTCGGCCCTCACCGACCCCAACATCGCTGTCCCCGACGCCCATCTGCTCGGCTCCGGCATCCCGGTAACCTACGTCCCTTTTCGCAACGCTCATTTTCTCGCCGTTGCCGTGAGCTGGGCTGAGGTCATCGGCGCAGATCGCGTCTTCATCGGCGCCGTTGAGCAAGACAGTTCTGGCTACCCTGACTGTCGTCCGGCCTACTACGATGCCTTCCGCCAGCTAGTCCGAACCGGCACCAAAGAGGGTAAAATTACTATTGAGACGCCGTTGATCGGCTTGCGCAAGTCGCAGATTGTGGCCCGTGGTCTTGAACTTAAGGCCCCATTCGATTTAACGTGGTCTTGCTACCGTCGCGACGATCGTGCTTGCGGGAACTGTGACAGTTGCGTCTTGCGCCTGCGAGCCTTTGCGGAGGCTGGCGCGAAAGATCCAATTGATTACGCAGAGCGGGTCTGACGGTACGAATTTTGCAATGTTGTGTCGGCAGCAACCCGCGGTCACTGACCGCTGGTAATTGTTTCACAGCCGGGAGGCTGACTTATGAAAAGGAATTTTGTATTTTTCTTCGTGCTGGTTCTACTTGCGGGACTCGCCGCTCCGGCCGCCTTCGCGCAGGCGACAGGCTCGGTCAAGGGCGTGTGCAAAGACCGTGACGGCAATCCCATTGTCGGGGCCACAGTCGAATTTCTTAGCTCCGAGACGGGCCACAAATATTCGATCAAGACCGACAAGAAGGGCGAGTACTTCTCCCTCGGCATCTCTCCCGGAAAGTACACCGTCACGCTGCGCAAAGATGGCGTGGAGGTCTACCACTTCAATAACTTTCCTGTGGAACTGGACGAAGCCAAACTCGACTTCGACATGAAGAAAGAGCTAGCCTCGACCGCCAAGGGTCAGGGCCTTTCCGCGGAGCAGCTCAAGCAGATGCAGGAAGCACAAGCCAAGGCCTCCAAAGAGAAAGATGTGGTCAAGTCTCTGAACGAACATCTGCAGGCCGCCGCCCAACAGATGCAGGCTGGCACCTTCGACCAGGCGGTTGCAACTTTGCAGGAAGCCGTGACCATCGATCCCAATCGCGACTTGCTCTATTTCAAGCTGGGCGATGCCTACCGCATGTCGGCCCCCAAGCAGACCGACCCGGCCGAGAAGCAGAAGCGCTATGACTCGTCCGTCACGGCTTACCAGAAGGCCATCGAGCTTCGCAAGACCATTGCCGCCGACCCTCTCAACAAAGAGGCTGCCGAGTCTCCTCAGAAGCTCGCCGCCTATTACAACAATCTGGCGGAAGTTCTGAACAAGGCAGGCAAGGTGGATGAGTCGGTCAAGACTTACGGCCAAGCCGCCGAAGCCGACCCCGCTCACGCCGGCCAGTACCTGTTTAATTCCGGTGCCGTGCTTACAAATGCGGGCCGTGTGGATGACGCTCTCGCCGCTTTCGACAAGGTCATCGCTGCCGACCCCGCCAAGGCGGAGGCCTACTACTGGAAGGGCGTCAATTTGATTGGCAAGGCCGTCACCAAGGGCGACAAAATGGTCGCCCCGCCGGGCACCTCCGAGGCCTTCAACAAGTATCTGGAACTCGCGCCCACCGGCCAATTTGCCCAGCCCGCCAAAGACATGCTGGCCAGCATCGGCGCGTCGGTGGAAACTTCTTTCGGGAAACCGAAAAAACCGGCCGTCAAGAAATAGCCGACTCCAGAAAACCAGGGGCGGGCCACCCCCTTTCCCGGCGCTCTTTGGGTGCCGGGACCTGCGGCGGGCGACATTCAAAAAAGCCCCGCCGAGGCCCGCGCCCCTTGGCCATGCCGGCATCCTCCCTCACTTTCGAACAGGCTCGCCATCTGGTGGAAACCCATGCAGCCGGTCTGCGTCCAGCGGCGACAGAAACTGTCGCTCTGGCCGGCGCTGCCAGTCGCGTCCTTGCCGAGCCTCTTCTCGCCGACCGCGACTTCCCACCTTTCCCACGCGCCACCCGCGACGGCTTCGCCCTGCGCGCCGCTGATGTCGTTAACCCTCCCACCACACTACGAATCATCGGAGAGATCAAGGCCGGCATTGTCCCCGCCGAATTCAAATTCCAGGTTGGCTCGGGCCAAGCCGTATCCATCATGACCGGCGCGCCTCTTCCCTCTGGCGCCGACGCCGTGGTCATGCTCGAGTACACCGAGGTCGAGTACACCGAACCCGCTGCCGGCGAAGTCAAGGTTCTCCGCAGTGTCGCGGCCGGGGAGAACTACGTCCCCACCGGAGCCGAAGCCCTTCGCGGCGCGGTCCTGTTGCACCCCGGCGCCCGGCTCGACGCTGCCGCCATCGCCTGTGCAGCGTCCGTCGGCAAGCCCACCCTGCTCGTGTTTCGCCGTCCTCGCATTGCCGTTCTTTCCACTGGAGACGAACTCGTTGACATCCACACTCTCCCCGGCCCCACTCAGATTCGCAACTCCAACTTGCATTCGCTGGCCGCGCAGATTTCCGCCGCTGGTGCTGACCCCGTGCTTCTCCCCATCGCGCCCGATGAACCTGCCCGCCTCCGCGAACTCATCGAGCAGGGCCTGCAGGCCGATCTTCTCCTGCTAACCGGCGGCGTCTCCGTGGGCAAGTACGATCTCGTCGAACAAGTGCTCGCCGAACTGCAAGCGTCTTTTCTGTTTACCTCCGTCCAAATTCAGCCGGGACGCCCCGCCGTTTTCGGACAGGCCCGCGGCTGCTACTTTTTCGGATTGCCCGGTAACCCCGTCTCCACCATGGTCACCTTCGAACTCTTCGCCCGTCCCATGGTCGAAGCCCTCTGCGGCATGACCCCGCGAAAACTTGTCTTCCCCCGCGCGCGCCTGAAATCCGAAGTGCGCACCCGCACCGGTCTCATTCGTTTCCTTCCCGCCAGCTTTACCGGCGAGTACGATGACGCCCAAGTCGAGCTCGTGCATTGGCAAGGCTCCGGCGACATGGCCGCCACCGCCCGCGCCAACTGCTACCTGGTGGTAGCGCCCGATCGCGAACTCCTTTCCGCTGGCGAATGGGTCCCCATTTTGATGCGGTGATATGCTCGATTGAGCAATACTTTAACCGGCTCGGTGCACCGGCAGCCGCATGCTGCTGTGAGCGCCGCGAAACTAGAAACCTGAAACTAGAAACTCACTTGAAACCCAAACTCTCCCATTACGATCGCACTGGCGCCGCCCGCATGGTTGATGTCTCCGCGAAGTCTCCTACTCTCCGCTCGGCCCAGGCCAGCGCCTTCGTCGCCCTCAAGCCCGCTGTCCTTCGGGCTCTGCCCAACAACCCAAAAGGCGATCCGCTGGAAGTCGCTCGCCTCGCTGGCATTATGGCCGCCAAACGCACTTCCGAACTCATCCCCATGTGCCACGCTCTTCCCCTCTCGCATGTGGACGTTCGTCTTACTCTCGGCAAAGCCGGCGTCTCCATCACCTCCACCGTCAAGACGCGCGCCGAAACTGGCGTCGAGATGGAAGCCCTGGTCGCGGCCAGCATCGCCGCGCTCACGGTGTACGATATGTGTAAGGCGCTCGATAAGAGCATTGCCATCCGCGAGGTGGTTCTCGAGCGCAAGTCAGGTGGCAAGAGTGGTGACTACCGCCGCCAAAAAAGTCCTAGCCCGTCCTTGCCCTTATGAATTCTTCGACTTCCTCTCCTATGACCGCCGCGGTACTCACCGTCAGTGATTCCTGCTCTCGCGGGCTGCGCGAAGACCAGTCCGGTCCCGCAGTCGCCCAACTGCTTGAGCAACGCGGCTTCCAGGTGGTCCGCCGCGAAACCGTTGCCGACGAGCGCACCTCCATCGAGAACAAGCTGGTCACTTTCACTTCCATCGCCCGGCTCGTCGTTACCACTGGAGGCACTGGCATCACCCGCCGCGACGTCACTCCTGAAGCCACGGTTTCGGTATGCGACCGTTTACTGGAAGGCGTCGCCGAACGCATTCGCGAGGCGGGTCAGCAGCAAACTCCGTTCTCCATTCTGAGCCGCGCCGTCTGCGGCACTCGAGGCGAGTCACTCGTCCTCAACCTGCCCGGCAGCCCGCGCGGCGCCGTCGATTCGCTCCAATCCGTAATCGACGTCCTGCCGCACGCCCTCGAACTACTCTGCGGAAACACCGCCCACGAATCGCTTCCCTGATTCTAAGGAAATTGAGTAATTTTGGAATTGGGTATTTGAAAAGCGATGTGTTGGTTGTCTCCCCTTCGTCGTCTGCCCTAAATTGCAAATTACCAAATCCCACTCTCGCCTCGTGTACCATAATGAGACTCCAAACTTGCATCCCGGCGGACGCGTGGGGTCGCCGCCACACTACCAAATTCTGAAGCATCACCAAATTCTGATTGAGGTCTACCGATGAAACGCAATCTCGCACTCTCCCTCGTCCTGATCGCTGCCACCACCGCCGCCTTGGCGCAATCCCAGGAAGACAAAGACAAGGCGATGAAGTATCTCGAATCCACTCGCCAGGGCGTAGCGGACGCCACCAAGGGCCTGTCCGCTGCTCAATTCAACTTCAAATCCGCGCCCGACCGCTGGTCCGTCGCCGAAGTCATGGAGCACATCGCCGCTGCCGAAGACATGCTGCGCGGCATGGTCACCGGGCAGGTTATGAGCGCTCCCGCCCGCCCCGCCGGCGAAGACGTTGCCGCAATTGACGCCTTTGTCCTGGCCGCCATCCCCGACCGCAGCCACAAGGCCCAGGCCCCCGAGCCGCTCAAACCGACCAATCGCTTCGGTTCTCCCGAGGCCTCATTGAAGCACTTCAACGAGAGTCGCGATGCCACCGAGGCCCTGCTCAAATCCCACACCGACCTCCGCGACCACGCCATGGACAGCCCGCTCGGCAAGAAGCTCGACGCCTACGAATGGATACTGTTCATCGCCGGCCACAGCGATCGCCATACCAAGCAAATCCTGGAAGTGAAGGCCGACCCGAACTTCCCCAAGTCCTAACCGACGGGGGGAAGTAAGAGCACGTTCGCTATGGGGGTGCTCCATCCTTGCGCGCTTTTTGCGCAAGGGTGGGGCATCACACTGCCGGAAATCATCCGTGGAGCTCGCGCCCATAACTCACTTACTTAGTCCTGGTGTGCCATATAGGTGGACTCCGAGAGTTTAGAGCGCAACCCATGCGGCCAATCTATATCTCGCCGTTCCACCCTCTCCGCTCCATGTCGCGGATTTGCATTCCCCGGCGCACGTAAAAACGCCGAGGAGAAATTCCCCCTCGGCGTATGGACCTTAGCTTCAGTCTTGGCCCTAGAACTCCAGCTTCAATGAGAACTGCATCTGGCGTGAGCCCGTCGTTCCATCCGCTCGTCCCACCTCACT
>JBBQVN010000140.1:0-9648 GCA_038211475.1 Terriglobales bacterium | reverse complement strand
GGACAACGTTACGTACCTCGCGGGGTGAAGGAAGGCCCCATGAAGGGCTACACTCCGCCGCCGCGGTTGTCGCTCTCCAATGAACCGCAGCCCATCACCCGCAGCATCACCATCACCGAAGGCATCAGCGTCAAAGATTTGGCAGAGAAGTTGGAAATTCGCGCCAAAGACCTGATGGGCCGATTGCTTTCCCGCGGCGTGTTTGCCACCATCAATCAGACCCTCGACGCCGAGTTGGCCAGCGAGATGGCCCGTTTCTTCGGCGCTGATACCAACGTCATCACTTTCGAAGAGCAGGCCTCCAAAGACATGGAGCAGGGTACCGAAGGCAAGGATGAACCTGCCGATATCGGGATTCGCCCGCCCGTCGTCACCATCATGGGCCACGTCGATCACGGCAAGACCACGCTGCTGGATGCCATTCGCTCCACCAGTGTGGCGGAAGGCGAAGCCGGCGGGATTACCCAGCACATCGGCGCTTACAAAGTCACGGTGCTCGACAAAGAATCTCCCGCCTTTGGCCGGCAGATTGTATTCCTCGACACGCCCGGTCACGAAGCCTTTACCCGTATGCGTGCCCGCGGCGCCAAAGCCACCGACATCGTGGTTCTGGTCGTTGCCGCCGACGACGGCGTAATGCCCCAGACCGTCGAGGCCATTGACCACGCCCATGCCGCCGAAGTTCCCATCATTGTTGCGGTCAACAAGATCGACAAGCCCGACGCGATGCCCGATCGGGTGAAGAAGCAGTTGGCGGACCGCGGTTTGATGCCCGAAGATTGGGGCGGTAAGACCGTCTTTGTCGATGTTTCCGCCAAAAAGAAAACCAACCTCAATCTGCTGATGGAAATGATTTGCCTGGTGGCGGATTTGCAGGAACTCAAAGCCACTGCGGAACGTTCTGCGAGCGGTGTGGTGCTCGAAGCCAAGCTCGACCGCGGCCGTGGCCCCGTCGCCACCCTGCTGGTGCAGAATGGCACGCTGCGCAATGGCGACAACTTTGTCGTTGGCAACGTCTATGGCAAGATCCGCGCCATGTTTGACGATCGCGGACAAGCCTTGGCCGAAGCCCCCCCTTCCACGCCGGTCGAAATCCTGGGCATGGAAGGCTTGCCACACGCCGGCGATCAGTTTGTCGTGGTGGCGGACCGCGACAAGGCCCGCAATATTTCCGAATACCGCGAACAAAAATCCCGCGAAGCCACTTTGTCCAAGAGCTCGCGAGTGTCGCTCGAAGGGCTGGCGGAGCAGATCAAGGCCGCCAACATGAAGGAACTCAACATCATCCTCAAAGGGGATGTGGCTGGTTCCGTCGAAGTGCTCGTCGACTTGCTGGCCAAGCTGTCCAATGACCAGGTGCGATTGAAAGTCATTCACTCGGGTGTAGGCGCCATCACTGAGACCGACGTGCTGCTCGCCTCGGCCTCCAACGCCATCATCATAGGCTTCAACGTCCGTCCCGAGCGCAAGGCCCACGAGCTCGCCGAACAAGACAAAGTGGATATCCGCCTGCACACCATCATTTACGAGTTGCAGGACGAAATTAAGCGTGCCATGACCGGTCTGCTGGAACCCATCATCAAAGAGACCTACCAGGGCCGTGCCGAAGTTCGCGAAACCTTCCGCATCCCCAAGATTGGCACCATTGCTGGTTGCCAGGTCATGGACGGTTCCATCAAACGCGATTCCGATGTTCGTCTGCTGCGCGACGGCGCCATGGTGTTCAAGGGCAAGATCAGCTCGCTGAGACGCTTCAAAGACGATGCAAGCTCCGTCAGCAACGGCATGGAATGCGGCATTGGCATCGCAAACTATGGCGACATCAAGGTCGGCGACATCATCGAGGCCTTTGTCACCGAGCGCGTCGCCGCCGAAATGATGGCATAAAAAGTCGCGAGTTACGGCTTATCAGGCTTTGGAACGCTGAAAAATATTGTCCCAGCGGGTTTCGACACTGGGCTGCCGGCGAAAGCTGAGGCGGGATTTCGAACCGGAACTCCGAGCCTGAACTCCGAGCCTAGAGCCTGGAGCCGAACTACGAATGGCAACCCGGCTCGGTGCGAGAACTCCCATCGGCATCTCGCAACCAACCCGTTCCAATGATTGCTATTCTCACTCTCGAAATCCGCATTGAGGCCGCCCAGTCTCTCAAAGATAAGCGCCAGGTGCTGCTCAGCCTGAAAGATCGCTTGCGCTCCAGTTTTAACGTGTCCGTGGCTGAGCTGGATCCCAGCAATTTGTGGAACCAAGCCACCATCGGAGTGGTCAGCATCTCCTCCTCCCGTGACTATCTGGACGGGCTGATGAAGAACGTGGAGCGCGCCGCCCATCGCATCACCAACAACGCCGGCGCGGAAGTCACTGACTCTTTTTTGGAAATCGAGTAAGATTCCTCTGCATCTCGCGACATTTTCTGTTATTCTCATCGGTTTATTTCGAGGTGTAGCAATTGGAGAACCGCGGGCAGAAATACCATCGCGACCGCACGAGCAATGTGCTGCGCGAGGAGATCGATACCCTGCTGGAAGGCGAACTGAGCGACCCGCGCATTGGCTTGGTTAGCGTGAGTGAAGTGCACTTGGCCCCGGATGGCCGCTCCGCTCGCGTTCTGGTTGTGGTCCAGGGCGATGAAGATGAATGCGAGGCCACCATGGAGGGCCTGGAAGCGGCCAAACTCTACATTCGCCGGGAACTGGCCGAGCGCCTGCATCTGCGCCGCTGTCCGGAATTGATCTTCCAGCAGGATCGTTCTTTGGAGTTTGGGCCGCGTATTGACGAACTATTGAAGAGGACCAAGAAGAAAAAGAGCTAGACAATGTTGCAGCAGGTGTTGAAAGAAATTTTCGGCCGCCAGCGCTTCGTGCTTACTTCGCACGCGCGTCCGGACGGCGACGGAGTCGGCTCCGCCCTCGCCTGCGCCCAGATTCTGCGGCAAATGGGGCGTGAGGCCGATGTGGTCTTGCACGACGGCGTGCCCCGCATCTATCGCACTCTGCCGTTCGCCGATCGCGTCCGCACCGCCAGCCAGATCAACGGCGACTATGACGCGGCCATCATCCTCGAATGCGACGGCGTGCAGCGAACCCGCCTCACCGGCCTGGAAAAAAAATTCCTTATCAACATTGATCATCACCTCAGCGGTCGCGAGTACGCGCATGTCAACTGGATCGATCCACGCGCCGTCGCCACCGGCGAGATGGTGTACCATCTGGCGCAAGCGATCGGTGTCCCCATCGAGCCTGAGGTCGCCACCTGCCTCTACACCGCGCTGATGACCGATACCGGCTCCTTCATGTTTCAGGGGACCGACGCACACACCTTCGCCCTGGCCCACGAACTTGCGAAGGCCGGCGCTGATCCCGTCCGCTGCGCCCGCAACATCTATTTCGCTCATTCCACCGCCAAAATGCGCTTGCTCGGCGCGGCTCTTTCCAATTTGCATCGCGAAGGTCCACTGGCGTGGATTTGGGTGACACAAGAGCAAATGGAACGCTGCGGCGCTCGCGAGGAAGACTGCGAAGGTCTGGTGAACTACGCGCTCTCCATTCAGGATGTCGAGGTGGCGGTTTTTTTTCGCGAGCTGCCAGACCGCCGCTACCGCGTCAGCCTGCGTAGCAAAGGCGGCCTCAATGTTGCCTCCGTGGCCGAGCAATTCGGTGGCGGCGGACACCAGTGTGCCGGCGGATGTTCTCTGGAAGGTCCACTCTCTGTGGCTGTCGCCCGCATACTGGCGCAAGTGCGGCTGGGCGAGCGCCTGCTATGAGCCCATCCCCATCCCAACAGCTCATATCGTTCGCCGGCGCGTTGCTCATCCTGGTGGCTTACATTGGCCACCAAATGGGATGGATGAGTTCGCGCAAGACCGCTTACAACGTACTCAACGTGCTGGGCTCTGGAATCCTGGCCTACATCGCCTTTCGTCCCTTCCAGCTGGGATTCGTTGTCCTTGAAACCACATGGGCCCTGGTTAGTCTTTATGCCATTGTTCGCTCCAAAGCCCGCGAGTAGAATCACGCCCCATTTGCGCCCCGTTTACACTGAATTGATACCGTGACCAACCGCACCCGCACTGACGCGATCCTGCTCCTCGGCTTCTGCGGGTTCCTGTTTTTCTTCGGACTGGGCAGCTTTGGCCTGGTCGGCGCGGATGAACCTCGCTACGCGCAAATTGCGCGCGAGATGCTCGGCCGCCATGATTGGATCACGCCTGTCTTGAATGGCCAGCCCTGGCTCGAAAAGCCGGCCCTCTACTACTGGGAGGCCATGATCTCCTACAGTTTGTTCGGCGTCAGCGACTGGGCCGCCCGCGTGCCCTCCGCGCTCGACGCCACCCTGATGGTGGTTGCGATCTATCTGTTTCTGCGCCGGTTCCGGCCAGGCTCTGAGATTGACGGCGCTCTAATGACTGCCTCCTGCGCCGCAACCATCGGATTCGCTCGAGCCGCCTCCACCGATATGCCGCTCACGGCGATGTTCACTCTCGCACTGCTTTGCTGGTACGCGTGGCACCAATCTGGCCGCCGCGGATATCTCGCGGCGTTCTACGCTTTCGCCGCCCTGGGCACCCTGGCCAAGGGCCCCATCGCCCCCTTCCTCGCCGCGGTCATCATAGTCGCCTTCGCCGCATCGCAACGGAATTGGCGAATTGTCTGGCGCACTCTGTGGCTTCCCGGAATTGCCGTGTTCCTCGCGGTCGCGCTGCCTTGGTATGTCCTGGTGCAGCTTCGCAACCCTGAATTCGCACGCGTCTTTCTCTGGCAGCACAACCTCGCTCGCTTTGGCAGCAACCTCTACCATCACTCTCAGCCCTTCTGGTACTACATTCCGACGATGGCGTTGAGCCTGATGCCGTGGCTTTTGTTCGGCGGGCTTGCGAAAGCGGAAGCCGCCCGCGCCGCTTGGGCCAGCCGCGGACGCGACTCCAATCCCGAAGACAGCTGGAATATTTTTCTACTCCTCTGGCTCGTCCTGCCAGTGGTCTTCTTCAGCCTGTCGCAGTCGAAGTTGCCCGGTTACATCCTTCCCGCTGTCCCCGCCGTTCCGCTTCTCCTGGCCGACTACCTGCGCCGCCACTCGCAAAACGAAGACCGCATCCCGTTCTGGCAAGCTGCGCTCCACGGACTCCTGGCCGCCGCTCCCGTCTTCTTTGCGCTGCTGGTGCAGTACTTCCTGTTTCACCAGAGGATTGCAGGCCGCGCTTTGCTGGTAGCTTCCGTCATCGCACTGATTCTAGCCGCCGGCGTCGCTCTGACCCTCTCCACTCGCGGCGGTCTGCGAATGTTTCGCTTCGTCACCCTCATCCCTGTAGTCATTGCCGTCGGAGCCGTTCTGCGCATCGCCACTCCCGCCCTCGATGCCAGGCTCTCCGCCCGCCCCATCGCAGTGGAAATCCTCCGCGTTCAGACCGCGCCCTTGCCGCTCGCCGTCTTCCACACCAATCGTGAACAGGAATACGGCCTGGAGTTCTACCTGAACCATCCCGTCGAGCGTTATGAGCGAGGACAAACGCCCCCGGGTCAGCACCTGCTGGTGTCGCGCGAAAACTCCCAATCCGAATTCCAGAAATATACGGTGGGCCGGCGCGTCTCCCATCTCGGCGCGATTCCCGCGCAGCACCTCGAATATTTCTGGGTCTCCGCCCCCGGAGCGGCTCCCGCTCACGACATGCCGATGCCCTAGTATCGCCGCCGCCGGATGTTGCCGCCCTAATGTTGCCGCCCCATGTTCCCCACATTGCTTCCGTCCCCGCCCAAGCTCTAGACTTGCCTTTCACCCGCGCGGGTTGATGCCGCGTCGATCCTTCGTGGAAATTCTCGACCTCCGCCACTTTTCGTCTGACGACCTACGCCCTCTGCTCGAGGAGGAATCGCGGGTGTGGGCCGAGCGCCTCGCCTGGGACTACTCCAGTTCCGCCGAGATGGTCCTGCGCTACCTCGACTCCAAGATTCTGCCCGGATACGCCGCCGTCGAGCGCGGACAGGTCTTCGGCTACTCGTTCTTCGTCTATGAAGGCAACAAGGGCGTGATTGGCGATCTCTTCGTGGCCAACGGCAGCCGGCTGTCCGCTCCGCATGAGGTCGAGGCCCTGCTCCTGACCCATGTCATCGAAACTCTGCAGCAGTCTCCCGGCATTCATCGCGTGGAGGCGCAGCTGCTGGTGCAGGAAGCCGGCATCATCTCGCAACCGTTCTTGCAGCAGGGATTCTCGCGGCATCTCCGAATCTTCATGACCCTGCCGCTCCCGGCCAATCTCGGCCCCGCCGCGCTCGCTCCGGAGATCGAAATCCGGCCCTGGGCTGAAACTTACTACCAGAGTGCCGCCGCAGTCATCACCGCCGCCTATCGCGGCCACGTGGATTCCACCATCAACGACCAATATCGCACCCTTAGCGGCGCGCTCCGCTTCCTCAATAACATCGTGCGCTTCCCCGGATGCGGCGTGTTTGATGCCCCATCCTCATGGGTCGCGGTCCATCGTTTCACCCGCCACCTGATTGGCGTCGCTCTGTGCTCGCGCGTCCGCCACGACGTGGGGCACATGACCCAGGTCTGCGTGCTGCCTGAGTTCCGCTCCCGAGGCATCGGTGAGGCGCTGCTGGCGGCCTCCGCGGAAAATCTTCGCGCCCGCAACTTCTCCGCCGTCACCCTCACCGTAACCGAAGCGAACCACCGCGCCGTTGAACTCTACCGCCACATGGGATTTCAAACGGGCAGGATTTTCGAGGCTTTTGTTTGGGAAGGCTGAGGCTGTTGGTGTGATGCTCGCAGCAAATTGCGCACGAACTCGTGGCGGCTCTATCGCCGAATTAACCACATCGCCCATGCCGCCAAAAACACTCCGCCCACGAAATACACGAAGCACTTCACTCCGTAGCGAACCTGTTCGGACGTCGTATTCCGTTGCGTGATGCCAAATACCACCGAGGCAAACAACGCAAACACCACCGCCGCCGAAAAATGGGTCAGTTCCATCGTTATGGCTTCTTTCCAATGGCGATGTGGTGCGCATCCGCTATGCTGACGATGTTCAGCAGCCCCGCCACGATGATAAATTTCGTCCCATAGTCCCCCGTGGCGTGCGCCACCGCGTTTACTCCCCAGTCCATGGAGCGAGCCAGGAAGTACAGAATGCCCGCGCCCAGATCGCCAACGAATCCCAGCATGTCCAGAATGTCGCCGCCATTCGGTTTATAGATGTGACCCTGCATCGCCAGCCCAATGAAAAACATTGCCGTGATCGAGACAAACAGCAACGCTCCGCGTCCCCATCTTTTCTGAATGAGGTGTCCGCCGCCCGGCACCAGCCAGCCCACGACCGGGGCCAGAATCGCCATATTCCCGGGCACTACCGCCGGAGAGGTTTTTACGACTGTAGAATTTGCCATCTAGATGAGAACAATCTCGCGTTGAATTTTTCCCGTTACTTCCGCCGCTCCCTGCCGCACCAGCACATTCACTTCGCTGCGCACCCCAAACTCCGGCAGGTAAATCCCCGGCTCAATCGAGAAACACGAATTGGGCAGGATCTGCCGCACATCATGGATCTCCAGGTCGTCCATGTTGGCGCCGTTGGAGTGGATATCGGTGCCAATCGAGTGTCCGGTGCGGTGGATGAAGTATTCGCCAAATCCCTGGCCGTCGATGTAGTCCCGCACCGCGCGATCCACTTCCCAGCCCGCCGTCGGGCGTCCCGAGGCCGCGCCGTCGATTGCGGTCTTGGCGCCGATATCTCGCGCTGCCGTCACGATGCCGAAAATTTCCTGCTGCCGGGCAGAAGCCGTTTTGCCCACCACCCCGGTCCACGTGATGTCGTAGTAAACCGCGTTGGGCGTGTTCTTCTTCGCCCAAACGTCCAGCAATACCCAGTCGCCTTCCCGGATGGGCGATGAGACGCCCGCGCTGGGCCCGTAGTGCGGATTGCTTGCGTTCTTGTTCACTGCCACCACCGGAGCGTCATCGGTCACCAGATTTTCGCGGGCAAACTGCTCCATAAACCACTGCTGAATTTCGTACTCATGGGTGCCGCCGTTGCGCACTCGCCGCCCTATTTCCTGAAACGCCGCAGCTATAATCGCATCCACCGCATCGCGCGCCGCAAAGTGGGTCTGGATCTGCTCGTCCGTCAGCGTCGCTTCAAACTTCGCCACCAGGTCCGCGGAACTGACAACGTTGTTGCCAAAACTCCGGATCAACTCAATCGTTCCGGCATCCACCAGCGAAACCGTGAAAATCAAGTTGTTTTCCGAGTACTGCATGGCGACATCGCGATACGGCGCGAGCATCGTCTTCAGTTTCTCAAACAGCTCTTGCCAGCCGGAATACTGGATCTTCGCGCCCGGCAGCGTATCCAGGTGCCCAGCCTCGATGCGATGCACCAGCTTCTGAGGCTCGCCCTCCGCCGGAACCACGTAGAACCAACGCCGCGTCACCATCGAATTCGCGGGCAAACCCAACACACGGTAGGCTATCGGGTCGCGATGGTGGTGGTCGCAAAATAGCCAGGCCGCAATCTTCTTCTCGCGCAGAGCCGCTTGAATGGTAGGAATGTTCATAGCAATGGGTGCCGAAGCTAAACCTCTATTTTACACGAGCAGGTTTTACATGAGTCGGATTACACGAGCCGAAGCAACGAGCCGAAGCAGGCGAGCCGAAGCAGGCGAGCCAGACCCGCCACTTGCAAACCATTCCTTCTCTCGGTGACGCCCATCACCTCTGCTCCTCGACGTTTGTGGTACAAATTTAAGGTGCCCATGCACGCTGGCATTGACCGTCATCACCCGCTCGGAGCAGCCTCATGCTGAGGGCCTTCTTCATTGCCCTTTCCGAAAGCAAGTGGCTCCGCGGCGTCGCCGAACGCTCTGCCATCGGCCAGCGCACTTCCACTCGCTTTGTGGCCGGAACCCAGATCGAAGACGCCCTGCGTGCTGCTGCCGCCGTGAATCGCGCCGGTGCCGGCGTCTCCGTGGACAACCTCGGCGAGAATGTCACCAACGCCGAGGAGGCCCGCGCCAGCGCTCACCTCTATCACCAACTGCTTGACCAGATCGCCACCAACAAGCTCAACGCCAACATCAGCGTCAAGCTCACTCACATGGGCTTCGACGTTTCCGAGTCGCTGGCCCGCGAACTGGTGCAGGGCCTAGTAGCCAAAGCCGTCGCCATGACCCCGCCCAATTTTGTCCGCGTGGATATGGAAGGTTCGTCCTACACCCAGCGCACGCTCGACTTCGTGCACGAATTGCATCGCCAACCGGGGAACCAGAACCACGTCGGGGCGGTCATACAGTCTTACATGCGCCGCGCTGAGAGTGATGTCGACAAGTTGTTGGCCGATAGAATCCGCATTCGCCTCTGCAAAGGCGCATACAAGGAGCCGCCTGACATCGCTTTCCAGGCGAAGTCGGAAGTAGACGCCAACTACATCAAGCTGATGAAGACGATGATGAAGAGCGGCGTCTATCACGGACTGGCCACCCATGACGAAAACATCATTGAAGTTGCCAAAGCCTTTGCCACTGCAGAGAAGATTCCCCGCGACGCATTCGAATTCCAGATGCTGCACGGCATTCGCCGCGACCTGCAAGCCAGCTTGGTAAAGGAAGGTTGGGGCATGCGCGTGTACATCCCCTTCGGTACCGAGTGGTACCC
>JBBQVN010000139.1:0-9766 GCA_038211475.1 Terriglobales bacterium | reverse complement strand
CCCATGATGCAACCGGAGACATTGAGCACAGTGGCTGTGATCTTGCCACTGCTATCCGCGTCTTCCAAAAATAACTGCGCAAAGCCGACCACGTTGACCGGGGGTTGCGAAGTGCCCACAAGAATTGTCGCACCGTCGTAGATGGGCACGGTCACGATGGAGAGGCTGGAGGTGACTTGGTCCCCTGTGCTCACTACCCCTGATTGGACCAATGGGCTGCCAGCCCCGGCAAGCACCTGTAGAGGAGAGGATGCGAGCAAGGTGTCCTGTCCGCTGCCCGCCCCGCCGGCAATTAAATTCATGACTCCGTTTTGGACGTAGGAGGCCAGGGTCGCGCCTTGCGTAGTGAGGTCGGCTTGAGCGCCGTTGGCACCGCAGGTGTAAGCGACATTGCTGCAGCATGCAATAGCCTGCTCGTAATCACTGCTTCCTACTGTTAGTGGGCAATAATTATTGCTATCTGGGGGTGCATAAGCGGGGAGGTAAAGGCCGGCGGTCGGTGGATTAATGAAAACGCAACCAGGCGTTCCGCAGTCGGGCTGCAGGATTAAGCCTTCTCCGATCACTCCCCCGTGCGAACCGCGATTTATGATCGCCCCGCTTACGGTGTCAACAAACGGCATAGGCTGCGAAGTGGTCGTCGAGACGTGGTTCGGATCCAGGTTGGGAATCAACCAGGGCTTCACGCACCTTGGCGAGATGGGGATGGTCGTGCCGTCGGCGCTCACCGAAGACGAATTCGAGGGATTCAGGGCTTCGGCGGTCGCGGTGGCGGTGATGGTACTCGCGGAGCGGGCGAAAATGCGGGCAAAGAAAACCGGCAGGTCCTGGCGCTGCACCACCACCTGGATCTGAGGATTGATTCCGAAAACTTGGTTCGATCCCGAACAATCCGTTGTGCTGGGTGCGTTAGGAAAGCTGATACTTATATTACTCTCGGTGAGGACGGCCCCGCCCATGGAATTCATCTCTGCAACGGCTTGCGCTTGCTTGGCGGCAATGCCGCATGCCGATTGCCAGGTAGAGAAAGCATTGCTCGGATCCCCAGTCACTCCGCCAGCGACCAGCGCTTTAGCGCCCGCCATGGCGGCGGCATCGGCGGCACGCTGGGCCTCCACCTTGGCAACGTAAAGAGTGATGACGTCGATCGCCAATGCAGCCATGGCGACGATGGAGACCATGGCCACCGCCACCAGCAACATGGTGACGCCGCGCTCTCCGCGCCGGTCCCCGACCCGAGCCTCGCGCCGAACCCTGCGCCGGTGTTTGCTCCAACCCCGGCTTGTATGCCGCATGGTTTTCATAGCGTTGCGCCGCGCCTGATGCTGCCCGACGCTAACTTTGGTCGAGCATGGTAGCGCTACTGGTGATCTGGGTGACGGCTGCATAGCCCGCCCCCGGCACCAGCAGCGTGATCACACTGTTGAACCGCCACGCATAAGGATAGCTGATGCTGACCTGCGTGCTGACCAGTTTCACCGAAGCGCCGCTCGTACCTTCTTCCCCCAGATTCGCTGCTGGTGAGTAGGCGCGCTGGATGGTGAGCGTCACGCTTCCTGCGCAGCCATTGCCGCCACTGACATATTGCCAAGTGGCGTCGGGGAGAGCACTCGGACCCGATATGGTGGAGAGGCCGCAGTCGTTGAGCTTTGCGGCTAAAAGATAGGCGGACACGACGTTGCGAATTCCTCCCACTGAGGACGGAAGGGAATTGCTCAGGTCGTTCAGCGGGGTGAGGGCTCCAATGCGTGCGCCCTCGGCTACGGCATTGGCAAGCTTCTGCTTGGTATCCAGAGCGGTGCCGAAATCATAGATGCCCACGACGAACACCACCAACAAGGGCAGGGCGACGGCCAACTCAGCCATCTGGGTTCCGGCGGTGCTCCGAATCCAGGAGCTGTTCATCCAAGAACGCGGGATGCAGGACTTCCAAATACACGATCGGATTCTGAGTCGCGCCGCAGAAAGTCCGAGAGGCATTAGTTATTTCCTCCCATTTGCACCTGGGTACGAATGTTGATTTTTTCCAAGTTGAATGAAGTGAAGGGAAGATGCACCTGAAACGGATACTGCAGGCTGATCATGTTGCCGCAGGGAGCGATGGAGCCCGGATACGAGTACAAGGCCACGTTGTCCTGAATGCAGACCTGGGCCTTGCCTCCGCTGACTGCCTCGCAAGCGACGTAGGACCCACCGCAACTCTGGTTGGAGCAAGCGCACACCGACGCTGGTTGTGAAGTTACTTGAGCGGGATCGAGATGGGCCGCCAGCAATGTGGCGGAGATGCGATCGGCAATACTATCCGCCGTCGCTACGGTGTTCCCGCAGGTCGCACAGAGCGCTTGCGTGGACAGCCGATTGCCCTCGCGGGCCGCGTGAGTTAGCGTGGCGTAAATGCTATAGGCCCGGCCGAACCAGAAGATGCCGAGCATGAATAAGAAGACCAGCGGCAGCACTAACGCCGCCTCCGCGATCTGGGATCCCCGGTCGCTTTGATAAATCGTATCCTTCATCGAGTCTCGTATCTCAATCTCGCAATAGTCTCGCAAAGTTATAGCTGTCTTCCGGCGCGGGCCAGGGCGCAGAGGAACACGCCGACCGCGACTGCAACCCCAAAGGGAATTTTAGTCGCCTGTGGGTTGTCCAGCGAAAATTCTTGCGGCGGCAGGCGAAGAGTGGCCAGTGCCGCGAGTATGCGGACCATATTCATCAGGGTTTGACGCAGCCGTCCCGACCAGATGACCTGGGCGAGCGCCATCAGGCCGGCGGTGAAAATGCTTGCGACCAGAACCGTAATTAATAAGGACGGAGCCAGACAAGCGCCGAGAGCGCCCACCAGTTTCCAATCGCCGGCGCCCACAGCGCGAATCGCCACCAAGGGAAGAAGCAGGACCAGTCCAAGCAGAGCTCCGAGCACCGCGAACTGCAAACCCTTCCACCCGTGCAACGCGGCATTGGTGGCTAACCCCGCCAGAGCTCCGCTGACCGTGAGCCAGTTAGGGACGCGACGGGATTTCCAATCCGTCCAACCGGCGAGCGCCGCTACTACCAAGGCCGGCAACCACGGGCTGAGGAAGTTCATAATGAATAGAAACGATCCTAAAATGGCAAAGGCCCGGCAGACCGGGCCTTTCGCGCAAAACTAAGCGGCAGTCTATCTGACGACCGACGCCGCAGAGGCGGCGCTGCGTTCAGCAATCACCTTGCGAGCGTTATCCGTCAACGCGCGGGCTTGGGGCAGCAATTCCAACCCCTTGAGGATCTCCTGATCCGCTTCCGCCCGTACCTTGAGACCTTCTTCCTGACCGAAGGCAGCTACAAAAATCTCGCTCTTGATGCTGGCCCGGACCCAATCGTTGTTCTCCAAAAGCTCCGCCTCGGTGTAGGGGATCTTTTCTTCGTCCATAAATTTGCGGAACTCCTGCAGCAGAGCGTCGTCCACCTCTAAGGTCTTAGTGGGATGGTGGTTCACCATGTAGTGCTTAGAAAAATTGAAGAACGCGTAATGCTGGAGAAGTTGATCCTGGAACTTGTTGCTTTTCTGCGGAGGAATCTTGACGTCCGGGTTGATACCGCCGCCGCCATATACCGTGCGTCCGCCGTCAGTGAGCTTAACCTCGTGGTTCGCGTTGTTATCCTCGCCCTCGCGATTGTAATAGTAGTCATACAACGAAACATTAGAGTAGTCCCGTTGAATCAATCGGCCGCTCGGGGTGTAGTACTTGGCAGTGGTAAGTGCCAGACCGGTGTTCTCAGTCAGGGGATACACGGTTTGGACCAGGCCTTTGCCGAACGTGGTCTCACCCGCAATCAAGCCGCGGTCATGGTCCTGAATGGCGCCGGAAACAATTTCTGCCGCCGAAGCTGTGCCACGGTTGACTAACACCACCAGCGGATAGTCCTTGCCATTGTTGCCGTGGGTGGCAAAATAACGCTTCTCCGGAGAGGAGCGTCCGTGATGCGACACGATCAACTGTCCTTTGCGCAGGAACTTGTCGGCGACGCCCACTCCTTCGTTGAGCAGGCCGCCGGGGTTCTGGCGAAGATCGAGAATCAGACCCTTCAGGTCGCCCATCTGGTCCAGGGCCTCGCCCACCTCGTGCTCAGTAGTTTCGCTGAAGCTGGAAACGTGCATATAGCCGATCCCGGGGCGGAGCATGAAGTGGAGGTCCACGCTGAAACGGGGAATCTCGTCGCGAATGAGGGCGAAGTCCAGGGCTTTATCGGAGCCTTCGCGCAACATGGAAATTTTAACCTGCGTTCCCTTGGGGCCCTTCAGCATGTCGGCTACATCGGTGGTGCTCAGATTGTCAGTCGGCTTGCCGTCCACGGCGATGATGATGTCGCCGGGGTGAATGCCCGCGCGATAGGCCGGCGAACCGACAAACGGGGCAATCACAATGACTTTGTTGTTGCGCGGCCCAACTTGCATACCCACGCCGTAGTACTTGCCGCGCTGATCTTCGCGGAGCAGGGCGTACGACTTCGGATCGAAGAAAGTGGAATGGGGATCAAGCAGATGCAACATGCCGGGAATGGCGCCATTGTAGATTGCCTTGTCGGCGCTCACTGGCTCGGCGTAGTTTTGCTCCACCATCTGGTAAACCTGAGTAAACTGCTTCAGGCTGTCGCGCACTTCCGAATCGCTGTCCGCGGTCGGTTCCGGCGCATTTTTCTGCGCGAACAGGACACCCAGGAATCCGCATGCTACTAAAACCAGAACCACGAGTGAGAGAGAGCGACGGGAACTACCAGCCATTTGTATTGATCCTTGGGGTGGAAGGCGTCGAGATGCCCCGCGACCCGCATCCTAGGCGAAGTATAACACGCCCCATTTGCCTGATTATTGGACGTTCGAAACCAGCCTTTGGTTATCCCGAAGGCGCATCTTCGGCGCACGATTCAGCTCGCAGCGGAAGCCGTCCAAGCCACTTTGGCTGGCTCGCCTCTCCCCATACTCGCCTCTCAACATATATGATACAGCCATGAGTTTTTCGGAAACTATATTTTTGCTTCTTCTGGCCCTGATTATCTTCGGGCCCAAGAAACTTCCGGAAATTGCCCGCCAAATCGGCAAACTGCTGAACGACGTCAAGCGCACTTCCAATGAGTTTAAGTCGCAAATCGAGAGTGAGATTTCGAACCTGAACCGCGAAACGAGCAACACGATTTTGCCTCCCGTGCCTGCGACGCAAGCCTATTCAGGAGCGCACGTTGACGAGTTGCCGTCGACCACCGAACCGCCCGCGTCTCTGGCTGGCGCCGCGACCGTGACGAGTACTTCCGAACCCATCGGGCCTGCCGGTGCAGTGCCACGCGAGAATTTGCCAATACCGAAGGAGGCTGCAGCCGAGCCGGACCCGGCGCCGGACGCTGCGGCCAACACTGCTGCCAACACTGCTGCCAACTCTGAGGCAGAGACCGTGGCAGTGACCACCCCCAAGGTCGGTCCGCATGTTTGATACCGCTCTTGAGCCCAGGACGCCCGCTGCGGATGAGGCTACGCTCCCCGGCATGAGTTTTCTGGATCACCTGGAGGAATTGAGACGGCGTCTGGTGTATTCCGTCATCGCCGTGGCCATATGTTTTGGCGTGGGTTGGACATTTGTGGACCGGCTCTACGGCTTCATGCAGAAACCGATCATCGATGCTCTTCATCGCCACAATCTGCCCGAGCGGCTGGTGTACCTGAATCCTACCGAACCCTTCAACCTTTACATTAAGATCGGACTGATTGCCGGGCTCTTCCTGGCTTCGCCGATCGTGCTCTACCAGGTGTGGGCTTTCATCGCGCCGGGGCTCTACAAGAACGAACGCCGGTATGTGGTGCCGTTCATGATCTCGACTGTGGGCCTGTTCGTGACTGGAGGATGGTTCGGTTACAGGGTCCTTTATCCGGTTTTTCTAGAGTTCTTCATCGGGTTTGGGTCCCGCTTCCAACCGATGATCACCATCGGAGAGTACACCCAACTGTTTTTGACCGTCATTTTGGGCACAGGTGTGATTTTTGAGTTACCCATCCTGGTATTTTTCCTGGCGCTGATGGGCGTGGTGAGCGCGGGCTGGATGTGGCGGAATGTGCGCTACTCGATTCTGGTGATTTTCATTGTGGCTGGAATTGTCACGCCCTCAGCCGACGTCCTCAGCATGTGTTTGATGGCGGCGCCGATGCTGGGGCTCTATGTGATCAGCATCGGGATTGCACACTTGGTTCATCCCACGCAGCGAAAAGCGAGAGCCGAGAAGGCCGCAAAGAAAGCACAGGCCTAGGGTGAGGGGAAAAATGGCAGGCAGTCTGGGTGCGGTTTTGCTGGCTCTGCTCGGCGCATGTTCCAACGATGACGGCGCGAAGGCCAAACCGCCTGTGCCGCCGACGGTTACCACCCAAAGATCGTCGCCCGCCGTCGCAATACTCGCGCCGCCAGACTCCCGGCCCCTGCCGGCCATCGACGCTTCCCGGGCCATGCAGTACGTCAGAGAAATCGTCGGGTTCGGCACTCGGCCCATCGGTAGCGAGGCTCACAAAAAGCTGGAGAGTTACATCCTCGCGCACTTGAAGGGCGACGAGGTCATGGACGACGCCTTCACTGCGGATACGGTGGAAGGGAAGTTCCCGGTCCGCAACATCATTGCCAAATATCCTGGAACGAAAGACGGCATCATCGTCATCGCCGGACATTACGATACCAACTATCCGCTACGCAACGTTGGGTATGTGGGTGCGAACGACGGCGGATCGACCACCGCGCTGCTGCTGGAGATTGCCAATCAACTTCGCGGCAAGAAACGCGACGGCTACAGTGTCTGGCTGCTGTGGACCGATGGCGAAGAGGCGGTGCGCACCTGGTCAGACAGCGACAGCCTTTATGGCACACGGCACCTTGCCGACAAGTGGGCGAAAGACGGAACCCTGAAGCAGATCAAGGCGTTTCTGCTCACCGATATGATCGGCGATGCCGACTTGAACGTAGACCGGGATCGCTCGTCGACACCATGGCTGGAAGATGTGGTGCTGCAGGCCGCCACCAGTTTGGGATATCAGTCGCATTTCTTCGGACGCGAGATCGCGGTCGAGGACGATCACATCCCTTTCATGAAGCGCGGCGTGCCCTGCGCCGACCTGATTGACCTGGACTACGGCTACCACAATGTGTTCCACCACACCCCGCAGGATACCCTGGACAAGGTCAGTCCCAAGAGTCTCGAGATCGTGGGCAACACTGTGCTTGAGACGGCGCGGCTGCTCGACGCGCGCTAGACCGCAATCGGTTTCTGCAATCGACTGGTTTGGCCGGATTATGCTTGGCTCGTGCGTGCTGTCACCCAAGCGATCGCGAGCATGGTGGCAATCAGAAGATCGGCCACCATCGGCGGCACAAAGAAAAAGTACTTCCATACTAGAAATGCGTAAATGAGATTCGCTACCGCGAACAGTGCCACGACCGGTCGAATCTTCATGCCATTGTTCCTTGCCAGACCTGCCAATTGCCAGAAGACCACCACTTCCACCAGACAGTTAAGAGCGGCCATCAGGCCGTAACCGGTGTAGAGGTCCCAGTAGCTGTGCGCGACAACCCCACCGAACTTGAAGAGATGCGACTTCATCTCTTCCACGGTCGCAATTTCCAGCGGACCGTGGCTCGGCACATAGGACACGAACAGAAACGCGTGGGCGAAAAATTGCAGAAATGCCAGCAGCGCAGCGAGTCGTAGAAAAGTAGCGGTCTTCATGGGGAGTCCCTTTCCGTGGCCAGTCATTTAGCCGGTTTCGGCGGCGAAAGCCTATGGCTTCTGATTGGCGCTCTGGGCTGCCTGCAGGAATGGCCGTGGGTCGTAGAAGAGTTCGACTTCCTTGACTCTGCCTCCGTCAATGGCAATCATCTCTGCCACCCGGCTCACGCCGATTGGCTCCGGGCAGACAAAGTCGTAGACGAAAATCGCTTGATTGGCGTTGATGAAAAGAGATCGCAAACGGAATTCGACCATCACTGGGAGGAGTCTGCGGAACGACTCCAGGAAATCTTCGCGACCCTGTACCTCGAAGGTCGGGCCCTTGGAGCGAATGTCCTCGTGGACCAGTTCACGCAACCCAGCGGCGTCCTTATCTCGCCATGCCGCGATGTACTTGTTTGCGATTGCCAACGTGTCGTTGCTCATTTTGCAGTGTCCTCAATTCCTAGGAGATTCGCCGTTGCTCAGCGCAATGTTGTGTTTATAAACCTAAGACATGATAATGTCAAGTACTCTGTTGACTTTGTTTTAGCGTGGCGCTATCGTACTCTCATGCGGTCCTACAACCAGTACTGTGGGTTAGCCAAGGCGCTGGATATTGTTGGCAATCGATGGAATCTCCTCATCGTGCGGGAACTCTTGATCCGCGGGGCCTGTAGATATACCGACTTGAAGAATGGTCTGCCCGGCATCCCCACGAACCTGCTCGTGGACCGTCTAGACGAGCTGGCGCAGGCGGGGATCGTTAGCCGTGACATGGCGCCTCCCCCGATTGCCACAAACCTCTTTCAATTAACGGCTCGCGGTCGGGAACTTGAGCCAGTACTTGAAGCCCTTGGGCGCTGGGGCGCGCCGCTACTCGCCCAGCCCGGTAAGAAGGAAGCCTTTTGCAGCCACTGGCTGGCTCTTCCCCTCAAACTTCACTTGAAGGACCACGACCCAGATCACCGCCCGATCACGCTCGAGCTTCGAATCGGTGCTGAACCACTGGTTGTACAAACCGTCGGCGATGGTTCGGTCACGGTGCGCCCCGGATCTGCGCTTCATCCCGACGCATGGGTCGAGGGGACGCCTAAACTGGTACTTGGCCTGCTCATGGGCAAGTTGGAGTTGAGGCAGGCAGTCGCGACCGGGTTAAAGTTTGGCGGCGATCCTGAGGTATTGCAAAGGGTTCGGCCTTAAGCGGGCTGCGGCTTATGAAAAAAGTCCTTTGAAAAATTAGACAATGATGCTGGGCGATGCCACATTGACTCTCGGACTGCAGCGCATTAGATTGAGCGACAGACGTTAGCCTTATGAATTCACGCAGACAGTTTTTGCAGACAGGCACGGGTGCGATCGCTTCCGCCGCATTGGCAACGGCATTTGGATTCCGTCCGCTGCTCAGTTGGGCCGGCGAGAGTGCGCTGTCCATTCCTGGCAAAGACGGCATGATCGTGCGTTCCATGCGTTTCCTGGACCTGGAGATGCCGGTGGAGTATGCCGCTGACTGGATCACTCCGACCCCTCATTTCTTTGTGCGCAATCACATGCATGAGCCCAGCACATTGGATCCCGCTGAGTGGAAGCTGAGCATCAGTGGGGAAGTGGAGAAACCTTATGCGATCTCGCTGGTCGAGCTTTCCAAATTGGCAACGCACTCGGTCACCAACACCCTGGAGTGCGCCGGTAATGGCCGCGGGTTGCAAAATCCGAAGGTTCCCGGCGTTCAGTGGGGGAAAGGCGCGGTCGGAACCGCCAGGTTCTCGGGGCCGCCACTTCGGGTGTTGCTGCAGCGCGCCGGTGTGAAGCCTGCCGGCAAGCATGTGATGTTCCGCGGGCTCGACGAAGTGCCCGGGAAAGTTCCTCCCTTCATTCGCAGCATTCCGCTGGAAAAAGCGATGGACGCCGACACTCTGGTGGCCACTCACATGAATGGGGCAGCTTTGATGAAGCATCACGGATTTCCTGCGCGGGCGCTGGTCCCGGGATGGATTGGCGCCGCCAGTTGCAAGTGGCTCACTGAAATCAAGGTGCTCGACAAGGAGTTCGAGGG
>JBBQVN010000138.1:0-9816 GCA_038211475.1 Terriglobales bacterium | reverse complement strand
CAACAAGCTCGAGGAGGATAACTGGCCCAGGCTGACCGTTACCGGGGCAATCATGGCGAGAAGCAGGCCAAGGTAAGGAACGAGGCTGAGAAAACCGCTGATCACTCCCACCACATAGAAGAATGGAACGTGAAGCATTGCGAAAACCAGAGTACTGACCACGGAAATAAATAAGCCAACCAAGAAATTGCCCAGGATAAAGCTGCGGATCATGCTCGAAATCAGTCCGAGCGTGGTGTAGGCGGAATGGCGGTTCTCCATGCTGAAAAGCATCACAGTGGCCGCGCGGGCGTGATGTCCCCAGGTGAGCATGAAGTACACCAAAAAGGGAATGAAGGAGAGAGCCAGCACCTGACGGGAGAAGGAACCAACCTCGTGAGTGAGCAGGTCCGTCCAACTGGACTGAGCGCGAACCTGGACGGTGTTAACGGGAGCGGCGGCCGGAGATTCCGCTCCATTCAGAGCGCTTTCGGTATTGTGCTGGAAAGCTTCGGCGCGCTGGCGAAAGGGGCGCACTACAGAGCCAATCTCTTTGGAATACTTGGGCAGGTTGTCGATGAATGACGACGCCTGACTATATGAAAAATACGCGATCCCATAGCCAGCGCAAACCAAAAGCAAGACCGCAACGGCAGAGCCCACGCCAGAGGGGACTTTGGCCCATGAGAGCAAATCTACGACCGGCGTGAGAATGTAAGCCAGCAGGATCGAGACCAGGACGACGGCGAGTTCCCATTCGGCGAAGTAGCAGAAGGCGACAAGGACGCCGACGGCAATTACGATTTCGGGCCAGTTGGGCTTGCGTGGCGCGACACTGGGGATTTCAGCCGGCTCGCTCATGGCAGCTATCGTAACGGAAAGCAAGTTGAGTGTCAGCGGAGAATCGCCGTGCGATCGGGATTCCCTTCGCTCAGCTCCCTGTAACCAGGGACGCCCGGAGTTAAACCGAGCGGAGCAAAAGGGCGAGAAGGGCGGCGCGACGTGGGAGTTCGGAGATCAGGATGTGCTCGTGAGTGGCGTGGGCGCCGTCGCCGACTCCGCCCAATCCGTCAAGAGTGGGAACACCTAGAGCAGCGGTGAAGTTGCCGTCCGAACCGCCACCGACGGCGGCTTCATCGAGCTTCCACCCGAGAGTACGCGCAAGCCCAACCGCCTTTTGGTAAAGCGCAGCAACGCCGGGAGTGCGCTCCATGGGCGGACGATTGATCCCACCTTCGACTTGCAACTGGCACTTGCGGTCGAAGGGGCGGAGACCGCGCATTTTGCGTTCGATTCCGGCGGCATCTTTCAGGCGCGCAATGCGAACGTCCACGGTAGCGGATGCAGAGGCGGGGACGACGTTGACACGAGTGCCGCCTTCAACCAGTCCGACATTGACGGTAAGGCCGCGGCGCAGGTCGGTGAAAGAGGAAACTTTTTCGATCTGGCGGGCAAGTTCGCGGATGGCGTTAACGCCTTTTTCGAAGTCGAGGCCGGAGTGGGCGGCCTTCCCGCTGACGCTGAGTTTGTATTCTCCAACCCCTTTACGAGCAGTCTTGACAGCGCCATTCAGGCCGTAGGAGGGCTCGAGCACCAGGACGGCGCGAGATCGCCGGGCCAGTTTCTCAGTGGTGCTGCGTGAGGAATCAGAGCCAACCTCTTCGTCGGAAACAAGCAATACTGTGATCGGGCAAGGCAGCCCGCCTTCGATTTCCCGAACCGCAGCGACGGCATGGAGCATGAGCGCGATGCCGGATTTCATATCGAGTACGCCGGGGCCGGTGAGACGGCCCTTGACCTCGCGGCAAGGCATATTAGCCAAAGTCCCCAGCGGATAGACCGTGTCGTAATGGCCGAGGAGAAGGATGGGTGCACCGGAGCGTCCGGGAAAATCCGCCTGCACGTGATTGCCAGCGGTCCGTGACCGATGGAGTGTCACTTTGGCGCCGCGATCGGCGAAAGCCCCCGCGAGCGAACCGGCGAGAGCATCGAGCGATGGTTTGTGGTCGCTGGGAGACTCGGCTTCGACCAATTCGCGGGTGGTGGCAACCAGGGAATCACGGCGAGCGTTGAAATAAGCAAGGTAGGCCGGAGAGTTGGCGGCGGAGAGCGAGGGTGGAGCGTTCCGGGTCTTTTGCATTCGGGACCTGCTTTCAATTCTGATGCGGCGATGAAACACGAGATGCGCTACAGTATATTCTTCCGCCCATTGAGAGCCTCGCATGACTGACGCCACACAGACGACCGAACTGCCTAAGGACGACAAGATTGTCCTCGACATTCATGACATTTTCAAGCTACTACCGCACCGCTACCCATTCCTGATGATTGACCGGGTGGTGGAGTGCGTGCGCCAAAAGAGGTTGGTGGCGCTGAAAAATGTGACCTTCAACGAGCCTTTCTTTCAAGGGCATTTTCCAGGCCGGCCGATCATGCCGGGAGTGTTAATTGTGGAAGCCATGGCGCAGGCGGGCGGGGCGCTGCTCCTGCAGGAATACGACGATCGTGACGCCAAGCTGATGGTGTTTACAGGCATTGAGAAAGCAAGGTTCCGGCGGCAGGTGGTGCCGGGAGATCAACTGCGGATCGAAGTCGACGTCAAGGTGTGGCGGGAGAATGCGGCGCGCATGGAAGGAAAAGCTTTCGTGGGAGACGTGCGAGTTTGCGAAGCGACGCTTACGTGTGCTTTGGTGGACCGGGACAGCGCTGGAAAAGCGGCCGGAAAGGACGATGGGGCAGAGTAGAGTCCCTGCGCCGCGCTCTGCGAGGAAACCGGCATCACCATGACCATTCATTCCACAGCCATCATTGATCCGCGGGCGAAAGTTGATGTCTCCTGTGAGATTGGGCCGTATTGCGTGATCGGCGGCGGGGTCGAACTGGGCGAGGGCTGCCGCCTGGAGTCGCACGTCGCGATAGAAGGGCCGACGCAGATTGGCGCCCACAATCACTTCTTTCCCTTCTGCTCGATTGGCATGGCACCGCAGGACTTGAGCTATAGGGGCGAGGCCACGCGGTTAGAGATTGGCGACCACAACCAGATCCGCGAGTTCGTGACCATCCATCGCGGGACGGTGAAAGGCGGCGGATTGACGCGCGTTGGCAGCCACTCGCTCATCATGGCCTACGCCCACATCGCGCACGACTGCGAACTGCAAGATCATGTGCTGATGGCCAATGCGGCCACCCTGGCCGGTCACGTGATCGTCGATGAATATGCGACGATTGGAGCTTTTTCGGCAGTGCACCAGTTCTGCCGAGTAGGGACACATGCCTATATTGGCGGTGGCACGATTGTGACTCGCGATACGATGCCGTTTTCGAAGACGGTGGCAGAGCGCGGGACGCGGGCGTATGGCGTCAACGCGATTGGGCTGGAGCGGCGGGGGTTTTCCAAAGAGCGGATCCGTCAGCTGCATCACGCCTACCGGGTACTGCTTGCCTCAAAACTCAATACTACGCAAGCGTTGGGGAAGTTGAGGGAGGAGGCGGACCGGGGCGAGGATGTCGATTTGCTGATCCGGTTTATTGAGGATTCTCAACGTGGAGTGGTGAAATAGGCCGTCCGCTATAACGCCCCGCATTGCGGCAGCTAGGCCCGGGCATTGCAGCCCGATGGCGCAGTGCTAGACTTGTGCGCACCGTGGCATCCACCGGTAAAAAACTCGGACTCATCGCGGGCAACGGTAAGTTCCCTTTTCTGGTGCTGCAGGCAGCGCGGGCGCAGGGGTATGAAGTGGTGGTGGCAGCCGTCCGAGAAGAGACTTCCCCAGACATTGAAAAGAGTGGAGCAGCGGCAGTGCATTGGCTGTCGCTGGGGGAATTGTCGCGATTGATTGAGACGTTCAAGAGCGCCGGCGTGACTCATGCGGTGATGGCTGGGCAGGTCAAACATAAACAGATTTTTTCCAGCATCCGTCCAGACTGGAGGCTCGCAAAGCTACTGCTATCGTTGGGAACGCGCAACACGGATTCGTTGCTGGGGGCCATCGCCAAAGTGCTGGCAGAGGAAGGGATTGCGCTGGAGAGTTCGACGGCATTGCTGGAGCCACTGCTAGCCCGGACGGGCGTGTTGACCAGGCGGGCGCCGAGCGGGCAAGAGCAGAAAGATATTGCCTATGGTCGGACCGTCGCGCGGCACTTGGGGCAGTACGACATTGGACAGACGGTAGTAATCGCGGAAGCCGCATGCGTGGCGGTCGAAGCGATGGAGGGAACGGACGCGACCATCGAGCGAGCGGGAGAGTTGATGCGGTCGCTGGCCGGCGAGGCGTCCACCTTGAACCGGGCGCTGACCGTCGTCAAGATTGCCAAGCCGAATCAAGATATGCGTTTCGATGTGCCGGTGATTGGAGTGAAGACCATCGCTGTGATGCGGGATGCCGGAGCGCTTTGCCTGGCGCTTGATGCGGGCAAGTGTTTGCTGCTGGAGGGGAACGCGATCATCGAGCTCGCGGATGAAGCGGGGATTTGTGTGGTGGCGGAGTAGGGATCGGTTGCTGAATCGAACGTGCAGATGGTTCTAGAGATAGGACGCAGCAAGGGGAAGCATGATGTCTGAGACGGTGCGAATCGCGGATCAATTGCAGCGTGCGATAGATGGACCGGCGTGGCATGGGCCGTCGCTGAGTGAGATTCTGCGCGGAGTCAATGCGGCGGTGGCCGCGCGTCGTCCGCAGTCGGGAGCGCACTCCATCTGGGAGTTGGTGCTGCATATTCGCGCGTGGGACTTGTATGCGCTGCGACGGATCCGGGGCGAGGAGTGGGAACCGGGCGAAGACGAGAATTTCCCGCAGGTAGCCGACATTTCCGAAGAATCGTGGGCAAAGGCCCAGGCGGAATTGGCGGTAATTCATTCTGAATTAGTGGCGGCGGTGGCCAAGTTTCCCGATGCGCGGTTGGGTGAAAAAGTGCCGGGGCGGGACCCGGACTACCACACGTTCTATTACATGCTGCATGGGGCGGTGCAGCATGTGCTGTATCACGCAGGACAGATTGCAGTTGTGAAAAAGGGGTAGTGTGGAAGCCATTCGGACAGCGGTGATTGGAGTGGGCGCGTTTGGTCGGAACCATGCGCGCGTCTATCACCAGCTTGAACAGCAGGGCGAGGCGGTGCATTTGGCGGGGGTGGTGGATGCCGATCTGGAGCGCGCGCAGAAAGTGGCGTCGGAGTTTGGGTCGCGCGCATTTGCGTCAGTCGAGAAGCTGCTGGCTGAGGAAAAAGTGGATGCGGCGTCGGTGTCAGTGCCGACGATGCATCATCTGGCAACCGCCACAGCACTGATGCAGGCTGGCGTGGATGTGCTGATCGAGAAGCCATTGGCGTCGTCGCTCGCTCAGGCTGATGAATTGATTCAGTTGGCGGGACGGCGCGGAAGGGTGGCGCAAGTGGGGCACCTGGAGCGGTTCAATCCGGCGGTTCGAGCCACGCTGCCGCTAATCACGCGACCCATGTTCTTTGAAGTCCATCGGCTGAGCGTCTTTACTCCGCGATCCCTGGACGTTGATGTGGTGCTGGATCTGATGATCCACGATTTGGACATCGTTCTGAAGTTTGTGACCTCGCCGGTGAAGGAAATCCGAGCGGTGGGGCTGCCGATTTTGTCGCCCAAGACTGACATTGCCAATGTGCGGTTGGAGTTCGAGTCGGGGTGCGTGGCGAACTTGACGGCAAGCCGGGTTTCGACGGAACTGGTGCGGAAGCTGCGGTTCTTCCAACCCCGCCAGTATGTGTCGATCGATTATCAGCGTCAGGATGCGATGGTATTTTCCGTGGGGGACAAACCGGAGGGCGCGCCATCGGTGAACCCTCAGATTGGCATGTTTAAACCGCCGATCGTGGCCGAGGAACCGCTGCACGCCGAACTGAAATCGTTTCTGGACGCAGTGCGTCGCCGCGCCCAGCCCGAGGTTTCGCTGGAGGACGGGCGGCGGGCATTGGCGCTGGGGCTGGAGATCGTTGCGGAAATTGAAGCCCACACCAGGCATATTGCGCGTAATCTAACGGATTCGTAGCCGCGGCGGGAAGGCTCGCTTTCGCCATTCGGCGCAAAAGATGCGAAAATAACAGTGTGCGGGTTACTGGCGCGTCCTCTTGTTTGCAAAGATTTGTGTACGGCGGGGAGCGGTCGTGCCTCATTGCATCTAACTGTTGTCGATGTCCACCGCTCAAATTCCGCCACGGGAAACCCTCCCACCCGAGGTCGCCTCAGACGCGGCCCAGTTTGCACGGTTGAACTCCTCGCACGTAAGTGCCGAAGAAGTTCCCAGCCTGTTGCTTCACATGCAGGATGAGCTTTCGCGCTCCCGCAAGCGAGAAGCGCTGTGGCTTTCGGTTATCTTTCACATGGTAATTGTGATGACGCTGGTGAACTCAGACAAGCTGGCGCGATTGCTGCCCGGTTACACGATTGTGGCCATGTCGCCTGCGGACCTGACCCGGCAAAAGGATTTGACATATCTGGAACTGCCTCCCGACGAGCAAGCGGTGACGAAGCGCCCGAAAACGGACGTGATTTCAGACAAAGACCGCATCGCCTCCAGCAAGAAGCCACAGTTGGACCGGAAAGAATTGAAGAAAATTCTGGATGCATCGCGTCCAGGCAGGCCGGGGCCGCAGGGACCTGCCGGGCAGCAAACTCCGGCGTCACCTCCACCTGAGGCGCAGCAGGCAGGCGGAAGCAGTTCGCCTCCGAATCAGGAACCCGCTCCAAACCAAACCGCACAGATGCAGGCTCCTCCTGTCGAGAAGCCCCAGCCGCGTCCGAACTTCGGCGGGGGACTGTCAGCGGGCTCGGCGATTGAGCAAGCGGCAAGAGCGTCGGTGGCCAATCGTGGCGGATTCAGTGGTGGTGGAAACGGCGGAGACTACGGCTTATCGCAGCGCGGAGGATTTAAGGCGGCGTCGGGCGCAGAGATCATCACCGACACGCGGGGCGTGGACTTCGGGCCTTATCTGGCCCGAGTGAAAGAAGTGGTGAAGGGTAACTGGTATAACATCATTCCCGAGTCGGCGCGGCCACCCATTCTGAAAAAAGGTAAGGTAGCGATCCGCTTCTTCATCATGAAGGATGGAAGCGTGGCCAGCATGCAGTGGGAAGGAAGCTCGGGAGATGTGTCGCTGGACCGCGCGGCTTGGGGAGCAATTACGGCATCCCATCCGTTCCCGCCTCTCCCCAAGGAATTTAGCGGAGACTATTTGGGACTGCGGTTCCACTTCTATTACAACCCGGACTCGGGGGAGTTGCAGTAGAGATGTCCGAGTGTTGAACGTGCAGCCAGCGCTACAATAGAGGCGTGGCTGATCTCACGAAGCCCGAAGACCCAAGCCAGACAGGAACACCTCATTCTCACCGCCACCACATCTATGCGGCGGAAGCCACGGGATTGCTCATCGTCGCGGTTGTGCTGCTGGTTATCACTCTGATTCGATACTGGGAAAATATTAACTGGAGCCTCCACTAGTTGGAGGACAACGCGGATCCGCTGTTGTTGGTGGTGTTGGGCCCGACGGCGAGCGGGAAAACTGCCCTCGCGCTGCGGTTGGCGCAGGAATTTGGCGGCGAAATCGTGAGTTGCGATTCCATAGCCATGTATCGCGAGTTTGAGATTGGCACGGCGAAACCATCGCCGGCAGAGCGAGAGTTGGTTCCGCATCATTTGATTGACGTGGTGGAACCGCTGGCCCAGGTCACGGCGGGCGAGTACGCGAGACTAGCTCGGGCGGCGATTGAGGAGATTCATCGTCGTGGCAGGGTCCCGATTGTGGCCGGGGGCACAGGACTCTACTTGAGGGCGCTGCTAGAGGGCCTGTTCCCGGGGCCGCAACGATCGGAAGATTTGCGGGAGCGGTTGAGGGAGCGGGCAACAGAACAGGGACCCGCATACCTGCACCGTGTGTTGAGGCGAATGGATCGCGAGGCCGCTACCAGAATTCATGCCAACGATACGGCAAAAGTAATTCGCGCAATCGAGGTGTGCCTGGCTTCGCGCCAGAACCTGAGTACGATGTGGAAAAGAGGGCGTGACGCGCTGGTAGGATTTCGCATTCTGCAGTTGGGGTTAGATCCTGAGCGCGCACAGTTGTATGAGCGGATCAACCACAGGGCCCGCCTGATGTTTGAGGCCGGACTAGTGGCCGAGACGCGAGGAATCGTGCAGAAATATGGAGCGGCAGCATGGCCGCTATCGTCGCTCGGGTACAAGCAGGCAGTGAGAGTGCTAAGGGGCGAGATAAGCGAAGCAGCAGCACTGGCGGAGGCGCAGCAGGCCCACCGGAATTACGCCAAGCGGCAGATGACATGGTTCCGCAAGGAACCGGAAGTTCATTGGCTCAAGGGTTTCGGGGATGAAGTGGCGGCGCAGGCAGTGGAGATAGTTTCGAGTCGTTACGGCCAGGAATATGAGTGATCTGGTATGGTTTTTGACATGCGCCGCGCCATAATTCTGATCGTCTTACTGGCCGCCAGCCTCACTTTTGCCCGCGAACGATACTCCACGGCGGGGCAAATTCGTTTGGATAACTCAGGGCGAAAATGGGCGCAGAAGACCCTGCGCAAGCTGACCCTGGAGGAAAAGGTTGGGCAGTTGTTCATGATCTGGGTGCGGGCCAGGTTCTTGAACACCAATGACCCCGCCTATTTGCAATTGCGCGATTCGATCCGCAAATATCACGTTGGGTCGCTGGCGATGACGGTTGATGTGGACAGCGGGTTGTTGCAGAAGAACCAGCCTTATGAGGCGGCGGCGCTGCTGAACCGCTTGCAGAGTGAATCGGTGCTGCCGCTGCTGGTTGCAGCGGACTTTGAGCGCGGCGTTTCCATGCGGCTGAACGGGACGACGGTGTTTCCTCATGCTATGGCGTTTGGGGCCGCCGGGAAACCAGAGTATGCCGAGGCGTTTGGGCGCATCACAGGCGTCGAGGCCCGCGCGATTGGAGTGCACTGGAATTTTTTTCCCGATGCCGACGTAAATTCCAACCCGGCGAATCCGATAATCAACACGCGGTCCTTCGGGGAGGATCCGCAGCAGGTGGCGGACCTGGTTGCGGCCTACATCAAGGGCGCGCACCAAGCGAGCATGCTGGCCACAGCGAAGCATTTTCCGGGACATGGCGACACAGACAGCGATTCCCATCTGGGAGTGGCGCGAGTGAATGGAGATTTGGCCCGCCTGGAGCGCGTCGAGCTACCGCCGTTTCAGCGGGCGATCGCTGCCGGAGTGGATGCGGTAATGGTGGCCCATGTGACGGCACCAGCGTTGGAGCCCGATCCGAATCGAGTGGCGACAACCTCAGCAGCGGTGGTGACGGATCTGTTGAGGCACAAGCTGGGATTCCAAGGCCTGGTGGTAACCGATGCCCTGGACATGGCGGGATTAACCCGGCTGTACGCTCCCAACGTCGGGCGGGCCGCAGTGGATGCGTTCAAAGCGGGGAACGATTTGTTGATCATTCCCGCGGACCTCGATGCGTCCTACAAAGCAATGCTAGCCGCGGTGCAGAGCGGCGAGATCTCGCAGGCGCGTCTGGACGAGTCGGTGCTGAAGGTGCTGGACTTGAAAGCTTCACTCGACCTGCAGAAGGCGCGGTTAGTCGATCTGGGCCGGTTAGACCAATTAGTAGCAATACCAGAAAATATAGCCTTTGGTCAGAAGGTGGCGGAGGAAGCGCTAACTCTGGTGCGAGACAATGGCCAGGTCCTGCCACTGCGCGCTGCGGGAACTTTCCCGGTGGGGCTTCCGTATCAAGCTAGTGTAGAGGTGCGCAACCGGCTGGTGGTGGTGGTGTTTGCGGAGGATGTCCGCAGCGAGTCGGGGCGGGTGCTGGAGCGCTGGATT
>JBBQVN010000137.1:0-9927 GCA_038211475.1 Terriglobales bacterium | reverse complement strand
CACACCCACGATGCCGGTCACCGCCCCGCTTGCGTCTCGTAGAGGACTCAACGTCACCAAAGCCGATAGACTTCTTCCGTCTTTGCAGCGAACCTGGAATTCCCCCGACCAGTTCTTGCCGGAGTTCAGCCGCGCCATGTGTTTTGCGGCTTCTTCTTCGGTTTCCTGGCTTACCGCGACCTCCATGATGTTCCGGCCAACCACGTCTTGCGCAGGCCATCCATACATCTCTTCGGCAAACTGATTCCAGTATGTAATCGTCCCTCCGCCGTCCGTAGTGATCACGGCAGCCTGCAAGGCATCCAGAAACGGCCCGGGGTGAGGTCCGCTCTCGGCCCATGCCTGCGCGGGCTTCCGCAATTGCGGCGCCCCCTCAGCGATTGGCGGAACCTGAAATGTGTCACCCATCGTGAACTACCTCCTCGTGTAGGAAAGGCGGCCGATGTTTCCCCTTGTGGTCAATAATATACACTTTTTAGCTCATCGCCTCCACGGCGCAGGACATAGAACCTTAAGTCACTTCCCCAAAATGACCGCGACGCGCTGAAGGGCCTCAGAGGGCTGAGACTTTATCGGTCGCAGCTGCCATTGTCAATCAAAAAACAAGCCGCAATCCGCAGGCTAGCCTACCCAATGACGCGCCTGTCTACCTCGAGTTACAAATCACCTATCACAATCTGAAGAGGATTCCATGGCGGTATACAGCTTGGGGAGTATTGAGAACGCGGCTGCGGTCAACAATAATTCACAATAGGAACGTAAACCGAACTCAAACCCCAATGGAATCAGGACACAGTGAAAAATATCTTAATCGTCGACGACAGTTCCCTGGTTCGTCGAATGATTCGTGAAGTGTTAGAAGACCACGCGGACTGGAATGTCTGTGGTGAGGCAGCGAACGGCCGGGAAGGTGTGGCTATGGCGCTGCAACTAAGCCCAGATCTGGTTTTGCTCGACCTTTGCATGCCCATCATGAACGGCTTTGAGGCTGCCCGGGAAATGAAGCGGTCGAAGCCCGGTATGCCGATCCTGGTGTTTACCAGCCTGTTAAATTCTGAGATTGAGAGCGAAGCACTGGCGGCCGGCGCGTCCGCGGTGCAGTCAAAGTGCGATGGCGCGGAGTCTCTGTGCAAGAGCATTGGGGATTTGCTGGAGACGGCGGCCTAACGCACTGCCGGCTACCGGCCGCGCTGGGAGCGCTCGACCAGCGTGTCATGCCAACTTGTGGGGAGCGCGGCAACGTTGAGAGCACGCTCCAGCAAATCGGGGCGCGAGGCGCGACCGAGAAAGAGCCGGTTAATGTCGCCGACGGAGATGCTGGCGGGGTCGCGGCGCATGACCTCTATCGATTCGCCAGCGCGGAATTCGCCCTCCCTGACGACGGAGAAATAGAAGCCGCTACGCTCGCTGAGCAAAAAGCGTTTGAGGATGTCGTCGCGATCGAAGCGGAGCTGCAATTTGTAGCAGGGGAGCCGCGGCTGAACCGCCATAAGAAGCGCGGAGCCGATCCGCAATTGGTCTCCGATGTGGAGCGTGTCTTCGCCGAGGCCTTCGATCGTCAGATTTTCACCGAACATACCCATGGGCAGGTCCACGCCTGGGAGTTCAGCGTGCCAATCTGCATAGTGTTCGACGGGGTAAGCATAAACAGCTTTTTCGAGACCACCGTGAACGGAGAGGTCCGCCTGTCGGTCGCCATCGAGGTTCAGGCTTCTGACTGCGATCGCTCCCTCCACGGGAGCTTTGAAGATGCTGGTCGTGACCCGCTTGCCTTTCCACTCGACTCCGCGCGGCATCCCGATATTGACCGAAACTACGTGCATGGCTCCTCCGAGCTGACTGCGAGAGCACTTCAGGCAGTAGTGTAGCGCGCCGATGTTCCTCCATACTATTACGCGAGCGAACGAAGCCGCGACAGGAAGTCCTAACTGAAGAGGGTGTTTAAGAAGTTGGCTCGGCGCGCCCGCGCTGAGGACAAAAAGCCTGGGCATCTTCCCGCAAGCGGCGACTCCCGCGTATTCTGTTGCAGGTTGCGGAGTCCTACTGATTGCCTGTTCCCGCTGAATTCGACAATTTGCGTGTGCTGCTGGTGAAGCCGAGCAATCCGCTCAACATGGGAGCGGCGGCGCGCGCCATGAGCAATTTTGGCTTTCTGCATTTCCGGGCGGTGGACCCGTATGACGTGGGGTTCCGCACCGCGCGCTCCGCGGTAGGGGCCGCCGAACTGCTGCAGCGCGCGGAGGAATTTCCGACGGTCGCCGAAGCGGTGGCGGATTGTGCCCTGGTAGTCGGGACGACCGCGGTGCGGCATCGCGACCTGCAACATCCCCTGCGGACGCTGGAAGAGGGAGCCCGCATCATTCGTCAGCAACTGCTCTCAGGCCGGGTCGCACTGTTGTTTGGCTCGGAAAAATATGGCCTCTCCAATGAAGCCATGAGCCATTGCCAGTGGCTCATGCGCATCCCCACGCGCGAAGAACATATCTCCATGAACCTGGGACAGGCGGTGGCGATCTGCTTGTATGAATTGGCGCGCGGGGCGCAACCGGAAGCGTCGTCAAAAGAACTGGAGCCGGCATCGGCGGGAGAACTGGAGCGAATCACCCGGCTGAGTCTGGAAAGTCTGCATGCCAGCGGCTATGTGCATCCGGGGATGGAAACCCTGGTGGAAGAAAAATTGCGGCGCATGATTCGACGCTTGAACCTGCCGGCCAAGGACGTTGAACTGTGGTTGGGAATGCTGCGGCAGATCTTGTGGAAACTGCGCGGGGGAGTGAAAGCGGACGACTGAGGAGCGGCGTGTACGCCCCCGACCGCGTCACGCTGGGTAGTGAAAGTGAACATCGTTTCGCGAGGCTACAGGCTCGCCATCCACCATGGCGGGATGGTACCGCCAATGCTGCACCGTCGCGATTACCTTTTGGTCAACGTCGCTCCGCAGGCCTTGCAAGAGCCTGGTTTCCACAACGCTGCCGAACCGATCAATGGTGACTTCTACGATCACATCGCCCTGAAGGCCAGAGGGGAAATCCCATCGCGAGATGGGAGGGTCGGGGAAAACTGTGGGATAGGCCGGGCGCACGTCCTGTCCGGCGGCAGGCCCGGTGGCTAACGAGCCGAATGGATTGCCGGCGCGGGCCGAGGCATCGGGGCTGTCTCCAGGCGGGACCGGAGTCGGGGTCGGAGGCGCCTTCGGTTGCACCGTAGCGGCCAGGGAAGGCAATAAGGTTCGCACGCGATCTGGCAGGACCGGCGCGGGCTTGCTGCGGTCGGCGCTGGATTGGGCCAGATACACTACGCCGTAGGAGTGCAGGCCGTTGCCCCGCTGCACAGACGAAGGGGCCACGAAAATCGGCTGCGCGCGATGCAGCAGTAGAATCAACACCAGACAATGCAGGCCAAGCGAGAACAGGAATGTCAGCTCTCTTCGTCGGCCGGCGGGTTTGTCGAGCTGCATCAGCATGGCGAGTGTCCATTGTATGACGTGGACCAGGCGCAAAGGTTACTTAAAGACCCATAGTTTTTCGGGGGATAACAATTCCGCCCGAAGAGGTTCAGGGCATCCGAACAGTGGTATTCTTCTGGTGACTATGCCATCCAGCCAAAAGCATTCCCCCTATTCTCGCCCGTTTTTCAGACTCTCAGACAAAGCGGGTCGCACCACCAGGCTGAGCTTGATTTGCCTGATGCTGGCGGGCTTGGCGGCGCCAGCTTTCTCACAGACTCCGAAAAATAACAAACCGGCGAACCAGCAGGGGACACACGTGATCAAGAGCGAGGGCTTCGGAAAAACTCAGGACGGTCAGGCAGTGGACCTTTATACCCTGACCAACAAACACGGGATGGAAGTGCGCGCCATGACCTACGGCGCGATCATCGTGTCGCTGCAGGTCCCCGACAAAAATAACAAACTGGACGACGTAGTGCTGGGGTTCGACAATTTCGACGGCTACTTAAATAACAGCCCCTACCTGGGAGCCATTGTCGGACGTTATGGCAACCGCATTGCCAACGGCAAATTCAAGCTCAATGGGGTGGAGTACACACTGGCTAAGAACAATGGGCCGAACTCCCTGCATGGCGGCCTCAAAGGCTTTGACAAGAGAGTGTGGCAGGGCGAGCCCTTTGAGACCAAGCACGGGGCGGGGGTGAAGTTCACTTACATGAGTAAGGACGGGGAGGAGGGCTATCCGGGTAACTTGAAGGCGGAAGTCACTTACACACTTCCCATCGACAAGAACGAACTGGAGATTGAGTACCACGCCACTACCGACAAGCCCACGGTGTTGAACCTGACGAATCATTCCTACTTCAACCTGGCGGGAGAAGGCCGCGGAGATGTGCTGGCCCAGGAGATCATGTTGCGGGCCGATAAGTTTACGCCGGTGGATGCGACCCTAATTCCTACCGGCGAGCTGCTTTCGGTCAAAGGGACGCCCATGGACTTGACCAAGCCCACGCCCATCGGGCTGCACATTGATGACAAGTACGAGCAGTTGACCCGGGCGCGCGGCTGGGACCACAACTTTGTGGTGAATGGCAAGCCCGGCGAGTTGCGGCTGGCCGCACGAGCGCACGATCCGAAAAGCGGGCGCGTATTGGAAGTGCTGACCACCCAGCCCGGGGTGCAGTTTTATTCGGGAAACTTTTTGGACGGGACGGTCACAGGAAAACACGGCCATGTGTATCAGCTGCACTACGGCTTCTGCCTGGAGACCCAGCATTTTCCGGATTCGCCCAACCACCCCGAATTCCCCACGACGACGCTGAAACCGGGGGAGACGTTTCACTCGCAGACGGTTTTCCGGTTCTCCGTGGAATAGGGCGAGACGGCCTCGGGTGATCTGGAGTACACCGACTGAGTGCACCGCCCCTCATTTTGCCGAGCACGACTGTCCCGGGGACCGCGCTCCGCTGCGAACCACAGATTCGAAACACACATTTTCCGAAAAACAGATTTAGCGACCTTCGCCACTTCGCGACGACGGGTCGCTGAATTTTTTTATTTCCCTCCCATCCAACTTTCTCCTTGGCTCGTACTGATTGCAGAGCGGCCCCCAGGGGCGGCCAACGGAGGAAGTCATGAAGTTCGCATTTTCCAAGTCCTTGATGGGCTTGGCCCTGGCGTTGATCGCGGTGAGCGCATCAGCCCAAAAGAGCTCGACATTGAAGCCGAACCAAACCTTTGGCTTTGGCGAAGGTCAATCCCTCATCTTTACCTATACCCAGAATTTCGATTGCATCGACCAGCCCAACTTCGATCTTAATTTCAACGGCATCAAGGCTGCGGTGGATCCGGCCGAGATGCAGACTCCGATTTGCCAGGCCGGCATCGAGCCGCAAATCAACCCGCCGGGCGTAGTTGGGAATCCGAATAACACGACCGAGCCGCTGTTCGTGCTGGTTCCCATGTTCTCGGTGGACAACGACCAGAATCCGAATGACGCCATCTCCTGCACCGGAGTCGTGACCGGCACGCTGTGCGGACCCACCCTCGGCAGCACCTTGATCAGCCTGTTCGGAGCGGTCCCGGAAGCTTTCAAGACTACCCCGCTGGTCTATGCGCAGTGCCCTGATCCCAAGAGCGCGCCCGGAACCTGCACCATGCACGCCTCCCGCGTGGATTTGGGTCCCGTGCTGGTCGAGTTAGGCTACCTGCCGCCTCCGGTTGCCAATGTCTTCGTTCCCACGCCAAACCACAGCCATATAGTGATCAACGCCGATCTGACTACCAGTCCAATCTGGTGGCAAGTCGTGCCCGTACTGGTCCTTGACCAGACCGACTGGCCGGGCCAGGATGGCAGCACTGGGATTAGTTCCGTGAAGGCACTGAACGCGGCGATCAGCGCAGGTCGCGCGGTCAAAGCGCCGTCGAATTTTTTCCTGTTCTTCAGTTCGATGACGGCAACTTCGCACGCTGCTCATCTGCATCAGCAGTAAGCACTTAGAGCCAACTCACATTCGTCAGCTTTCCCCTGTCGTATGAAGTGCTTCGCGGGCCCGGCCAACCTCTGGTCAGGCCCGCATTTTTTTGAGAGCTCGCCCCACTTCCATCAGTGGGGGGTTGAAGACCCTCGTCGTCAGACGGAACGATTTGGGCCAGCCCTATCACTCGCTTCAGAGTATGATGGGCAATAGATGTGGACCACCCGGGCGGCCCGACCCGAGATGTCTCGGACCGCGCGTCCTTACCTCAGGGGAGCAAAAATGAAGTTGACCGCCCAAAGGCTGTGCCTAGTCGTTTTGTGTTTGTTTTCTGCGGGGCGCGCCTTTGGCAGTTCTGGCGTTTCGCTCTCCCCGGCCACCGTGTCATTCGGAAACCAGGCCATGGGAGTGGCCAGCGCTCCCATGACGCTGACCCTGACCAACGGGCAATCTACCGCGGTCACCATCACCAGCATCACCACTACGGCAAAGGATTTCACCACCACCACCACCTGTCCTCTGAGCCCGCAGAAGCTCCAGGCCAATGGGTCGTGTACGATTTCGGCGGTGTTCACGCCGTCGACGCTAGGCACGAATATCGCGATGCTGAGCGTGATTGACGATGCGGCCAGCAGTCCGCAGACTTCGATCCTGAGTGGCACAGGCATTCAGGATGTTACGGTGTCGGCCGTAAGCCTCGCATTTGGCAACCAGGCGATCGGACACAAGAGCGCCGGCCAAAGCATCACGGTGACCAACAACCAAACCTCGGCTGTGACTTTCACCAAGATCACAGCATCGCCCACCGATTATTCCCTGACCACGACCTGCCCACTCTCTCCCAAAACTTTGGCGGGCGGAGGAACGTGCACGGTGACGGTATATTTCACGCCTGCAGTCAACGGATTGCGCAGCGGGACTCTCACCATCTCCGACAACGCAGCCAATAGTCCCTCGGTTGGCCTGAGTGGAACCGGCGTTGCGGACGCAGTGGCCAGCCCGAGCGCGCTGACTTTCGCCAGCCAGAACATCGGCACCTCGAGCCTGGGGCAGGCTGTGACGTTGATGAACAATCAAGCGACGGCGATGACGATCACCAGCATCACCATGTCCGGCGACTACAGCTACACCACCAATTGCCCGATCAGTCCCGGCACACTGGCGGCGGGCGCAAGTTGCCTGGCTACGGTTATATTCACGCCCACGGTGGCCGGAACCCGAACCGGCGTTCTCACTTTTAATGACAATGCCAGCAATTCGCCGCAGACGGCCACGCTGACCGGTACGGGAACAACTCTGACGCTTAGCTCCATCAGCGTGAGTCCAAAGACCAGCTCGATCGCTCCGGCTCGCACGCAGCAATTCACCGCGATTGGGACTTATTCCGATGGCACCACGGCAAATCTTACAAGCAGCGCGACTTGGACGTCGTCGGCGAGGAGCACGGCTACCGTCAGCTCCGGCGGGCTAGCAACAGCGGTGGCGGTGGGGGTTGCGACGATCAAAGCGACGTCCGGCGCCGTGCACGGTTCGGCGACGCTGACCGTTACCAAGACTCCCCCGTCGTTGGTTTCAGTGGCAATTACTCCCAACCCGAGCCAGGTTAAAATCGGCAAAACCACCCAGTTGGCTGCTACCGCGACGTACAGTGATAGTTCCAGCAATGACGTGACCTACACGGCTGCCTGGAGCACGTCAGACGCGAAAACCGCAACGGTTGCCAGCGGAACGGTTACTGGAGTAGCGCAAGGCAGCGCGACCCTAACCGCAACGCAGAGTGGAATTGCCAGCCCGGCGGCGACCACGGATGTTGGCCCCGCAGCCGACTACTACGTCTCCACCCTCGGCAGCGACCAGTGGTCGGGAACCCTGTTTGAACCGAATGCATCGCTAAGCGATGGTCCCTATGCCACGATTGGAAAAGCGCAGACGGCAGTGCGGGCGATTCTGGCGAACCCGCAGGGCCGCACCGCTCCGGTCAACGTACTGATTCGGGGCGGCAATTATTATAAGCAAGCGCTCAGCTTTAGCAGCGCCGATTCCGGCTCGGCCACGCTGGCGGTGAACTGGCAAAACTACCCCAATGAAGTTCCGGCGATCAGCGGAGGAATGCTGGTCACAGGATGGACGGCGGCGGGAGGCAACACCTTCCAAGCCACCCTTCCTAGTGGAACAGCGAATTTTGAGAACCTGTTCTACAACGGGCAGCGCAGGTTGCGGCCGCGGGCCGGAGCCGGGCTGGGCAACTATCTGCGAATCGCATCCCCGGTGTTTCTACAGGGTTCGCCACCGCCCTCGCCAGCACCCGATCCAAATTGTATGGCGTACATCGCGGGATCTGGTTGGGAATGTTTCGACCGCTTTCAATTTGCGGCGGGAGACATCAGCGCAAGCTGGTCGAATCTGAATCCCCCGTATCCCCAGGGCGATATCGAACTGGTGGATTTCGAGTGGTGGACCGTGCCGAAGATGCGCATCAAGTCAGTGGACGGCCCGAATCACATTGTGTACATGACCGGACCGGTGAAGCAGCTGTTCCTGGTGCATGGATTCTTACAGAACCACCGCTACCTGGTCGAAAACGTAAAAGACAATCTCAATCAGGCGGGACAGTGGTTCCTAAATCGCTCGGCCACTCCCTGGAAGTTGACCTATCTTGCAAACTCGAACGAGTACCCGCCCACCGATACAGTGGTGGTCCCGCAATCGGCGCAGGTATTGGTCGCGACCGGACTGCAATATGTGACGTTCAAGGGACTGACGTTCGAACATGACGATTATGTATTGCCGTCCGCCGGCTATGTCTCGCTGCAGCAGGAAGTGGGGATTCCCGGAGCGGTGGTATGCAACAACTGTCAGCATGTCACCTTCGATAGCGACATCATTGCGGAAACTGCAGGCAGTGGAATTGAATTCAAGACTACGAGTTCGTCGCAGACCACGGCGTACAACGCATTTCAAAATGGTGCATTGTATGACATCGGAGGAATTGGGATTCGGGTCGGACTTGCTCCGTCGATCAGCGACACTGATGCCAATGTGGCGCAGTTCACCACCATTCAAAACAATCTGATCGAGGGTTTTGCGCGGGTCTTCCCCAGCGCGGTGGGAATTGTGCAAGGCAGCGGGCACGACAATCTTTACACCCATAATGCGATTTACGATGGGTACCACAGCGGAATCGAGATCTGTGTGCCGCCGTCCTGTGCGCCAGGGGCCAGCAGTTCCAAGGGGAGCTTCAACAATGTCGTGAGCTTCAACCACGTGCACGACCTGTTTCAAGGCGTGACCGACGACGGGGGCGCGATCTACTTCTCCACCGGAGGGAGCAGCTTTACGCCAGCCGGAAATCGGGTGTTGAACAACAAGGTGCACGACACTTCGGATGCCTCCATCATCGATTCGGACGGGTACGGCGGCCACGGAATTTATCTGGATTCGGCGACCGGCCTGGTGGACATTGAAAACAACCTGGTGTACCGGGTTTCCGGCGAAGACGTGAAGATTACCAACGGTCCTCAAATCGCGAGTCAACAGAACACCATCAAAAACAACATCCTGGCCTTTTCGCACTTGGGGATGATCAGCAACACCGCGCCCTACGCGAACAACGTGTGCCCGGCGTCGCCAGTGAAAAATTTCGACGCCACCAACAACCTGCTTTATTTTGACCGCAGCGCCACAGCGTCGTTTTATGTTCAGCAGGGATGCGTTTACAGTTGCGGCTTCCCACTAACCGATCTGCACAACTGGCAGAGCAACTTGTATTGGCGGGTCGATGGCCTGTTCAACGGAGACTCGAAGGCATTTCATACCCAGCCCACCGTCGGTCGCGGCACGCTGTGCAGCGGTGCGCCCAGTTACTCCACGTTCAGCGGTTGGCAAGGAATAGGCGAAGATGCTGGCAGCACGGCAACGCAGGATCCGGGATTCAGCAATCCAGCGTATCCGAGCGACGACTTCTCTCTGCCTGGCGGATCTCCCGGCGTGGGCTTTGTGGTC
>JBBQVN010000136.1:0-10075 GCA_038211475.1 Terriglobales bacterium | reverse complement strand
CGACGACGGGACCGTTGGTGATCCGCACCTTGCCGCTGCCGTAGTTTTCTTTCAGGTAAACTTCTGCCTTTTGATTGCGGATGGGCTGCTCTCCGGCACCGGGCGTGCGAAAGCGCATCACCCCGGCTCCCCTCGCCGAGTTGGAGCCTTGGCCTCGCGCCGATTGAATCTGAAAAAAGTACGTAGTGTTCGGCTTCAGTCCGCGAATCTCTACTCGGTGAGAAGCGTCACGGCTATATTCGGACTCGGCGAACTCCGTCAAGTTGCTGGCGTCCGTAGCATAATAAATTCGGCTGCTGGAGGGCTGGTTGGTCGACCAGGCAATGGTGGCCGATGTGCTGTCGGCACGCTCAATCACCGGCCCGTTCGTAATCCGAACGTCCTGCGCGGATGAACCGGGGTTCTGGGCAGTCAGGAGAACTGCCGCCGAAATCACGACCCCCACCATCACAAAATAAATTAATCGACGAGTTTTCATGTGCGATTCCAGTTCCTCGGGGGCCGCGGCTGATCTACCTGCCCGATCTTTCTAAACAACTAAAAGAGACTCGGAACCAGCAGCTCCACCAACGAAAAACGTTAAATGGGGACCTCAGTGGGGAACATACAGAGCTTGATGTATTCCCGCTGGAGTTTGGCGGTAGCCGAGACGGCGGTGTGTGATGCGTCGCGCGGCTGGCGTGCAGGGGCGAAAGAGCGACGCCACCGTAACAGACGCGGGCGCGGCTAGGTGCGATCAAAACTGGTAAAGGCTTTTAACGCCGAGTCAGCAGCGCAGGACCGGACGGTGGTTCACCCTCGTCGACCTGAACTGGGCCGCGACAGCCCTTCGAAACGCCTTTTTTCCGCGAACCTACACGGAAGCCCGTGGTTTCTTTGATTCGGATTCGCACGCCGCCCATGGTTGGCTCGATGGTGCTTTGCGGCTTCCCCTTCAATACATACAAAATCAGGGCAGGTTCCCCTGGAGCGTCGAGGCTGGTGCCCACACCAACCCCTTTTACGGCCAAATCTTGCATCAGTTGGGTTGCACTCTGATCCTTCACCCTCATCGCACGCTCAATCGCTAAAGTTGTAGGCATTGCCGCAGGCCGATGCCCATCCGAGTCCAGGCGTTTTATGGTTGCGTCAGGGCCGAGAATTCCTACATCGTTATTGTCGTCGGGAGCTTCTACAATACGCCCGCGAACACCTTCAATGCTTGCCGGGAGGGCTTCGGGTAACGTCCCCTTCCGAACGAACAGGACCACCGCAGCCTCCCCGGGAGCGTCAAGACTCGGCCCTACGCCTATGGCCTTCACAGCGGGGTTCGAAAGTAGTTCCGGGGCATGTTTGTCACGCGCTCTGGCGGCGACCCGGTAGGCGTCATTTGAAACTGCGACCGACGTGGTTGATGCCGCGCCTTGACTTGTTGGGGGCGGCAAATTGCAGGCCGCGACCGGGTGCGGTCCACCTCCAACAAAAGTTGGACGGTTGCCGTTGGAGTCGGCCAAAGCCTGCAGCACATCAGGAACCGGATTGGTGACGGTCGAGGAGCCATCCCCTGCGAAAAGGAGCGCCACCGGGGTTGCACTATTGCCATCAACCACCAGAGAACCTGAGTCGCCTTCCGCAGAAAATCCGGTCCCGGAGATCATAACGGCATCGCCATAGGTTCTGGCAAAGGTGGCGCTGGAGCAACCCGACATGTAGTCGACCGTGACCGAAGTGTTCACTGCTTCGACGACGCCGCAGGTGACCCCGGTTGACCGGCCGCTCTTGGCAACATGCTCGCCAATCGACGGGGACATTCCCGAGCCTTGTACCGGCGCGCCAGCTTGAGGTACGCCCTTCACCACTGCTGAGCCGAGTTCCAAGATCGAGCCCGAAGAATCTACGATGCCGCCCTCCACCTGAGCAAGGGCAGCATCCACGGGAGTTCCAGCGCCGGTGTGCAGGTTAAAGAATTGCGCTAGCGTTCCTACGGAGCTTGTTCCCACGGTCGTGCAAGGGTTAGTTGCATCCACCAGCCCGGGCTCGATGATAGAGTCTCCGACAGATCCGTCGTCACTCCTCGCCAAGACATGGTTGTTGCTGAGCACGAACTGCCTACCGTTGCGGCTGACTAGAGATCCAAGCGTGCCCGACGAGCACTCAACCCGGCTGCCGCTCAGGGGACAAATTTGATTGGCATTTCCTCCAGAAACCCCGAGCTTCGTGGGAAGTGTCTGAGCGTGCTGGTTGAGCGACTGAATGGTAACCAACACGGTTCCAGAAGCAGTGGAATCGGCTTGAGAAGTTGCTACCACCGTCGCGGTATCGGGGACAACGCCTCCGTCGCTATGCGCTATTGTCGGCACAGAATTGGGGGCTGCGTAGAACCCGCCCTGCGAGATTGCTCCGCACGCGGACCCGCCAGATGCACATTTCAATGTCCACGCTACCGCAGAATTGGATGAACCTTTGACTGTTGCTGAGAATTGTTGCGTGCCGAACGTCTGCACGGTCGAGGGATTAGGGGAAACAGCAACAGAGACAGTACTGCCCGCGATCACAGGAGGGAGAGCTTTGGGAGCTGCGGCGCCCCCACCGCAACCTGCCGCCACCAACAAAAGGCCGAGGGCGACGGTCGGCAAGAAACTGGCGAAACAAACGCGTACACCAAACCTCTTCGGAAGCGTCATCCTCGCGGGCAGAGACGTGCCCCGCATGCCGGAAACATTAAAATTATTGCTATCGTTTCTCAAGTTAAACCTTCCATTTCGCGAAAAACTGAGACTACGCACTCGCTGTCGCAGCTGTGAGGTTCCAACGGGAGCGCGAACGTTGAGAACATCGTCGCCGCGAGAAGGAGGAAAGTCGTCCGGAGCGTCTACGTTTTCGCAGGGCTGACTATTTGGAGAGCAATCGAGGAACAAGGGTTGCCCCGCCGTCACAAAACACGATGAAGTTGGACTCCGCCAAGCGCGATACGGGCCGAAAAGCAGGGCATCCGACCAAGGAACGCCGGCTATTGAATTGGGCCAAAATCATTTGCATGGTAGGGAGCGAGCTCGCGTTGCTGGTGGAAATCCGCGCTTTGCGTTTCGGGCGTGCTGGAAATGTCCCTCCTGCTCTCGGACCTAGGGCGAAGACCGTTTCGTTCGAACGCGCCAAGGAGCAACCGCCAGTCTTTATGGAAATCTGCCGTGTCCCCTACGATTTTTAGGTGCGGCGGTACGGTCATAATTGATCACTGGGATTGATCACTGCGATCATTAGCTTCGAGGTGATCGCACGGACTCGTGGCTTCTCGCGGTCCTTTATCGAGGGATCTGCAACCGGCTTCGGCACCGCGTCTGTGTGTGGTGAACTACAGCAGAAATGGACGGGCTATACAGGAAACACTGTAGAGTCTCCTGGTTTTGGCTGGTGGTAAAAAATCCATTACCTGTATTTGAATCGAAGTTGGCGAGCAGACGTCTGCATTGGCTCGGCGTGGTCCGGGCAGCGAGTTCTTGTTCGCAGTGAATTAGTAATTCTTCCAGGCGCCCATTATGAAAAGAAATGCGAATGTCGCACCGACCGCTGGCACGAGTCTTGCATCCACTGTGGTTCCGAAGGGCAACGGACATTCCACAGCAACCATTGACCCGGATCTGGCGATGATTTTGGACGCTCTGCAAACCATGCGGAATGGAGATTTCGCGGTACGGCTACCCGTTGCTTGGACGGGACTAGGAGGCAAGGTTGCCGACGCTTTCAACGAGATCGCTGCCGCCAATCAGCAGATGGCAAAAGAACTGAAGCGGGTTGGAAAAGTCGTCGGTAAACAGGGCAAAACCCGCGAGCGGGTACGCTTTCAAGAACCGCGGGGTGCGTGGGGAGAAATGGAAGTATCGGTCAATGCCCTGGTGGACGACCTGCTGCGACCTACGGCAGAGGTCACCCGCGCCATCGCAGCTGTGGCGCAAGGGAATTTGACGCAGTCGGTCAGGCTCGATGTGGATGGACGCCCATTGGAAGGCGAGTTCATGCGCTCAGCCAGTATCGTCAACACCATGATTCAGCAGTTGGGCGTGTTCACGGCAGAAGTCACCCGGGTCGCTCGCGAAGTGGGTACCGACGGCAAGCTTGGCGGCCAGGCGCAGGTGCCCGGCGTGGCGGGAACCTGGAAGGATCTGACCGACTCGGTGAATTCGATGGCTAGCAATCTCACCGGACAAGTGCGCAACATTGCCGAGGTTGCCACAGCAGTCGCGAGCGGAGACCTTTCGCGAAAGATCACAGTAGATGTGCGCGGCGAAATATTGCAGCTGAAGGAAGCCATCAACACGATGGTCGACCAGTTGCGCTCCTTTGCATCGGAAGTCACGCGGGTGGCGCGCGAAGTAGGCTCCGATGGGAAGCTTGGTGGACAAGCTGTAGTACCGGGCGTGGCTGGAACCTGGAAGGACCTCACCGATTCGGTCAATGCAATGGCCGGCAACCTCACGGCGCAAGTGCGGAATATCGCGGAAGTGACTACGGCGGTGGCGCGCGGCGATCTATCGCGCAAGATCACGGTCGACGTGAAAGGTGAAATCCTGGAACTCAAGAACACGATTAACACGATGGTGGACCAGTTGAACGGGTTCGCGGGCGAGGTGACTCGTGTGGCGCGCGAGGTGGGCACGGAAGGAAAGCTTGGCGGCCAGGCACAAGTACCGGGCGTGGCCGGCACCTGGAAGGATCTCACCGACAACGTGAACCTGATGGCCAGCAACCTGACTGGACAAGTCCGCAATATCGCAGAAGTAGCCGCCGCGATCGCCAGCGGCGACCTATCGCGCAAGATTACGGTGGATGTGCGCGGCGAGATTCTGCAGCTGAAAGAAACCCTGAACACCATGGTCGATCAGCTCAACCGCTTTGCTGGTGAAGTAACCCGCGTTGCCCGCGAGGTGGGTACCGAGGGCCGACTGGGCGGACAAGCGAACGTGCCGGGAGTGGCCGGCACCTGGAAAGACTTGACCGACTCGGTGAACTCAATGGCCGGAAACCTGACAGGCCAGGTGCGCAATATCGCGGAGGTGACCACCGCAGTGGCTCGCGGCGACCTGTCGCGCAAAATTACGGTCGATGTTAAGGGAGAAATTCTCGAACTTAAGAACACCATCAACACGATGGTGGATCAATTGAATGCCTTCGCTGGCGAGGTTACTCGAGTCGCGCGCGAAGTGGGTACCGAAGGAAAGCTGGGAGGGCAAGCGCAGGTTCCCGGCGCGGGCACTTGGAAAGACTTAACGGACAACGTCAATCTGATGGCCAGCAACTTGACCGGTCAGGTGCGCAACATTGCGGAAGTGGCGACGGCAGTGGCCCGCGGTGATTTGTCGCGCAAGATCACTGTAGACGTTAAGGGCGAGATCCTCGAACTGAAGGACACCATCAACACAATGGTGGACCAATTGAGGTCATTTGCATCGGAAGTGACGCGCGTCGCCCGCGAGGTCGGCACCGACGGCAGACTGGGAGGCCAGGCTCAAGTCCCGGGCATTGCCGGAACTTGGAAGGACCTCACCGACTCGGTCAACTCAATGGCTAGCAACCTGACCGCCCAGGTGCGAAACATCGCTGAGGTAACGACGGCAGTGGCCCGCGGTGACTTGTCGCGCAAGATCACCGTGGACGTGAAAGGTGAAATTCTTGAACTGAAGGACACCATCAACACGATGGTGGATCAGCTCAACGCGTTTGCGGGCGAAGTTACGCGGGTGGCGCGCGAAGTAGGCACGGAAGGAAAACTGGGCGGCCAAGCGCAAGTCCCAGACGTAGGCGGCACATGGAAGGACTTGACCGACTCGGTGAATTCGATGGCCGGGAACTTGACTGCTCAAGTGCGCAATATCGCTGAGGTCACGACGGCAGTGGCCAGCGGCGACTTGTCACGCAAGATCACGGTAGACGTCAAAGGCGAGATTCTTGAGCTCAAAGACACCATCAACACGATGGTCGACCAGTTGAACGCATTTGCCGGCGAAGTGACCCGCGTGGCCCGCGAAGTGGGTACCGAGGGTAAGTTGGGTGGGCAAGCCCAGGTTCCCGGTGTTGCCGGCACTTGGAAAGATCTCACCGACAATGTCAACTTCATGGCCAGCAATCTGACGGGGCAGGTTCGCAACATCGCGGAGGTCGCCACCGCCATCGCGAACGGAGATTTGTCCAAGAAAATCACGGTGGACGTACGCGGCGAGATTTTGCAGCTCAAAGAGACGCTCAACACAATGGTCGAGCAGTTGCGCTCATTCGCAGCGGAAGTGACTCGCGTGGCGAGGGAAGTGGGCAGCGAAGGCCGACTAGGTGGCCAAGCCAATGTCCCGGGAGTAGCCGGTACCTGGAAAGACTTGACTGACTCTGTGAATGCAATGGCTGGAAACCTGACGGGCCAGGTACGCAACATCGCGGAAGTTACCACGGCGGTGGCGCGCGGCGACTTGTCGCGCAAGATCACGGTCGAAGTGAAAGGTGAAATTCTCGAACTGAAGAACACGATCAACACCATGGTCGATCAGTTAAACGCCTTCGCCGCGGAAGTCACTCGCGTGGCACGCGAAGTCGGCACGGAAGGGAAATTGGGTGGCCAAGCGCAGGTTCAAGGCGTCGCAGGCACGTGGAAGGATCTCACGGACAACGTCAATGTAATGGCCACCAATCTCACCGAACAGGTGCGCGGCATCGTCAAGGTAGTGACCGCGGTCGCCAACGGTGAGCTTACCCAGAAGCTAACGGTCAATGCCAAGGGCGAGGTCGCGGCCCTTGCGGAAACCATCAACAACATGACCGACACTCTCGCAACGTTCGCGGATCAGGTGACGACAGTTGCGCGTGAAGTCGGAGTCGAGGGCCGGCTGGGCGGCCAGGCCAATGTTCCCGGCGCCGCGGGCACGTGGAAAGATCTCACCGGAAACGTAAACCTGCTCGCCGACAACCTGACGAACCAGGTACGCGCCATTGCTCAGGTCGCTACCGCTGTAACGAAAGGCGATCTGACGCGATCCATTCAGGTGGAGGCCAGCGGCGAGGTCGCCGAACTGAAAGACAACATCAATACCATGATCGACAATCTGCGGCTTACCACCGACCGCAACACGGAACAGGATTGGCTGAAGACCAACCTCGCGCGCTTCACTGGAATGTTGCAGGGGCAGCGGGATTTGGCGACGGTAGGACGAATGCTGCTCTCCGAGTTGGCGCCGCTGGTGAATGCACAGCACGGCGTGATCTACCAAATGGAGACAGAGGAATCGGCCGGCATGGTGCTACTCTCCGCATTTGCCGGCGACGGGGCGGGTGGACATCTCCGGCAACTAAAGGTGGGGGAAGGCCTTATCGGACAATGTGCCGCGGAGAAGCGTCGCATTCTGATTTCAGATTTGCCGCCTCACACCGTACCGATTCGTTCTGGCCTGTTCGAGGCGGTGCCAAACAGCGTCATCGTGCTGCCAGTGCTCTTCGAAGATCGAGTGAAGGCGGTGATCGAACTGGCTTCTTTGCATCCCTTCAATCCTTCTCATCTCGCATTCCTTGAGCTTCTGACCGCAAGCATTGGGATTGTATTGAACAGTATCGAAGCCACGATGCAGACCGAGGGCCTGCTCAAGCAGTCGCAGCAATTAGCTGCTGAACTCCAAACCCAGCAAAGGGAATTACAGCAGACGAATGAACAACTTGCTCTTAAGGCGCAGCAACTGGCAGAACAGAACGTCGAGGTGGAACGCAAGAACGACGAAATTGAACAGGCTCGGCGCGCACTCGAAGGTAAAGCCAAGGAACTGGCCCTCACTTCGAAGTACAAGTCCGAATTCCTTGCCAACATGTCGCACGAACTGCGGACTCCTCTCAATAGCATCCTCGTGCTAGGTCAGCAGCTCAGCGACAATCCCGATAAGAATTTGACTCCAAAGCAGGTCGAGTTTGCTCGCACCATCCATGGTGCGGGTACCGATTTGCTCAACCTCATCACCGACATTCTTGATCTGTCAAAGATCGAGTCTGGAACGGTTTCGGTCGAAGCCGACGAAGTGTTCTTTGCAAGTATGCTTGAGATGGTGGCAAGGCCATTCCGGCACGAGGCTGAAAGCCGGCATCTTAACTTCGACGTGCAGATAGATTCCCATCTGGCGCGCAGCCTGGTCACCGACTCAAAACGTCTGCAACAAGTGCTCAAGAACTTGCTCTCGAACGCGTTCAAATTCACTGAGCAGGGGATGGTGCAGCTTTCCGTGTCCCGTGCCGAGGGTGGCTGGAGCCATGACCATCCCGTCCTCAGCAACGCCGCGATGGTCGTGGCATTCGAAGTAGCTGACACCGGTATAGGCATACCGTTGGAGAAGCAACGTATCATCTTCGAGGCGTTTCAGCAGGCGGACGCAGGCACCAGCCGAAAGTACGGCGGAACGGGCCTGGGTCTTGCAATCAGCCGCGAACTGGCCGGTCTTCTGGGAGGAGAAATCCACCTCCAAAGCGCTCCGGGTCGAGGGAGCACGTTCACGCTTTACCTCCCGCAAACCTATGTGGGTCCATCGACAGCTGCGTTACCGTCCAAGGACCGCAAAGTCTGGTCCCCGGTTTCGCCGCTGCAATTGTCCGGCGCCAGCATACCTGACGCGACGGCAGAGCGATTCGTGGACGACCGTGACAATTTAACGCCCGACGATTCGGTCTTGTTGATTGTTGAAGACGATCCCCATTACGCTCGTGTACTGGCTGACCTGTCCCACGATAATGGGTTCAAGGTTCTGCTGGCTTGCGGAGGTGCGGAAGCCTTGGCGTTAGCGCGCGAATATCATCCCGCTGCGGTGTCGTTGGATGTTTTCCTCCCCGACATGTTGGGCTGGACGGTGCTCAATCACCTGAAGCAGGACCCCACGACGCGTCACATCCCGGTGCAAATGCTCACCATGGACGAAGACCGCCAACATGGCCTGGCCCGCGGAGCGTTCTCCTTCGTCACCAAGCCTGTGACTACGGACGGTCTAGCGGTGGCGCTGACCAGGATCAAGGAATATTCAAGTCCACGGCGCAAACGGTTGTTGGTTGTGGAAGACAATCCGGCTGAACAGATGACGATTCAGGCTCTCCTGGGCTCGGATGACATCGACATTTCAGTCGTCGCGTCCGGCAAAGAAGCCCTAAAAGCTCTCGATCAGGAACCCCACGACTGTGTGGTGCTAGATTTGCACTTGCCGGACCTCTCTGGTTTTGAAGTTCTGGAGCGTCTGCGCGATACTCCTTCTTTGATCGATCTGCCAGTGGTGGTCTTTACCGGCAAGGAACTTTCCCCGGAGGAGGACGCACGCTTGCACACGCTGGCTAGAAGCGTGGTCGTGAAGGGGGTGGAGTCTCCCGAACGATTGCTGGACGAAACTGCCCTGTTTTTACATCGCGTGGTCGCCGATCTTCCTATAGAGAAGCAAAGGATGATTGACCGGCTGCACCGGTCGGATGAAGCGCTAACCGGCAGGAAGGTCCTGGTCGTCGATGACGACGTGCGGAATATCTTCGCACTGAGCAGCCTGCTCGAGCGTCATGGAATGGTCGTATTGACCGCCGGCACCGGTCGCGAGGCCATCAACATACTCGAGTCCACGCGAGATATAGCGATCGTGCTGATGGACATCATGATGCCTGAGATGGACGGATACGAAACCATGCACGTGATCCGGCAGAACACGGTTTTCGGACGTCTGCCAATCATTGCGTTGACCGCGAAAGCGATGAAGGGAGACCGGGAGCGGTGCCTGGAAGCAGGCGCTTCGGAGTACCTGGCCAAGCCCGTGAATACGGACCAATTGTTGTCGGCGTTGCGCATGTGGCTTCACAGATAACTTTCCCCATGGTCTGGTGCGCTGGACAGGGTGACGGTACGAGAGGCGAAGATTATGGACGATAAAGTCAACATTCTGATGGTGGACGATCAGCCGTCTAAGCTTCTCAGCTATGAGGCCATACTGAGCGAACTGGGCGAGAATCTGATCAAGGCTACTTCGGGACGAGATGCCTTGGAGCGCCTCCTGAAAACCGATATCGCCGTCGTGCTGATGGATGTGAGTATGCCTGAGATCAACGGCTTCGA
>JBBQVN010000135.1:0-10153 GCA_038211475.1 Terriglobales bacterium | reverse complement strand
GAATCGGTTGAATAGTGCCACGGCGGGCTGTTTTGTCATGGTTCTTCGATGACCGCGAGGCTCGGCTCATTCCTTACGGCCAGACAGCTTTGGTTGGAGAGTGCCACCATCTCGCCCACCTCCACACTCAAGCGGCGCCATTTGCCGGCAATGACGCGGATGGGAACTTTCCCGCCCTGTGTCACTGCAATATCGCGGGACGTCCTGTTATCGATTACCAAAAACGTCAACCCACCTCTACCCTTTACGGCGTCGACGCAGCTTGAGACCTTGACTCTCGCGATGGTGGTCGGCTTCGATAAAGGCCCAAGCGCGTCGGTGAAGCCCGGGGCGACCAATTCCAAGCGTCGAAGAGCTTCCGGCAAAGCTAGAAGGCCGGTCGTTGCCGCCGGGAATTCGATCTTCAATTCTTCGACTACCTGCCGAAGGCCCCGCGTCCGGGCAACGAAAGCGCCGAGGCGGTTCAAGTGAAACTGAAACCACGCATAATTGCTGAAGGAGACGCCCTCGTACAAATAGTCGAGATCGGCCAGGGAAGTGTATCTGGGCGACAAAGAGTCGGGGGGCGGTGGCGAGATGTAGGCGATCAGGGCTGGTTGGTGCGCGGCTATGTATCCCTGGGCAAAGATATTGGCAACTAACTCATTAAGCCAGGGAGTCCTGGAACCAATTCCTGCCTTGTCCGCAAAAAGATGACCCAGCTCATGAAACGAGATGCTCTCCGCAAGTATGTTCGCATCGGCTTTCATCTCGCTGAAACCCGGAAAGTCTTCCATTTGAGATGGCAAAGTCACTAGGCCCGTTTTACTGTTGGGCATCGGATAAGGAATTGAGGTCGCCCGTTGCCAGTCCTGCTTGTCCAGCACTGCCAGGGTGACTGGCACACTGACGCCAAGTTGAGCCTGGTACCACTCGTGAGCCGCCGCAAGGGTTGCCCGGTAACGCTCGGCGCGTGCCTTTCTCGCGGGACTGTAGATAACCGGGACGTTTCCCTCACCCGAAGGCAGGTTTAGCGCCCGGACTCTTGCCAACGGACTTTCAACCTGGCCGAAGCATAGACTCAGGCAGGCACACACTCCGAGCGGGGACGTTGCGATTCGATTCATAGTATGGCCTCGTTCTTAAAAGCTCAGCTTGAGGGCCAGTTGCATGGCGCGTGCACCCTCGGCCTGAGAGATGATCCCGAACGTGGGTTGTCCGAAAACAGTTGCCGCTCCGTAAGGCCCAAGAAAGTTCGTATGATTCAGAAGGTTGAACGCCGCCGCCCGAAAATCCAAGTGGAACCTTTCGCTTATCGGAAAGGACTTGCCGAAGGCCATGTCCCAATTGCTCCGCCCCGGTCCCCGGTTCTCCGGGATGAAACGTCCCGCATTGCCGAACGTAAACGGAGCCGGAAGCGCGAACGCCGCTGGGTTGAGGTAGTGGTCGATTCGGTCGACCGGCCGGCCCGGCGTCCGGTTGGAGATTTCGGTCCGGTTCGGACGTGGATTGCCAACGTAAGAGACCGTGGTGTTCGGCATAGATCCGACTGAGATTGGCGCACCGCTCGCATATGTCGCGATCCCGCTCAGGTGCCAGCCACCGGCCACAGCGTTGATCGCTCCCTTGTAATTCAGAAGGCGGCGCCCTGCCCCGAACGGAAGATCGTACACGAAGCTGGCCACCAGACGGTGGGGAATATCGAAGACCGAGTAGGATTTGTCCAGATCGCGGCGGTTATTGTCCGTGAACGCGGGCGCCTGGTTTCCGCCGCTGAATGCTCCGCTGTTGTTATCCAGCATCTTTGACCAGGTGTACGCTGCTAGCACCTCCAAGCCTCCCCCATAGCGTTTGCGAACCTTGGCTTGGAGCGAGTGGTAACTGGAATGTCCGAGTGAGCCCCAGGTCTGGAACAGCGAGTCGAACTGCGGGTAGGGCCGCAGAAGCTGCCCGGCCGTGGTGGTCGCACTGCCCAGCGAGTTGGTCACTGGGATGATGCCAACGAACGGATTTGCGACGGCCTTGGTTAACGAATTGCCAAGCGCCAGGAACTGGTCTGGCAACTGGTTGAGCTGCGCCTGCGCGATCAGCCTCACCCCCGCGCTTCCAGCGTAGCCGATATCGAAGAGTACCTGATTGCGCAGTTCGTATTGAGTATTGAAGTGCCACTGCACCACGTAAGGTGTGCGATCACCCCGAACCTGGACGTTGGTCGTCTGAGCGCCAATGAACGTGAGCAGACCATCGCGTCCGTTGGCGGGCGTGTTGAACCCGTTAGGGAAGGGATTCGACAGAGTGGTGAACGGGTGTCGCCCCCCGTCGATGGTGCTGATGTAGTCCGTGACTGAGTTGAAGCTCAGGGCGCCAATATTGGAAGCGGTAGGTCCGTTGTCCAGGTTGGGACTGTACATGATTCCGAAGCCGGACCGAAGCACCAGGCGGGGCGTCACGCTGTACGCCACACCGATACGTGGGCCGAAATCATTATTATCGGGATCCTTGTTGCCGCGTGGAGCGCCATTGCGGCCCGCGAAGACCAGCCCTCCTCGAAGTTGTCCGAGCCCGGGCACCGTCACCGCAGAGGGTGCATTGAAGTCGAACCAGGACGTGCGGTCAAAACGCTCGGTGAGTGGGCGGTCGCTATCCCACCGGAGTCCAAAATTTAGAGTGAGCCTGCTGGTGACGCGCCAATCGTCCTGAACAAACAAACCACCATACAGGATCTGGATTGCTAGAGCTGGTTCGTAGCCGATCCTGCCCGCTGTCGCCTGCCCGGAGGCGAAGGGCAACCCAAGCAAGAGCGACGCCACTGCATTACCCCCGAGGTTGCTGTTAAAACTCTGGCGCGTAAAGCCTTCGGAAAATGTGAAACTCCCGGCGCCCGCGTTGGATTGCAGAAAAGAATCCCGGTTGACGCGGTAGGTTCCACCAAACTTGACCGTATGGCGGCCCGACAAGCGGACGGCGTCGGCCGAGAGAGTATGGTTTTCGAGTTTCGCGTAACCGGCCACGGCCCCGTTGGTGCTGGTGCCAAGGCCGGCGATGGTCCCTCCCAGATTGATGGTCGGGAAACTGGCGATCTGCCGCGCACCGCGCATGGATGCGGGAAATCCCAGCGACACCGGATCAAAGTCAGTGGCCGCCGGAGCAGTCGAATTTCCACTATACGCATAGCCGTAATTTGCATGCAGGATCCAACCGCCGCGGGTGTAGGAATCGTCGAGCGTGACGCTCCGGGTATTCACGTACGTCGTCTTGGCATCCGGCGAGGCGATATTCCCGAAGAAATTTGGCTTTTGATCGCTCGACCGGGACTGTGAAAAACGTCCGAACAGATTCTGCCGGTTCGACAGGCTACGGTCGATCTTGGCTGAAATGTCTGTGTCTGCCGGGGACTCGGGAGCTTGGGTGAAGAAGTTGTTGATCACCCCGGCGGAGGTGGGATCCGGGTAATACTTGAGCAGGTTGACGCCGATCGGGTTCCACCGCTCCGCGGGAATCTGGTTGCCTGGAAACCGCCGCCGCGTTCCAGTGGCATCGTCGATTGTGCTTGGGTCGTACACGGTGTTCACTTCACCGAAGTCTCCCTTTTTCATTCGCGCCGTGGGCACGGTGAACGTTCCAGAAATTGGGACGGACACCAGAATGCGTTGGACGTTCACGAAAAAGAACGTCGAATTCCTGGCTCGCGTCAAAGGACCGCCTATGGCAGCCCCAAAATCGTTTTTTCGAAAAGGAGCGCGGTCCCTGTCGTTGCGGTTATCGAAAAAGCCATTGGCGTTCAGCTTTTCATTGGCCAGGAATTCATACAGTTTGCCGTGAAATTCGCGAGTTCCGGAACGGTGGACGATATTTACGATCGCGCCGCCAGTTCGCCCGTATTCCGCCGCGAGGCTGTTGGTCTGAACGTTGAACTCCTGCGTGGCTTCCGGCTGCGGAATGTAGGCCGCTTGATTGGACCCTAGCATGGTTTGTGGCGACCCATCTAAAATGATCTCGTTGGTCCCTCCCGGTCCGCCGTTGGCGGAAAACAAGGCGGTATTACCGCTGGCAAACTTTGGAACTCGAAAGCCCGGGCTGTCGCTGATGCCAGGCGCCAGCGCTACCAGTTGGTTGAGATCGCGTGTGGCCAGGGGCAGCGCTTCGACGGACCTGCCCGTGATCACTTCGCCCAGGAATGAGCTTCCCGGCTCAATCAAAGGCGTCGCCGCGGTCACCTGCACGGATTCACCGAGTGCACCGATCTCCAGCGAAACGTCCAGTTCGGCGGTTTGCGCTACCTGAAGGACCAGTCCTTTGCGCTCGTAGTTCTTGAACCCGGCTGCGCTGACCGCGAGGGCGTATTCGCCCGGAGGGATTTGAACCACCACATACTCGCCCGCGTCGCCGGTGCGCGTGTCCCAATGCCGCGCTTGATTTACATTCGTAACGGATACAATCGCGTTGCTCACTACTGCGCCCGAGCCATCCTTCACGAGTCCGCGTACCGTAACGGTGTGGGTTTGGCCCCACGCGGCCGCGCATCCCAGAAGAATTCCAAGGCAGAACCTGCTCACACACGAATCTCCCAACCGCAGATTACATTGTGCAACCCTGGATGGGCAGTGCTACACGGTGGTTTACAGCGCGTAAGCCGTTGAAGGGGTGGGTAATTCAATTGAAGTTTTCGATGAGCATTAAATCCGTGTCGTTTCGGTTCAGCTGCTGGGTTATCAGCCAGCGGCCGTCTTCGGACACTGCCATTCCGCCGGCAATCGGCGAAATAGGAAAAGGCAAGCTCCCAATGGTGGTCGCTTTGCCTGCTTCCATTCGATACAAGTTAACAGTGTCTGCCCCACCGTCGCTAGTCACAAAGTAAATACCTTTGCGGGTAAGGCTCCAAAGATGCACCCCTTCAAGAACCGTCACCGGCGCCCCCCCTTCGACGGGTATTCGCAGCAGGGTGCGCCCACTGGAAATCCCGCCGGGCGGCCGGTCCACACAATAGAGAAACTTGCCGTCAAACGACTGTTGGGCAAAGAATCCTCCGGTTCTGGTGATCTGCACGGCGTCGCCGCCTCCAGCTGGCATTCTCCAAATTTGAGATGGGTGTTCAGGATCGGGTGATGCAGAACGGTTCGAAGAGAAGTAGATCGATTTGCCGTCTCTCGACCAGGAGGGTGCACTGTGGAAATAGGGATCGGTCGTCAAGCGTTTAAGCTTGCCGCCGGCGGCGGGCACAACATATATGTCCGCTTTGCCATTCACTGCCGCCTCGACCAAAAACATTCGGCGGTCGGGCGACCAACCTCCAGGGAGAATGTTAGAGGCCCCGAGAAAAGTCAGTTGACTGAGATCGCTCCCATCACGATTGCAAACCCAGATCTCCCGGGCGCCTCCCCGATTAGACGCGAAAGCCACCTTGGCGCCGTCTGGAGAAAATCCGGCGGCTGTCTCCAGGCGCGTGGAGTCCGCTAAAGGCTGGACAGAAGTCAAAACCGTCCCTGAGATTACGTCAAGATCCACTAGCCGCAGCCCTATATCCAGGTAGCCGACTTGATACGCCAAGCGAGCTGGCTGATTGGGGCCCGGCCGTGAAATGGACGGATAGCCAGCATCGCCGGTTTGTCCGGCGACGGGCGTACCGCGACCGGGAGAAGCGCCATTCCAGGCAATTCGCCAGAGCCTTCCGCCCTGTGGCTCCTTTACCGAATAGACGATCTCACGGCCGTTCGGCGTCCAGGCGACGGCAATCCCGTTACTTGCCCAGTTGGTAAGCCGCCGCGGCTCGCCTCCGGACATAGGCGCTACGAAAACATCGCCTAACCCTGGCACTTCGTAGCGGGCAAAAGCAAGATTCTGTCCATCGGGAGACACGGAAAAAACCCAGTCCCCAATTCCCCTGGAGGGCTGGGTAATCCGGCGTCTTTCCAACGTGTCCAGAGAAATCTGGTAAATACCGAACGGTCCGGCACTCTTCTCAAGTCCGGGCGGCAGGTCGCGAATCAATACGGATTTGGAATCGGAAGCCCAGCCCACGTGAGTGCCTGAGCCGCTGATTTTGCGCCCCGCTCCGCCCAAGGGAGAGATCACAAATACGCCCTCGCCGGGTCTGACAAAGGCAACATGGCTGCCGTCGGGTGACCAGGACGGATCGCGCTCAGAGGCCGGCCCATCGGTCAATTGCCGGACGGCTTCTCCGTGTACCTCTTTGATGTAAATGTGCGAAGCGGGCGATTTGCCCGCTCCCGTCCAGGCAAAAGCCACAAACTGGCCATCTGGAGAGAGGCTGGGAGGACCTTCGGAACCCGCATAGGCAGTGAGCGGCACAGCCGTGGAAGCAGTTTCCGCCCTATCGTGCCGGAGGACCAATAAAGCAGCTCCAAGTATGCCTAACAGGCCTGCACAAACCGCCGCCAGAATCCTTGGGCGAAGGTAGAGCGGGGGCGGCGCGCTGGTTGTGCCAGGTAAGGAAGGAACGGGCACCGCGACGGGCCCGACCGCACCGGGATTCCATTCGAAAGTGGGCGCGTACCCTCCCTTGGGGATTGCAACTAGAACAGGGTCATCGGCGAAATCGGAATAGTATTCGCGCAGCTTGTCGCGCAAGCGACGCGCGTCAACGCGAACCACAGGATCAATCGCCGTGTCGAAATCGGAGTCCTTATTATAGAGTTCCCGCGCCAGTACGGCTTCTTTCAGGCGGCTGCCGGTACCCCGAAGTGTTTGCTCCACCACAAACGCCAGGAAGCCGCTGAGGCGTTCGGATTTGGAGAAGGAAGGGCTAGCCAGAATCCTTGCGAGCTGCATCCTTACAGCCCCCTCGTTAGGGGTACGCGGACTGCCCAGTTTCTCTGCCTGCTTCATCGGTCGCTTCTAAACTGACATCCGATTATAGTCCGAGTCCGCGAGAGGTAACAGGCCATGTAACGCCGCCCAGACCGGAATCGAGCCCTCGCGGCGCGGTGGCACACCGTATACACCTGCCCGGTACCTTCATTCGTGCCGCAATGTTCAAAGCAAGGAGCAGGTATGACTTCCAGAAACATCTCGCGCCTGATAGCGATTTTTACGCTGGTTGCGTCAGCGGCTATTTGGACTGCTAAGGCGGGCGACCGCATTACAGTTCACATTTACAACTCCTCACCCACCCCCGATTCCGTCCTGGCGGCGGCTGAGATGCGAACCGGGCGCATGTTCCGCCGCGCGGGCATAGACATAGAATGGGTGAAATGCCCACCCCTTGACCGAACGCTAGCAGGCGACCAAGTCTGTAAAGAGCCGCCCGACCCGAGGCTATTCACATTCACCATCAGGCGAGATCGACCGGACATGCCGGCTCCTGAACTGGCACTCGGCTTCGCTATGCCTCGCGCAGGCGCCGGAAATCATGCCGCCGCCTTATATCCGTTAATTGAACAAATGGCACGCCACAATGCCAGCTACCTTGATTCGGGCAAATTACTAGCGAATGTCATGGCGCATGAACTTGGGCACCTGCTATTCGGATCGCTCGAGCACGGCGGAGGAATTATGAAGTCCAATTGGGACCGCAGGGATCTGGAGGCGATGTCTTACAGCAAAACAGAATTTTCAAGCGAGCAGGCAACGAAAATGCGACGAGGTTTGCGAGCCAGGGTAGCGGGTTGGAATACTGTTGATCTGCTGGCCCACTTGGCGGCGCCTGAAAATCCACGGTAAATGCTTAGGCCTGCGCCGGTAGCACACCGTATACAACTGCCCGGCTGTTCGTTATTCAGCCACTATTGGTCGAAAGCAAGGAGCCGATATGATTTCCAAAAACATCCACCCGCTAGCGATCTTTGTGCTGCTGGCGCAACCAATCACGGTAGTTTGCCAAACCACTCAAACCGGGCGCCTGGACTTCCTTAAATCCAAAGACTCGTCCTTCGCCCTATTCGCGAACACCTCCGCCACGCTGCAAGCCGGCAAGCAGTATCCCAATGAACTCGTGTTGCTCACCGGTCTTCCGAATAACCCAACAATCTCTGCGCGAATCGACCTGCTTGGCAGCCTCAAACCGCTGTGCCAACCGAACGTGACGTGCGGCGGTATCCGTAACGTGGTTATATCGCCTGACGGAGACACGGCGTTGGTTTCTACTGACCCGAGCGACGTTTAGGCTCCCGGTCAGCGGGGCCCGTCCGCTCTCTTCATCCTGCGCAATGTACGGGCGTTCGTCCGCAGCAAGAACCCTGCCGACCTCAAGGTGCGGACCTTGCAAGTCCCGCAATTGGATAACGTCTCCGGCCTGGCATTCGGCCCGGATGGGCACTGGGCGGTAGTAAATACGCGAGGGCCGGGATATATCGACCTGACTTACACCACTCTGGGAAGCACGGTAGTAGTAATTAACGCGCTACCCGACAATCCCACATTGTCCAACCCGATTCCCGCACCCATGCACAGCCAAGGAAACATCGACCTCAGCCTGGACGGCGAAACCCTGCTTTTGAACGACACGACTGATTTGTCAGGGCCGACGTTCCAATCCGAGGTGATCGTAATGCAAGGAATACGGCCGGGTGGCCCGCCTCCGCGAGTGGCCGCGATCCATACCATCGCAGCACCACCGGAATTCCCCCTTGGCCCCAACCCCATTCGAGATGCACGGCTGACGCTGGATGGGAGGTACGTAGTCGCCCCCATTCCTTTAATTCGTGCATTCGACGCGCAGCAGCTCCCCATTGGGCTGAACCAGATTGCGATTCTGGGCCCGATCCGGAATGGGACACTCGACACCGCACGGCTGTTGACGGAAGCGGATGGAGTCCACGGGGGTCCGTACCAGGCCGGAGTCTCGCCGGATGGCGATTCCGCGTTGGTGGTCAACGCTCTGGATGGCGGCGGAGCGAACCTGCTGACAGGTCTTGGCACCGGGGACCCCGCAAAGTTCAAGGTCAGCGCGCTCCCGTTCCCGTTCTTCGGACCTCCTTTCCCTTTGGGCCCGAACGGTCCGCCGGTGCTGGCGTCCCATGGGCAGGCGATCTACACGCCGGACGGGGATTCGGCTCTGGTGGTCAACTGGGCGAGTCCACCGTTGGCTGGCCTCCCGCTCATTCCCTCGCTATCCGTTCTGACGGGGTTTCAAAGCGGCAACATACGCGTGGCGGCGAACCTGAGGGATCCCACATTCAATCCCTTCGACAATCGCCAGCAGATCGCTACCGCGCCTGCAGGACTGATGGATTACGTGAATCTTTACGTGCGCGCCGGGGCTGCGCGAGACGGCCTTGCGGCACTACTGAACGATGCGATCACGCGAGCGGATCGCGGCGAGTTGGCCGCGCGTTCCGACGCCACCGTGGATGACCTGGTGAACTTCATCCGCTCCGTCTACGGGCTGCTACGCCAAGGCGTCATCAACGCGAGCCAGGCCGCAACCCTGTCAAGACTAGCGGTGGAGGGTATTCAGAATGTCGTCGCAGACCCTACGCACAACGGCTCCATAGTCTTAACTCCGGGTGCGGTCGCTCCCAACTCGATTGCGTCCCTCAACGACACCGAGGGACTTTTCAGCCCACGGCTTGTCACCTCCACCTTGCGGCCGCTGCCCACTACGCTTGGCGGAATTTCAGTTACCGTGATCGACGCAACCGGAACAGAGCGGCTGGCTCCTTTGTTCTCTGTCTCCCCAGGTCAGATCGTGTACCTGGTACCGCAAGGAACAGCGACCGGAAAGGCCGTGGTGCTGGTGGGCGGCAGCCGAATCATGGGGGCCGCCACTTCCTCTATTGAACCGCTGTCACCCGGACTAATTACCGGTGGGGCTATGGTGCAGAGGGTGAGAGCAGATGGCACGCAGAGCGTTGAGCCCGTTGACTTGCCTAACTCGCCGATTGATCTTGGACCGGAAACCGACCAGGTGTACCTGATCCTCTATGGCACTGGCATACGGGGGCACAGCGGAATGAGCGGCGTTACCGCCACGGTGGGCGGAGAAGCTGCAGCGGTGTCGTATGCAGGTCCGCAACCCGATTTCGACGGTTTGGATCAGGTCAACCTGCTACTCCCCCGAAGTTTGATCGGTCGCGGACGGGTTGAAATTGCGCTTAGCATTCAGAGCTGGGATGGAAACAGAGTAACAATCAGCATACGCTGACACGAGGAACTGGATTATGACAAGATTAACGCCCTCGCAAAAGCGAATCGTCGCCCTTACGCTTTACCTCCT
>JBBQVN010000134.1:0-10159 GCA_038211475.1 Terriglobales bacterium | reverse complement strand
CAGCTTCGGCGCTACCTCCACCGAGGGCCTCTACCCCGCTGCCGGTGTGGTGCAGGCCACCGATGGCAATTACTACGGAGTCACCACTCAGGGCGGATCGCTGAATGACGGTTCCATTTTCGAATCCACTTCGGCGAACGTGTTCAGTACGCTCTTCAGCTTCAACAACAGCGCGAACCTGATGCCCGCCTACCCCCTCGGCGAAATGATGCAACACACCAACGGCACTCTTTATGGGGTAAGCCAGTTTGGCGGTACTTCCAACTTTGGCACCGTCTTCAGCCTGAGCCGGAGTCTAGCCAAGTTCTGTGCCTTGGTGCAGTACACCGGCAAGGCGGGCAACAACATTGAAATTCTTGGCCAGGGATTCACTGGCGCCACCAAAGTCACCTTCAACGGCCTATCCGCAGCCAGTTTCAGGATTGTGTCGGACACCTACTTGACGGCGGTGGCTCCTACCGGAGTGACATCCGGAAAAGTGGTGGTCACCACCCCCACGGGCACCCTGACCAGCGCCAAGAGCTTCACCGTGAAGCGCTAGCGAAAACCGTTCAGCGCCGCGCAGCAAATTCGCGGCGCTTTTGTTGTACCCGAGCACCAGAGGGGTTCAGGCAAACTCCAGCTTCGCAGCGGCCCCCACACTGTTAGCGAAACAGCCAGCGTCGAAAAGGCCTGCAGCACCATCTAATAACTGTGCCAAGCCGTTTGCCCTTTATTAAGGTTTTGCTGCGGGCAGAATGCTATAATCGTTTTTCTTAAGGAGACTATTTCCATGGCCACTACGACTACCCCGGAAATCACGACCCCGGCAGCTCCCACCAAGACGCTTCCGGTCAACCTGACTCCCAGCGCCATCGCCAAGGTCAAAGAAATCATGGCGTCCCAGACTCCGGTTCCGACCGGTTTGCGCGTCGGTGTGGTAGGCGGCGGCTGCTCGGGATTTTCTTACTCGATGTCGTTTGAAAACGGCGCCGGCATGATGGACAAAACTTTCGACTACGATGGCCTCAAGGTTTACGTGGACGCCACCTCGCTGACCTACCTGAATGGTGCGGTTGTGGACTACGTCGAAACTCTCGAAGGCGCCGGCTTCAAGTTTGAGAACCCCAACACCAAAAGCACTTGCGGCTGCGGTTCCTCGTTCAGCGTGTAAGCGCAAGTTTTCGGAAACACCCCGTCACGCAACACTCCGGCCCCACTTCAATCGTGGGGCCTTGTTGCCTAGCGTCTCCGCTAGTTGTGTGGTGGGTTAGCCGGGTCGGTCGGGTTCGGTGGATTGTTATTCGGGAAGTTCGGCGGATTGAAATTCGTACCGCCCGCCGGATTGCCTATGCCACTGGCGCCCGGCTGGCCTGGTTGCCCAGGCTGTCCTGGCTGTCCTGTGCCCACTATGAGAGGCGGCTGGCTGGGAGTGGTAATCAGGCCTCCGCGATCCGACCCCGGATCATAAATGAATTGCCAATCCTTGTAGTGGTTCTTGTGATTGAATTCGCGAATCGACTCTTTCTTGCTCGTGCTCGCCACCCCGACAATCGGGCCCCCGCCAAATGCCTGCCCCACTCCCGGGCCGGCCGTTCCAAAGCCTTGCCCGCCACCCGGTCCGCCTGGCCCGCTCCCGGGTTGTCCCGCTTGCGGCCCGCCAGGATTCTGGTCCTGCGCCGCATTGGCGTCCGCATTCGGATCGCCTGGATTCAAATTAGCCGCCCCAGTGTTTCCCCACTGAGCCGCTGCCGCGGCTTGCGCTGCCTGCGCCACCTGCGCCACTTGCGCTAAGCCCCCTGGTCCCACATTTCCCGGCAGTCCAGCGACATTCCCCGCCAGTCCGCCCGGCGCCCCGGGTAAGCCACCCGGAACCCCCGCACCCAACAATCCCGCCGCCAGATTCAGCCGCACTTCGCCAAAGTGCAACAGTTTGAAATCTTGTCCAGTCACGGGATCCTTATAGCGCTTGCGCAAATAACGGATGTTGCTGGTGTTCTCAAGCTCTTCCAGTCGCGTGGGATACCGGTTAAATTTTTTGTAATACAGGCGCATTGCCCGGGAATATTGCACTCCCCGGTGAATCATTTCCGACTCGCGATCGCGCCGCACATCGAACGCCACCTTCCGCACCACTGCGATCAAGCTGATCGACAGTAGAGCCACTAGCAGCAGCATCGTGATCAGGATGTAGCCGTCTTGGTTGCCGCGAAGGTTCAATTGCGAGCGAGAGACTGGCATACTCTATCCCAAGGTCAGCGGAATGGTCTGGCGATTGCTGTTGATCATGTCTTCGATTTCCACCCCTGCCGGGCTAATCTTTAAGATGCGATAGCGGCGGTTCACGATTTCCCCTTCCGCCGCGATGAACACATCCTCGCCTTGCGACAAGAAGACTTTCTTGGTTTCTCCGGGCTTGCTGGCGAATCCGAAAAACTTCAGGTTGATGGGAGGCGGCGGCGGCACCGGAGGAGGCACGTAGGTCGTGGCCGTCTTCTTATTGCTACCCGTCCCATTCGCCAGCGGCTTCTCAATCTCCGGAGTGTCGGTGAAAATATTCCGGCCGCTGCCCGTGTACTTGGTCGATTCACTTTGCGCCAGCAAGTCGAGCCGCAGCGTTGGATCAAGGCGCGGTTCCTTCACTACCTTCGTTCCTAGTTTGCGCGCGGGAGTCGTGGCCACAGGCACTGCCGCCTGCGGAGCGCTGTCCGAGCTACTGTCCGAACCGCTCAATAGATTGCGGCCCCAGTAGATCACCAGCACCAACACCATCACGGTCAGGATCACCACCTGCTTCTTGTTTTGCAACCCGAGTTTTGGGATCACTGCCACTAGCTTGCCGTCCTTAGGTACGACTCCATCTTCATCTGCAATTTCACCGGCCCGTTTTCCTCGCCCAATGTCACGCTGTCAATCACAAACACCACTTTCGAACGCTCCAAGGCGTTGATGAAGCGCACAATCTGCAAATAGTCTCCCGACAAATCGGCTTCGATCAACACCCGGCGCACTCCCACCGGCTGAGGATCCTCCACCTTGTACTTGGCGCCGATAATGCGAACTCCCGTCTGCGTCGCCATCTTCCCCATGGCATCGGAAATCATAGAATCCTGCGCATCGATGCGGTCTTTGTAAAAACCATCTATCTGCTGCTTGGCCAGCACCACTTTCTTGTCCATGCCGAGCAAGGGTTGCACCTGCTTTGTTTTCTGCTGCAGTTCCGCCCACAGTTGTTCCATCTGCAGCCGCCGCGAATTGGACGACCCCACCAGCGGCGAGTACAGCAGTCCCGCTGCCGCAATGTCGATCAGCACCAGCACCGCAATTGCAATTTTTACATTTCGACGAGTATCGCGTAGATCCGGCATTATTCGCTGCTCCGCGCCGGCTGCTCCGGAATGTACAGCGCCGAGATATTGAATTGCACTGCATCGGCGCCATTCGTTGTGCCCGTCTGCGCTTCCTGCGTGATCTGGGTCTGCTGGAAATGCGGCGAGTGTTCCATTCGCCTCGCCAGATCGAGCGCCCGCTCCCGCGAATCCCCCGCCACCACCAGACGCACTTCCAACTGACCTTCAGGCGTCATCTCCGGACGCATGGAGATTACATGCAGGCGCGGCGGCATTACTTTTTCCAGATCTTCAAATGCCCGCGTCCATGAAAACGATTTGCGCTGAATCAGGTCGTTCAGAAACTGCGATTTGTCGCGAGTCATGTAGTTGGCGGGCTGCTGCAAAAAAGCCTGAGCATCAGACCGTTGCTGGTCACGATTGATAATCTGCGCCTGCAAGTCCCGGATCTTTGCCCGGTCCCGGCTCGCGTTGAACCAACCCGTCACCGTCATGGCCAACAGCGCCAGCGTCAGAATGCCCAGCGCTCCCAGGCCCACTCCCCAGCGCAGCCAGAATTGCTGCGCGTCTTCATACGGACGAGTCGAAAGATTAATGTTCAAATGCATGTCAGGAAATCAGCGCCCCCAGCACGCCCGCCATCATGCTGCTGGGGACGGGCAAATTCGCGCTCCCCACCAGTTGTTCCGCCTGCACCAACTCCTGCACTTCGATCCCGGTCTGAGCCTGCAGGGCGGCAACTCCGGCGGCGTCCGGCATGCCCGCCACACAAATGCGTTCGATGTTCAAGTGGTAGGTATCTTGAAAAAACACTACGGAGGGATAAATCTCTTCCGCCAGTTGCTCTCCGCTCATGGCCGCGCCGTGCATGTTCTCCAGAGTGCGGAACAGCAGCAGTTGTTCTTTGTCCAGAATCGCGATCCCAATGGTTCGGCCATCGAACTTCACCACCAGCGTCGGACGCTGCGCATCGGCAGCACCCAGCGCTGCCAGCATCGATGGCATCACAACTCCGGGATTGTAACCAACCTCGCGGAACACCGTCTCGTATTCTTCGAGCACGCTTTCCAGCGCGACCGCCGCCACCACCCGAACCGTGTCTCCCAGGGTCTGCGCCTGATAAGACACTTTCGCTTTTTCGATCTCGAAAGGCAGCGACTTCTTCAACCGGAACCGCACCACCGCTTCCGCCTCTTCGTGATTGCCCGGCAGAGTATCAAAATCCAGCAGCGCGACTCGCACTGCGGCGTCGGGCAGAATCGCCACCACGTCGCGCCCGCGACCGCTAATGCCGCCCAGCATTTCCTGGATGGCCTGCTTGATGGCCGCCGTGTCGTGAAGATTCGGCTCCATCAGGTCGGGCACAATGCTTCCGGCCGGCAGGTCCCGCGCGCCGCAATCCTGCGCTGACTTCCCGTCATCCGACGAGCGCGCCACCAGAATCCTTCCCGCCGAAATCTCGCAGGCCAGTGTCGGTCGTACCGTGTGTCTAGGGGTTTTGCTCATTAGCATGTTTCAAAAATTGCTTGATTCTAAAACGTAGCTTCATCTGCTCCGGCTTAGCTTCAAACAGATTCGGCTAGGAGCGGTCCGCCCCCGTTCTAGCGCATCATCTCGATGAACGTAACCTTATTGATTTCTTTCAGAGTGCTCAATCCCAGCCGCACCTTATCGAGCGCCGATTCGCGCAGGAACCTCATGCCTTCGTCGCGCGCCGCCCGCCGTATCTCAGAGGTCGGCTTCTTGGCCAAAATCATTTCCCGAATGCGGTCGCTCAGGTCCAGCAGTTCGTGAATCGCCGTCCGCCCTCGGAACCCTGTTCCCGCGCACTCGATGCAGCCTTGTCCCTCGTAAAACGTCACGTCCCGCCACTCGCTGGGAACCAAGCCGCTGGCCTCCAGTTCCTCGTCCGTGTAGTGCACTACCCCGCGGCACGATTCGCAAATCAAGCGCACCAGTCGCTGCGCCAAAATGCAGTTCAGCGCGGAAACAAAGTTGTACGGCTCCACTCCCATGTTCAGAAAGCGCCCGATTACATCCACCACGTTGTTGGCGTGGACTGTGGTGAACACCAAATGGCCGGTGAGGGCGGATTGAATCGCGATCTGCGCCGTCTCGGTGTCGCGAATTTCGCCCACCATGATTTTGTCCGGATCGTGTCGCAGAATCGAGCGCAGCCCGCGGGCAAACGTCAGCCCCTTCTTTTCGTTCACCGGAATCTGCGTGATGCCGCGCAACTGGTATTCGACCGGGTCTTCGATGGTGATGATCTTGTCTTCGTCGGTTTTGATTTCGTTGACCGCCGCATACAGGGTCGTAGTTTTTCCGCTGCCCGTCGGTCCTGTGACCAGCACCATGCCATAGGGCTCTTTGATGTAGCGCCGAAACTTTCGCAGATCCTCTTCGTCAAAGCCCACCACATCCAGCGTCAGAGTGCGAAACTTCTCGCTCATCGACTCTTTGTCCAGAACTCGAAGCACAGCGTCTTCCCCGTGGATCGACGGCATGATCGACACGCGGAAATCGATCGCGCGACCGTTATACTTCACCCGGAAGCGGCCGTCCTGCGGCACCCGGCGCTCGGAAATGTCCAACTCGCTCATCACCTTGATCCGCGAAATGATGGTGGAGTGATGCTCTTTTCCAATGGGCGCCATCGCCGGTGTAAGCACCCCGTCAATGCGAAACTTGATGACGACCGAATCATCCTGCGTTTCAATGTGAATATCGCTGGCCCGCCGCTGCAGCGCGGTGAAAATTGTGGTATCCACCAGGCGGATAATCGGGCTCATGTCGCCCGTGGTGGTCGTCAACTTATCGATCGAAATGGTTTCGTCGCCCGCTTCGTCTTCGCGAATCACATCCAGCGCGAAACCTTCGCTGGCTTCTTCCAGCACCCGCTGCGATTGCTCGGTCTTCTTCAGAATGTCCGAGATCTGCTTCAGCGTGGAAACCTTGGTCACGATGCGCTTGCCCAGCAGCAGGCTGATCTCATCGATCATCATCAACTGGCTGGGATCGGCGATGGCAATCGCCAGCCTTCCGTCCGCGGTATCTTCCAGCGGAACGAAGTTGTAGCGGAACATCAAATCCACCGGAATCTTCTTGAACAGATCGTGGTGCAGCTGAAAGTCGTTCAAGTCCACAAACTCGCAGCGATAGCGCCGCGCAATGTCCTGCGCCTTCTCGCGCTCGTCCACGATCGGCTCTACCGCCAGACGCGTCCCGCTCCCGCCATTTCCCGTGACTATCTTCTTCTCTGACATACCACTTCCAGTGTACTCAAGTTACCGCGCCGTTACTCGCGTCCGCCCTAGTGCGTGCCCGCGCCCAGCGTGAAAATCGGCAGGTAAAGCGAAATCAGAACCCCGCCCACAAACACTGCCATGAAGATGAGCAGGACCGGTTCGATCAGCGCCATCGCCGCGCCTAGCGCGGTCTGCACGTCTTCCTCGTAGAATTCCGCCACCGACCCCAGCATCGCCGGCAGTGCCCCGGTTGACTCGCCAACCTCGATCATCTCCACTGCCAAGTCCGGGAACACCTTGGTCTGTTCCAGGCTCTTGGCCAGACTCTGACCTTCCTTCACCCGTCTCGCCGCTGACACTACGCTATTCAGAATCTTGCGGCTGCCCATGGACGCGCCCGCCGTCTGCATGGCTGGAACCAGCGGTAGTCCGCCTTGCAGCAACGTCGCTAGAATCCTCGAGAAATTTGCCACCTGATACTTCAGCCGGATCCCGCCCAGCAAAGGAAATGAGAGCAGTATGCTGTCCAATGCTTCGGCACCAGTATCGGTCTTGCCCCAGCGCCACAACAGCAGCGCGGCAACCACCAGCGCCGGCAGGGCATACACTGCATACTTCTGCGACGCCACTCCCACCGCGAGCATGAACACCGTGATGGCCGGCAACTTCGCGCCCAGGCTGTCAAACAATTTGGCAAACTCCGGTACCACGTACGTCACCAGAAACACCACCATGATCGAAACGAAGGTCACCAGCAGCGCCGGATACACCAGCGAAACTGCCAGCTTCTTCCTGAACGTCATCGCCATCCGCTGGTACGCGATGTAGCGGGTCAGCACTTCTTCCATGTTGCCGCTCTTTTCACCCGCCAACAGTGTCGTGGTGTACATCTTCGGAAACAGGCCCTGTGCCGCGAATGCGTCCGATAGCATCTCTCCACTCTTCACCCGGTCGCGCACGTTTTCCAGCAGCGAAGCCAGGTACTCATCCTTTTGCCGCTTGATCAGCAATTCCAGCGAGGTCAGGATAGGCAATCCCGCCTTGATCAGAGTTAGAAATTGCTGGTTGAACACGATGAAGCCCGACTGTTTCAGGCGGCCCCGCCGCCCCAACGAAAACCCCTTCGCCGAAAGCACTCCCTGAGGCTTGACCCAGTACACCAGGTAGCCTTGCTGCACGTACCGGTCGCGTACTTCGGCGATCGAATAACCACGATCGACCTGCTCCAGCAGGTGACCCCGTTCGTCCGCTACCTTGACTAGAAATTCCGCCATGATTTCAACGAGTTACGTCTGCAACAACTTGCGATTGCAAAGAATTACGACTGCAACCATTCACGAATGAAACAATCTACGAGTGCAACCATTCACGAATGAATCAACCTACGATTGCAACAGTTTACGATTCACTAATCCCAGTTTAACACCGCCCCGCCAAGCCTTCCTCCGCATCGTCGGCGTCATCCGTGCTCAACTGGTTTGCCTTAACCCGCGTCCTCTGTGGCCTCCGTGGGGAATTGCTCTAGCCCGTCCTCCGCATGTTCCGTGGAGATGGTTCGCTTTTCCACGGACACTCCTCTTTCGGCAGATTCAAATGTCCGCAACGCAAACCGCCAATTACTGCCGCGGCATTCCTTCCAACACTTCCACCCCCGGGGGCGCAGCAAACTCAAAATCTGCGTCCTTGACCGCGATGTTCTCCTGCTGGTTGCTGAAGCGATACTCCGTAGTGGCCTCGTCAGCTCCCATCACCACGATGCGCGCAATCTCGCCCCCCGCAGTCACCTCCAGCAGCACCTGGTTCACTCGCTCCGCCATGAACTTGGGCACGCCGCGCATCATCACATTGCCAGCTACTTTGGGCACTTCATCCGCTGCAATAGAGATTCCTTGTAACTCATTCTCCAGCTTCGTTTTACCGAGCAGGAATGCCAGCGGCGAACGCAGGTCGTCCAGCTTCCGCGCGTCCATTCTCCGCGCCTGCCGATCTCCGGGCAGATAGAACCACGCCGCCTTTCCGTCGCTCACAAACAGCTTCTCTCTGGGGGAACGGTATTCCCAGCGCATCTTGCCCGGTTTTTTCAGCCACAGGGTTCCAGTCTCGGTACGTTCCACTCCCGCGCCGCGATACGACTCGGTGAAATCGGCGCGCAGCGTCTTGATCCGGTTGTAGTGCTGGTCCACCGCCTGCGCCAGTTGATGGACGTCGGTGGCCGCCACCGCCTCGCTCGCGAGGCCACCCATTACCAGCAAGATCCAGATGAAGCGTGCCGTTTTCATTTTTGTGCTCTTGTCATACTCAAATCCTTGTCATCGTTGTACCGTTGTCATCGTCCTTGTCATGCCCGCAGCCTTTGTCATACTCATCCTCGTTGGATGCACCAACCTTACGAAAACTCAACGTGACATTAATTGTATTGCTGTGACAAGTGAGGGATCCCCATCTCCGGGCGAGTCGCTTCATCTGGCCCGGTTCCGATACGCCGAGTACTGATGAGTGCCGCCAGTTTTCTCCAGCCATTCGCACTGCGCCAACGCTTGCTCCAGCAGCGGGTTGTGATACAGCACCACGACCGGCCGGGGATGTTCCGCCACCGAACGCCCCAAGTTGCCCACCACCTGCCGCAGCCCCGCCTCCGGCAACGGGTTGAACAGAAACAGCACCAGCGGCTGACGCGGAAACTCGTAATCCCGCGCATCCGCGCACACCGCTTCGAGGTCGAAACACCGTTGGCTTCCACTCTTGTACCGTGCGATGTTGTCTCGGGCGATCTCATGCAACTCCGGCAGCACTTCCACTCCAACGATCTTATGGAACGGATACTCCGCCGCCATCATCAACGTCCGTCCCTTGCCCGACCCCAAATCCACGAACACAAACTTGCTGCAGTCAACCTCAAGCGCCGCCATCAACTCATGCGCCATCAAATGATGAAAGACTTCCGGGTCCGTGGGCTGATACGGCGATAGAAAATGTCCCAGCAGCCGCGAGCGCCAGCTCACATTCGCGCTGGTTGTATCCACCCGATGCTGCCAGTCGAACTCCACATCGCCAAAGCGCTGCCTCCGTCGCTCAGGAGTTGAGTCGCGCAAGAATTCCCAAATCTCGCGGGCGAAAGCAGCCGACGTGCGCACCCAACCGTCGCGCACGCAGCCTTCCCGCCACCACTCTCGAAGTGCTCGCGACACCGTGATCTCGCCCGCTCCCATCGCTCGCATGTTACCAGCCGCATGCGTCGCGGGTGGACGCTGGATAGGACCCGTCCTCAGTGGATTTCCGTAAAACAATAATGGATGGAAACACGGGCCAGCGGATGCACCAAGCCTGCGGGGGCACCAAGGCACTGCGGAATGGGCATTGGTGAAAGAGCCGCGGAAACAGGTTTTAGTGAAAGAGCCGAGGAAACATATTTCGGTGGACGGGACCGCGGACAACAGGTTCTAGTGGAAGAGCGGCGCTTCAGCGCCGCGTACCGTCGCCCTAGAGTTCAAGGCCTTCAGGCCCCGTGAGTGCGGAGCATATGGTCCGAGTCCTCGTGGAGGAGCGTTAGTCCGGGTTCTAGTGGAAGAGCGGCGCTTCAGC
>JBBQVN010000133.1:0-10202 GCA_038211475.1 Terriglobales bacterium | reverse complement strand
GGTAACGCTCCTTGCAACTGCATTTTTGCGCGCAAAACAAGCGGCCGCGAATGCGCCCGCAACCAATAGCCATGTGGCGGGTTCGGGTACCGCTGGAATGGGGGCGGCGGCCGCTGTGAAATCGTGCTCGAACAGACTAATATTGATGGAAGCCTGTATGAACGTGGCGCGGTCGGTAGCGAAACCGGCGACCACGAAATCGGGAAGATTGCCCTTCAGAACGTCACCGGTATCGATCAATGTACGGGCGGTAGTGCCGGGCGGGAGAGGCAAATTATGAAGAGCGGCCGTCAGGCTCGCGTCAGCGGGCAAAATAGGCAAAGGTTGAGTCGGGTCGCATAACGGACCAGCCTGACCGCAGTTACCATTGCTAATCTCCTGCACGAACAGGGTGGAATCGAACGTTGCGGCGGCGGTGACGTTGTTCTGAAAGATCGGGAACGCGTTGGCATTGGGGTCAGTTGTAATCCCTGCAGCCAAGTCGGGGCTGATCGGGTTCGAAAGGAAAAGATAGTTCTGGGTGAACAACGTCACGCCACCTGGTGTAACGAGCTTGGCCGTCCCGAAATACGCGTTGATTTGCGCACTGGTGACAATGATCAGGGGAGCGGCCGAGGCCGCGATTTGCGAGAGCACCAACCCCTGCATCACCAATCCGAATAGATAAATCCGTTTCATTTAAAAGGCCTCCGAACTGAACACTCAATAATTAATCACTCGCTTCCTCCGCTACTGTATAGGGATGGTCACCGGTAAGCTGGTGCTGCCCGCTACGGACAACACCACAGGAACAACTGGTCCGGTCGATACACCCGTGGGCACGGTGACGTTCACCTGATACAGTCCCGCAAAGCCCGGCACCAGGCCGGCAAAGAGAACCTGTGCTGCCTTCCCGCCGATCCTCACCGTCACCGGGTTCACCGTTGCCGTCAACATTGAGGACGGTGCGGCCGCCCCGGCCGGTACCGGCGGTGTCACAGCTCCCAACCCTGCTGAATAAATCACCAACGTGTCTCCTGCTGCCGCTGGTTTCGAGGGCGTAGCCTGGAACTGCGTACCGTCGGTTTTTACCACCACAATAATTCCCGCGCCGCCCTGCATGAAAACTGCCGGCTGTGCCTCTGCAATGGAGACGGGCTCCGGCGTCGACAATTCTCCGTTTTTTGCAACGATCAATGGCAGCGTTGTGTTCACCGGCATATCGTAGGGAACGATGGCGTTGATCTGGCCAGCGTTTTCAAACTGGAGTGATAGCGGCACGCCGCCGAGCAGCACCTGCGTGCCAGCCAGAGCGGTCGGCAGCGGGAGATCTACCGCTGCGTTTACGCCCGCGGCTAGATTCTGGCCGAAGATGGAGATAAAGCTTCCCGGCGCAGCGGGCTGATTTGGCGCAACACTCGCGGCGCTGACAACGCCACCTGTGGATACGACCGGTGTCGTGGCGTTTGCGGCCAGGGTCCCGGAAATCTTCAGAAATCCAGTTAAGGTAGAGTTGGCCGCGAACAAATTAACGCTGACCGGCCCACCTGTTTCGTTGTGCGGCCTCCAGGTGCCTACCCATTGGCCATTGCCAAGCGGTGCCAGCGTTACGGCAGGATCACCAGTCGAGAAAGAAGCCACCACCGTGCCGGAAACCAGCGGTGACCCACAATTGTCCATTACCGCCGCGCTAACGGTAACTGGAAAGGCCGAAGTCCTCTGGAAGTTCGTGCCGAGCGATGTGAATACGGGGATTAGTTGCGTCGGCGAACATGCGGCCTGGGCAGCCGCTCTAAACTGGGCTGCCGGCTGGCCCGGTGGAAGCACCACCATCACGATCGCTACCGGATAGCCCCATTCTGTCTGAGAGCCGCTCGTCACCTGCAGCGAAACAATGGCGTTATAGATTCCGAGCCCCAGGCCGGCTGCGTTTACGGTTACCGAAATCGCCTGCTGTTGCCCTGCAGCCACGCTGAAGGTAGTCGGCTTAACCGTGAGCCATCCCGTGCCCTGCTGATACACCGTGCTGACCGCCATAGTGATCGGGGATGACCCCACATTGTTCACCTGTATGGCCTGCGCGGGCGGACTGTGGGCGGCCTCCGCGGCAAAAAGAAGGCCAAACGGATTTATGAAACCCGGGTCTCCGGTAGTGACATCCTGCACGTTGAGCACGACTACGACGGACTGCTGCGCAGTCACCGCACCCTGGGAAAAATCGACCGTCCCAAAGTAGGTACCCTTGCCAAGGCCGGCGGGGTTCACCTGGACATTAACTGTTACCGGCGCCGTGGCACTTGCCGTTCCGGCGCCGGGTGTGACCGACAGCCAACTACCTCCCAATTGGGTTGACGCCATTACGGTGAAGGGAAGCGAACTCGATCCCGACGTGACTGAGCTGGATGAGACCTGGATCTGTTGCGCGGGCGGCGCGCTGCCGGCACTCGTGAACCGCAGGCCGGTTTGCGAGAGAAGCAGATAAGGCACGGGCTGCGTACCAGGGGTGGGGACTATAAGCGTGACCTGAATGCTTTGGGAAAGTGCTTTTGTTGACATACCCCCGCTGGGTGTCGCGGTGATTACTACCGTTCCGGTGTAAACGCCCGCGCTCAGGCCGGCCGGGTCCAAGACCAGTGTCATCGACGTCGTGGATGGATTGGCTGCGGTCTGCGCTGGCCGCAACACGGTCAGCCAAGGGGCCGCCGGAATTCCTATGGTGGCGCTCACCGCAATCGATGCCGCGGATGCGGCGCTTGCAAACGCCAGGACCGGGAAAGACTGCGCCTGGGTCCCAAAATAGTTGATTTGATTCTGAGACACGATCAACGCGTCGCTGGCCGCTGCGGCTGACGTCACCGAGCCATTTCCAGTGAGCGTGTACTGGACGTTCGCGGCGGTGGTTCCTGCCGAAACGGCGATCTTATACCCAAATGATCCGCTGGCTGCTTGGAATTGGCCCGTTCCGCCAGAGACGGAAGCAGTGCCGAGAATTTGATCCAGCGCACCCTGACCAGACGACGTAGCGGTCAACGTACCGCCGCCCGAGAAGGTAAAAGTCAACATTAAGGCAATGGGAGAACCGACCCGAGCGCCGGGGGTGCTCGTCACTACGACCGTGACATTTCCAAAGGGTTCCACTGTTCCGGTGCCCGTGAGATTGAGACCGCCCAGGGCATTGCCGGTGCCCTTACCAGTGACATTGATCGAGATCTGGTTGGTCACCAGCGCTTGTGCCTGGGTGCTGCCGGCGCCGCACAGGCCCACCAGCACAATTAAAGCGTTTGCGCTACAAGTGTGGAACGTCCTTTTATCGATACGTGAAGCCATTGTTCGCTCCTGTGCTGTCGAACACCAGCACCGAGGCCAGCCCAATGTCAATTCCCTGGCCCGAGAACGTTATCGGGTTACTGGAGTTGCTTATCCCCAGGTACGCCGAAGATGTGATCGGCGAGGTGACCGTCGCCGGAAGGGACTGCAAGACGGTTGCGGGAATCGTGAACTTTTGTGCGGCCTCAGGCGCCAGGCAGAAGAAATATTTTGGGCCGCCTTGCAGCGTGGATGCGCCCGCCAGTCCCGAGATCACGACGGCAGTGCCTGGGATGCCTCCGCTCCAGGTGACGGTGAAAGGCTGCGAGCGGCTCACCGCCTTCGTGCTGTTCTGTTCGTTCCAGACCAGTGGCGGGCCGGGAAAACTGGCGGATGTCGTAAAACCTCCGATGTCGGCGCCGCCGGCGCCATTATCAAAATTAAACGTGCCGCCCGAACCCGGAAAGAAGCTGTTTACCAGCCCATTCGAATATCTTCCGGCCGGACTGGGCGTGAGCGACGATGTTCCCGCCGGCCCGGCGATATTTACGGCTGGCCCGGCATCCAGAGCCATAGCCTTATAGAACGGCGAGGGAACCACCGTGCAACTTCCGATGGACAAGAAATACGGAGCGATCGCCGCGCGGAGTTGCGTCGCAGTGAACCGGGAAAATGTCGCTCCCGCCACGGTCGTGGTCGCCGGGAACTGTATTCCAAACGGCGACGGCGCGCCGGGCGTTATGTTGTCCTGTTCTAAGACGATATTCGCCACGTTCGCGGGTCCGCCACTATTCAGAGCCTGCAACTCCGCGCCGCCGAAACTAACGTTTAACGGCAACCCATCGCCGTTGATATTTTCCGTGAACCCGAGGCCCAGGCCGGTAATCGAGTCCGAGCAGTTCCTGCCCGTTCCAGCCACCGGGATGGTAGCGAAGTTGCCGATAGACGCGCCAGCCGAGGCGACTACCGAAACATAGCAACCCGGCTGAACGGACGCTGGTATTGTTACGTCGAGCTGGTCCACGCCCGGATACTGCGATCTTCCGCGGTAGAGGATCGCCGCCGGAACTCCGCCGATCTCCACCTGCAGTGCAAGGCCCATCAGGTTGTTCTGTTTTTGGGGGAAGATCCTGTCGTCGTTCCCGCTATCGGGTCCTGTCCCCAAGCCCCATAAAATGATAGTCTGACCCGGATTGGCCGCGTTCGTGTCGGTTAGTAGGTTGCCGTTGGAATCCTGCGCCACCGCGCGCCCGGTCGCCGCGCCGTTTAGAGTATCGATGCCGAAGGCGGTCTGGACCACATGCAGCGGCGCCGCATTGCTCACCTGGCCATTATTGGCGACAGTTACGGTACCGTCGCCCACAGGCGTCGTTGAAGGCAGGATGGCCGCGATCTGTGTGGGCAGGATATAGTAGAGCGTTGCCTGCTTACTCGTCCCGTTGACGCTAACTGTGACTGTCACTCCACCGAGCGTCGTGGGAAGCCCCGGCGCGGCGCTCGATTGCAGATCCGTGGAACTGTTGGCGAGGCTCGATCCCTGGATGATGAAGAGAGCGCCGGGAGCGATACCGTAGTTCGTGGAACCCGGCGCCGTATAGCTGTAATTATTTTGCATCTGAGTGATCGCCGGCTGCTGTGCGAGCAAAGGAGCGGCCGCCAGCATCGACACCCGGAATATCGCGAGCAGGCCCGGTTTCACGCCACTCGTTTGCGGCGAGCCATTAAGAGGCCCGCTAACCCCAAGCCGCTGCCGAAGAGCACTAAGCTGGACGGCTCCGGCACCGTGGAAGGAGTCGCGTTGATGATAGACGCCCCCACCCCGCTCCCCGCTCCGAACGTGTCCGTCCGCTGGATATCGAAAAACAGCGGGTTCCCAAGACCGGAAACGGCTTGCCCTCCCAAGGTCACCGAGAAATTGGAAGGCGGTGAGAACGAGCCCTGAACCGGGAGCGCCTGGCCGGAGACGAACAACCGTCCTTGCACCGTGCTCGACGGGTCAATCGGTCCCGCGAATCCCCCGCGCAGGGTCTCGGTGAAGGTGCCGGAAGTGCGCGTGTATTGGTAGTTCTGGAGGAAGTCGATCGTCAGGACATCGGCGCTCGCATTTCCGCCGCCTGCATTTCCCAGGTATGTCACCGTGTACGGAATCGTGTAGTCTGGCCCGGATGTATTGCCCCCCAGGAATGAGCCGGCTACCTGGTACTGGTCCGTGTTCGCGAACGTATAGGTGAAGTTGAAGCTGGTGGTTGCCGAGTTCCCGATCGCGATAATATCCGGAGAGGCGCAGGTGCCGGTCTCACAGATCCCGTTGACGCTGATCGCGGCGCCAAAGGAGCTAGCAACGACGAGCAGCGAAGTCAGCCCGGCGCGGATGACGTTGCGATGCCGCAACGCGTACAACGAGAGCAGGCCCGCTCCGATCAGAACCAGGCTGGAGGGTTCCGGAGCCTGGGCAAATGGTGCCTCGTTGTTTATGAGTGCGAATGCCGATTGCCCAGGGTCCAGGGTCAAGCTGGTAAGCACAACCTGCGGGTCTCCGACGACGAGCCCGTTGAGCGCTCCCGTGGCGGTAGCGCCCTCATACACTTGGAACGCCTGCCCCGCTAAACCGCTGAAGGTAACGAAATCGGCGTTCTGCATGGCGTTTCCGGTATTGATAGTGTAGTTGAATAAGACCGTTTCCGATCCGATCGGCTGGACGGTGAAACCGTCACTCGCAAACAGATTTAGCGTCGCGCCGAAGAGCACTGAATTGCTGTTGCTGGTACCGTTGGTGTAGGAGAGACCTCCGATTACAAACGGAACGGAGGCATGAGTGGCGGGTATAGAACCACCCGTGAAGGTGATCGTGCTCGCGGGCGAAACTCCGGGAGGCGGGCTTGAAGATGTCCCTGAAGCCAGTTCGCTCATGGCCAGAGGACCGCCATTTAACGAAGCGTTTTTGACGGAATACACCGCCGTTGCAGTATTATCACTGCATAAGGGCGCCAGCGTCACCGCATCGGCGAAGCAGCCATTGAAGATGAGATTACTAAACTGCCCGACAATGTAATTCCCGCTAATGCCCGAGGCCGTCGCAGCCGATGGTATCAGTGCCACCGCGAATATGGTGAGAGTTGAATAAAATAGGTATCGCAAGTTTTCCTCCAGGCTCATACTTTGGCCGCTAAGTGGCGGCGAGCGCAAGCTTCCTTAGGCACGTAACGTTACTCGCGTTTGTTCTCTAAGTGTTAGACTGAGAGCCAACCGGAGGAGCATGGGCAACGTCAGCGAAGTTCGTCCCAGTGGAGCGGCCCAGGACCCCTTAATTCGCGCTTACCTCGAAACCGTGCTGGCCGCACCGGCCTTCGCGCCCTCCCCTAGGCGGGCAAAGCTGCTGCGCTACCTGGTGCATCGGACCCTGGCCGGCGAAGGACCCCAGATTACCGAGTACGGCATTGGACTGGATGTGTTCGATAAGCCCGCGGCCTTCGATCCCCGCCTAGAATCCCTGGTGCGCACCGAAGTGAGCCGGCTACGCCAGAAGCTCAAGGACCACTACGCGGGCGAGGGGCAAGCGGACGCGTTCCGAATCGAGTTCCTGCCCCGCAGCTATGTGCCCTTGATTACGATTGCCCCGGAAGTGATTACGATTGCCCCGGCAGTGATTACGATTGCCCCGGAAGTGATTACGATTGCCCCGGAAGTGATTACGATTGCCCCGGAAGTGATCACGGTTGCCCCGGCAGCCGGTCCACCACCGGCCGTCAGCGTGGAGGTCGAAGCGCCGCGGCCGCGGAAGCGCAATTTCAGCGCCTATCTCGCCGCGTTGGGTATTGCCGCCGCGCTGGCCGGCGGGTTCGCAATTCTACGGACCCGGTCTACGGCAGGCAACCAGATCAAGTCGCTGGTTGTTCTGCCGTTCGAAAACCTTTCGCCCAACCACGAAAATGAATATCTTGCGGATGGCTTAACGGAGGAGTTAACCAACGTTTTCGCGCAATGGAAAGACGTGCGCGTCGTGGCGCGGACATCGGCATTCCAGTTCAAGGGCAAGGGCGCCGATATCCGCGAGATTGGCCGCAAGCTGAACGTGGACGCCGCCTTGGAAGGGAGTGTGGCGAAACAGGGGGACCGTATCCGCATTACGGCCCAACTGATCGGCACTTCCGACGGCTATCATCTATGGTCGAAAGCTTACGATGCGCGATCCGAAGACATGATGGCCGTGCAACAGGAAATCGCGGCCTCCATCGCCGGCACGGCGCATAATTTGGATCGCACTGTGCCGGATCGCGTCGCGACTGCTCCCCCCACCAACCCCGAAGCTCTCGATCTGTATCTGCAAGGGAGCTATCAGTTGTCCCGTTACACGCCCGATTCCGTGAAGAAGAGCATCCTTCTTTTCCAAAGCGCCGGCGCTAAAGATCCACGTTACGCTCGCGCGTTTTTAGGGATCGCCAGCGCGGAGTTCGAATTAATCGGCTTGACCGCGCAGCCACCCTTAGCTGGAGTGGAGCGGGTGAGAGCCGCGCTTCGAAAAGTTCTCGAGCTCGATCCGCGCTCCGCCGACGCGCACGGACTGTTGGCGAAGATCGCTTATGACTACGATTGGGATTGGCCGACCGCCGAGCGGGAATTTCAGTTGGCGCTGGAGCAAGGCGCCCGGCCAGGCATTCGGGCCGCTTACGGTTGGGGTTTGGCAACTCGCGGCCGCTTTTCGGAAGCCCACCATCAGTGCCGGATCGCCCAGAGCGCCGATCCGCTCGGTATGGGTCCGCGCTCCAGCCAGTTTTGGGCCTACTATTTCGAGCACAATTATCCGCAGGCGAAGAAAACACTGCGCGGGTTGTTGGATCTGAATCCGGATTCGATCTACGCGCACGCCCTGCTGGGCCTGATCGCGGCCCTGGAGAAGAATTGCGCGGAAAGCTCGACCCAGTTCGAGTGGGTTGCTCGAACCTATCCGATGCCTGTTGGGAAATGCGGCCTGGCCTATGCGAGCGCCTGCCGTGGCGACCGCGCGCGTGCCGTTCAGTATCTTAAAGAGGCCGCTGCGGCTACCAAGCCCATGTATACATCGCCGTACCAACTCGCATTGGGTTACGCGTTCCTCCATGACAAAGACAAGGCCCTCGCGTACCTTAGCCAATCCGCCGCCGACCGGGAAGGGCAGATTCACTACCTGAAATACGAACCCGTGTTCGAGGAACTCCGATCGGACCCGCGTTACGTCGCGCTCGAAAAACGGGTGGGGATCCAGCCGTAAGTACCATTGTTCTATTCTGAGGACCGGGCCCGACCCCAGTCACACCGCAAGCGATCGCGCACCGGACGCCGGACGGCTAAGCTTTCGCGCTGAGCCTATTTTCCAACTTACCAGCGAAGCTGCACCGTCAGGTTCATCAGCGGTTCGCCCTGAATATTTGCAGTGGCGACATCGCCCGTGATCTTCCCGAACAGTTGCGGATTCTTGAAGTCCACAGAGCTGGTCGGCGGGTTGAACGCGAAGTTATGGAACGGATTCTGGAAATCGTAGCGGACCTGCAGGTTGAAGCGTTCCTTAATCTTGAAGTTTTTCTTCGCTGAAACCTGGGCGAAATATGCGGCCGGACCGGTCAGGATATTGCGTCCGGCATTGCCGGGAGTGAATGGCGGTGGTGGTGCGAACGCCGAGATGTTACTTTGGGAACTTCCCGACTGCGGGCCCGCCGGTACGATCAGGGCGTTCTCAAGGGACTGATTGAAGCGTGCTCCTCCAATCAGGTAGCCCAGACCGAACTGCGGCATGGTCGGCGTCGCCACAAGATTTGGAACCCGCGCGCCGATATTGGTCGGGAAGTAGTTGGAGGGGCTATTGGCGAAGCTGAAGCCGAACGGATTGCCAGTTGCGATCGTCTGAATCCAGGACATGTCCCAGCCGCCCAGGAACCAGTCGGAAAACCCGCCGCCATTCATGAAGGAACGGCCTTGTCCAAGCGGCAACTCGTAAGTCGCGCTGGTGACGAAACGGTGGCGCTGGTCGAAGCCGGCGCGGCCCTTGTTGAGATTACGATTTGAGACAGGCGCGACACCGGTGCAAGTGCCCGAATCGGAATCGCAATCGTCCAGCGCCTTCGAGTACATGTAAAACGAATCCAGCCAAAGCCCGCGCGAATACCGTTTCGAGTATTGAATCGTGCCGGCATGAAAGCTGGAGTGTCCGGTATTAGCCATATGATTGATCGACCCGAACTGAGGATAGGGGAGGTAGGCTTGCGGATTCGCGAAAGCGGCTGCCTGCAGGGGCGTGCCCGCACCGAAATCGGTGTTGAACGCATTGATGTTCCAGGTCTCCAAAAGGTCGATGCCGGAGGAGCCCTGATAGCTCAACTTGAACAGATTGTTCGCGCTGACCTGATACTCGATCATCGCGTTCCAAGTCAAGACGCGCGCGGGATGGAGGGTCGGATCCAGCCACGCAACGTTGCGGGAGCCGTAATTCGTCCCGACGTAGGCGGCAGTTCCGTTTGGCTGAATATTATACGCAACCGGCGATGGCCCTTGGCTGAGCTGGAACAGCGTCCTGGGGTCGTTCGGTGCACGCTGTTGGACGACTTGGGCCTGGTACTCGTCAAAGTTCATTGCATTGTTCGGCCAGCGCATATCGACCGTATTGAGCCCGAAGCCGCCCCGGAACACCCATTTGTGAAAAGGATGGTAAGCAAAGCCAATGCGCGGTTGGAAATTCTTCCAGTCGCGCTGATTCAGGTAACCGCCGGGATGGATTACGGCGCCCATTTTCCCGGTGAGGGGATCGATGGTGGTGGGGCTGAAGTTGCTCTCCTGCCCGTGAGCGGTGTGGAACGGACTCTCAGTTGACCAGCGGAGACCCAGGTTTAGGGTCAGGTTGCGTGTAGCTTTCCAGTCGTCTTGCAAATACACGCTGTTGATCGCAT
>JBBQVN010000132.1:0-10362 GCA_038211475.1 Terriglobales bacterium | reverse complement strand
CTTCACCCCGGCCTCGTGCTGCTTCAACATCCCGATGATCTGCTCTTCCGTGTACCGGCTCTTCTTCATCCTGCGCCCTCCCGTTCAGATTACGAGAGAACTCCAGCTTCATGTGGTCGAGTTTTCCGGGGGCAGGTCACGTTCAGCTCACGTGAACGACCGGTCTCTTCCTCGGATCTTGCACTGCGCGGCGCAAAACTTCGTGGGTGATGGGCGCAGCATCACCCTCTCCAAAGAAAAGAAAAGCGAACAGATTGGAAATGGGATTTCCCTCATGCCATTTGAAGTAGGCATGAGGAGCATTTCCGGTGGTGCTTTCAAGATAGATCAGCAGCGCAGCGATCGCATTTGGAACCACCGGGCTTTTAGCGCGAAGAACACGGTGTTTTCCCAATCGCTCACCGGTAATTGCGAGATTATCTTCAAAATCAGAGATATCTCCAGGTTCAACTTCGAAAAAATAAAGGCGCTCATGGGAATTGATTCCGTTGATATACCGGACCTTTCGGTCGATTCCGTCTAAATCGGCTTCGCTTTCGGGCTGCGGCCTGCGAGGCACAAGGCGAATGGTGTGGCCGTAACACTCATCCAGCAAAGCCTGTGCCGCGGAATCGAGATGGACGCCACAGATTCGCAGTTCGGTAGATCGCAATGCCCGCGAAACTAACGATGTCACGATAATCGTAAGAATGAAAACTGATGCGATCTTGATTCCATCAGGGCGCTCTTTAATATTCAGGACCGTGGTGTAAATAAAGACGAGAGACATAACAAGAAAAAGCCAGTGACTGCTTTTATGCCAGACGGAAATCGTAACCGCAATCGCCGCCGAGGTGATGAGTATGAGTACGCCAGTGGCGTAAGCTCCTCCCTGCGCGTCCACGTTGGCGTGGAAAAGCAGTGTGACCACTAACGCTATTCCCACGAAAACGAGAACCAGGGGTCGCGACGCGCGCGCCCACTCCGGAGCCATGCCGAAACGCGGGAGATATCGGGGAATAAGATTCAACAGTCCGGCCATCGCGGAAGCGCCCGCGAATGCCAGAATTGAAATCGTGCTCAGATCGTAGAGCGATCCAAAAGCATTGCCCAGATAGTTGTGGGCCAGGTAGGCGAGAGCGCGGCCGTTCGCAGGACCTCCATCTTGAAACGCTTCAGCTGGAATTAGCAATGTGGTCACAACGCTGGTGGCAATGAGGAAAGCGCTCATCATGAAGGCGGCAGTACTCAGCAACAAACGCGTGTTGCGGATTCTGCCTTCCAGACTCTCTGCCTTTATTAAAGGCATGACCGCAACCCCAGTCTCGAAGCCAGAGAGTCCCAAAGCGAGTTTAGGGAAAAGGATCAGTGATACTCCTATCATAGAAAACACGCTGCCATGCTGCGTGTAGAGAGCGTCTTTCCAATTGGCGAAAACATGCGGATGCTTGACGACCTCTAAAATCGCGACCACAGTGATGATGCCACTAAGAGTGAGATAAACGCCTACTAAAAGTACAGCGATGCCGATCGCTTCTTTGAATCCTTTTAGAAAAATTGCTCCGAGAATTGCGAGCAGGATTAAAGTGACCGCCATTTGATCGCTCATGAAATGCGGAGTGAATGGATTATGAGTGAAGTGCGCGGCGGCATCGGCGGCCGAAAGCGTCATAGTTATGATGAAGTCGGTGGTTGCGAAACCGAGCAGGACTAAGACAAAGACTTTTCCCTTCCATTGAGGAAAGAGTTTTTCGAGCATCGCAATGCTGCCCTGTCCATTTGGACTGGCGGCGGCGACGCGACTGTAGACCGGCACAGCGGCAAACAGCGTGACCAAAACCAGGATGAGAGTTGCAATCGGCGAAAGCGCGCCGGCGGCGAGAAACGCTAAGCCGGGCTGATATCCCAGAGTGGAAAAATAATCAACGCCCGTAAGGCACATCACGCGCCACCATGAGTGCTCCGCATCGGGCTGATTTTTCACACCCTTGGGAAGTCGAAGATCTGCCAATAACCAATCGACAAAATTCATTAAAACATCCTACTTGATGGAAGAGAGAGTCGTGGCCAGAATTTAAGTTGCGAGGCGTTTGACGCGGAATCTTAAGTTCAATGCCAACGAGCATCGTCGTTTTGACCACGGCTATGCCGTAGAATGCTTTGGTCCTATCCGTTACATGCCCTTCACCCTCGAGCAGTGGGACGATGCAGTTTTCCATGTACCGGAATCATTCACCCAGGTGTCGCTGCAGATTACCGTTCGCGCCCGATGCGTGCCGTTAAGCTCCGCGTCGTAGGTGGACGTGTAATGTGAAACTGCGATGTTCGAACCGAAGGTCGCCCCATGCATGTCGCTGATGTCGGCGCTCTTATACCTGTTCGTCTTGTTCTGCATACCCTTGACGACATCCTCCTTCGTTTGCCACGCCCCCCAACTGTTTCCTGCCATATAGCCGTCAGCCAAATGCTCCTGCGCCCACGACACATCGTTCTTCATCTGCGCGCTATTGAAGTCCTGCTGCAGTTGTTTGATCTGCTGGACCACATCGCCAGCAGCCTGGGCGTTCAGGCTGATGCATAGAGTGAGACAACAGAGCAATGTTGTTACAGCGATTACTGCTGTTTTTGTCAAAGTATGGCTCCTCCGTGAGATAGCCGGCGTCCAAACAGATCTTGCCAGAGCTGGCGCAACCCCCGGCGCTCCGGTTGGCACCTCTGTCAGCAACTGGGCGACTGCCTGTTTCTTGCTGGGCTTTGGCTTCCTGATCTTGGTTTCGTTCATGGACCCAACACCTCCTGCTGGCATGTCCATTGCCGCTCTGTTTGACCAAAGAGTCAAGCAATTTGTCCGCTCGCGCCAGCCTTTATCACCATGTGCGAGCTTCTCAGGCTCTTGCTTCTCCTCCTTTTAGCTGCTATCCGAACCCGACGCAGCTGCTGCGGCGGGAAAACGTGCTGTTGTTGGGCAACAGCGGCACGGGAAAAACCCATCTCGCCATGGCGCTCGGTTTGGCCGCCTGCCAGCGAGGTCATCGGGTGCGTTTCAGGACGGCGGCCGCGATGGTGCACGAACTGATGGAGGCCAAGGATGAGAAGCGATTGCTGCGCTTCCAGAAACAGATGGCCAGCTACGAACTGCTGATCGTCGTTGAGTTGGGTTTCGTGCCGCTGTCCAAGTCCGGCGCGGAACTTCTGTTCGAGGTCTTCAGCCAGCGCTACGAACGGGGCTCGAGCTGGTGACCAGTAATCTCCCGTTCCAGGAGCGGACCGGGGTGCTGGGATCGGAACGCCTGACGGGCGCGCTGCTGGGCCGGCTCACCCACCATGTCCACATCCTGGAGATGAATGGCGAGAGCTACCGCCTGAAGCAGAGCAAGCGCAAGCGCTCTCCAGCCGCCAACTCCTAGGAAGCCCAGAAAAAACGTCTGCGTCAACGCCGCGTACTCCTGCTGGTGGCCCAGCCAAATTTTGTGCACGCCCGCAGTCTCGGAGAACTTCGGAAGGGTGGCCATCAGACCCGACACCGTGGTCGCATCCGGGGAAAGTTCCGCTTCTTTCACCTTGAACCCGAAAGCCGGAGGCGGATTCATGTAAAGCGCGAGAGATACATATTGCGAAAGGTCTTTGGCGGCGTCCGTTCCCTGGTGGTCGTGGTAGAAGGTGCACATGGGCTGGGCCGCATCGTGCGCCCCCAACGACGCTTCCAAAACACTCTTCACTTCCGCACGCACCTCGCCTCCCAGCGGGCTGGATTTCTCCAGGTCCTTATCGAATCCGCAAGCGTTCATCGCCGTCAGCACGGAACAGCGTCTCACTGGTCTCCAGCGTCGCGTTGGAGGTTTGCGCGGAGCACGTGAGCGCGGTCCATCGGCACAGGAAACCACAAATGCGCATAGGAAAGAAAGCTCAGGAATGCCTCCTGCGGGGGAGAAAAGTGGGGATCCGCAACCCCTTCAGTTTACGAATTCACGCGAGCTTGGGTCAAACCGCACCGCCGCACCAGGGCCGTCAAACTCGCCCGTCGCAAACAGCGCTAGCAGCAGAGTGCCCCCATACTGATTTGGGGTGTGTCCTGTTCTTAGTGGTCCGTCACGTTTCTGTTTCATTCGTCACTGGCCAGTCCCACTCATGGAGACGTTCAGCGGCGAACCTACCGCGCTGCTGTAAACGGACATGTTGGCCCCCTCCGCCATCACCCACAACCCGTCGATGAAACGCTTGTAGAAAAACCCGCTATAGAGCCGTTTCTGCGCCTCGACAAAGCGCGCCGGCAAGTTGGGGTTGTCGGCCATGGTGACACAGACAAATCGACGGGCCGGGGTGTACACTTCGTGGATTCGGGAACCCGGTGATTGGAATCCCGAATAGTCCCATCTTGGAGGAGGATGTCAATGAATAAACTCTCTCGAATGTGCAGTATCGCAGGTATGGCGATACTGTCGGTGTCATTTGCGGCTGCATAACAGGACCTGGCGACCGGCGCAGTGCAAGGCGTAACCGGTGTGAAAGGCGGCACCGTCGACGCCGTTACAGCGATCTTTTCCAACTGCGGAACTGGCTGCACCCAAATCAACGCGCAGTCGGGACACTACGTTTCCGGAACCGGCATTTCGCCGGGAGCCGGGCAGACGTTGGCTATGGGCTTCAGTGTGAAAACCACGCAGCAATTTTCTAGGGCGTTGACCCCGAATAGCGTGTACACCTCGAATGGCGGCGCGAGCTCCGGGACCATGTCAGCGTACCTGCTGAACGGCACCAGGGCAGGCGGACCTACCACGCTTTTCGCAACCCTGAACCAGTTCGGCACTATTCCCGATTTCCCGAGTGTCAAGGTTATTAGCTACACTTCGACCACTCCCGTGACTTTCAGGGGAGGGGGCAACTACTTCCTGTGTGAGACCGAACCCGTCAGCAACGTTCAGTTGCTGTGGATGCTCTCGATTAAGGATTTCACTACTCCGTTCTGGTTCCAAACCAGCGATTCCTGCACCGCGAACGGCATTGTATGGTCGAACACGACCGGTGCTGTCGCAGGAGCAGCTTTCGAAATCGACTAAAACCGTTTTACTCGCAATGTTTACCGAGCAGGCCGCCTAAAATGGGCGGCCTGTGTGGTTCTGCCCTACATTTCTTCGACCTCGTCCAGCCCTCTGCCACCTGCGTAACGAGAAGCAGGTCGGCATTCTTCGCACCGATATCAGGCGCAACACTACCACCGTGAGCTGGGGAGAGTTCTTTGTTCCCGCACGGCGACCGCACCAGCAAGCAGACATCCATATAATGCCGCTAAAAATGCCGTCCCGTCGAAAGGCGCCCACGGACGCTGGCCCAGATCCAGGGACCCTAGCCCGCGTAGCGCGCAGAGCTGGCCCCTTCCCGGAGAGGATAAAAACAATTAATGGGGCACGAACGTAGGGGTAGGGTGTATAGTGAACCGCATCCAGGATGCCAAATGGAAATCCTGGTTGGGGGCCACCTCTTGATCGATTATTACGCTCACACACTTGCGCTTGACGAGCTGCGCAAGGCACTAGCTGCAGCGCCCTTTACCGACGCGGCACTTGTGTCAGCGCGTAACCAGACGATGACGGATTTATCGCTGGCCGGTGATCACGCATTGCTAGGCGCTTTGGTGGACCACATCTTCGCGCATGCTGTCTCAGACGGCACTGAGCTTGCAATGCTTGGCCATGCTTCTCATCTGTATAGCCGAGGCGTTACGCTGTACCAGCAGTTGGCGGCAGTTCGCGGCGACTTCGAAGGCGCTCTCGCCGCGCCCGCAAACCCGGCTTCCGCGGCCCGCTTCAACAGCGCGGCGGTCAACTTGCAGGTATTCGCCCAGGAAGCATATGCAATCCAAGCTGAGGTGACCAAGTTGCGCGACGGCGTTGCGCTGCTGCCCTATATCTCTCCTCATCCTCGCCAGATGGATCAACCAGCCGATTCCTGGGACTGGGGAAACCGGCTGCTCGGGCGCCGGACAGATGCGTTCGTACGCAACCTTGCCCGGCTTGCGAAGAATTCACCAACGCGTGCGTTCGCGTTCGGAGCGCTGTCCAGTTACTGCGCAAATGTGGCCGGTTCTGCGTACCTTGGCAATGTGGTAGGTGGTCCTCGCCGTTCTCACCGCTTTCGCGACCGTGTCGCACGCAACTCCGTGGGAACTTGGCTGGCGAGACAGTACCCTTCGCTGCCGACCCTGGGAACAATCGCCCAGAACGTGCGGTTTGGCACGGCGAAGAACCCGACGCTTCCCCCTGGCGTGGGGCAACTTCTGAATGATGCGCTCAAAGCGACGTTCGATTTGTCGAGAACGCCGCCGCCCCCGGACCTTCAACTCGGCTATGGACGTCTCGTGCAACACTTGCAACTGCTCGACGACTTCGTTCTGCCACCGATACCCTTGGCGCCATCAGATGTGTGGGCGGCCCAACTGTACGGGGACCCAGCAAGCCCGCCGCCATCGTTGCGTGTGCAGGATACCGGGTTCAGTGGTGATCCGGATGGAGGCGTCACGTATACGGGGAATTTGCCAGGCGACTCTCAGCCAGGCCAAAGCGACAGCAGCGGTGGCAGTACGATCTGCGGCATAATAATGGCCATTCTGATCATTGTCGACCTGGTCCAAGCGTTCGTACAGTGCATCGTGCAGTGGGCTAAAAAGCAGACGTGTACATTCTGGGACAACATGCTACTTAAGAAGCTTTGGGAGAAGGACCCGCCAGACCCTCGTACACCACCGGGCCCACCGGAGGATCCTGGCACTAACAGCGCCCAGTTGACCGCCATGGCTGCAAGCGACGAAGTTCTGCAACTGATTGGCGCTTTATACGATATTCATGGCCAGATATGGGAGGCACTCGATAGAACTAACCACTTCTTGGCACTGCACGGCCTGACCTACCCAGGGTATCTAATAGATCTGCCTGTATACAAACAATTCACTTCCGTGCCCGCATCGACGGAGTGGCCGCATCGGCCGGTTACCGACCCGATTTCTAGCTACCACTTGTACCCGAGTTCTCCGCTCGAACACCCTACAGCAAAGACTTCATCGTTCACTGCTAGTGCTACACCGGATGCATTTCTCACGCTCTCGGCATCGGAAGTTGCTCTACCTCTTTGGCGACAAATCGCCTACGGCGTAACTGACACTCAGAATTTTGATATGGACGCTGATCGCGATTTCCGTTACCCGTGTTGGGCAGACAAATCGATCAATTTTGACCCGGTCAATGTTCAGGTTTTAGCTTACGGCGATCAGTAGGAGTCGGCGAGATGCCTCCCAAACCAAGCAGTCCATTCGCTAATATCCGCAATGTACCGGGCGAGAAATGGCCGGGCGACAAGGGGCCAGGCGATACCAGGCCTTTTCTTTGCATTCCATACTGGGAGGCACCGCGCGTCCCAGGTGACCCGGTCGACATAGGTGTGTTTCGTCCTTTGCCCGGAAACGTAACCTCATGGGACTGCCACGGAATCCACGCGAGCCCTTACAAACCTGGTAACGCATTGCAGGTCAGTGTGGACGTGCGCAACTCTGGACCCGGAAACGCTACGGCGGTTGCTACCGTAGTTGTTTACTGGGCGAATCCTACTATCGGGTTCGCCAAGCCCACATTCTTTGGTGCAACTTCGGTTGCGGTGCCACCTTTTAGAGATCCGTTCCAACCGATTTTCGTAACGACTCCGACGCTTACCGCGGTCATCCCCGCCACAGCTCCCAACCATATCTGTCTGCTCGCACTCGTCACACATTCCCTCGACAAAGCAGGTACTGTCGCCGACCCGATGGGCGATCGACATTGGGCACAGCGCAATCTCACCGCCGCCAGTGCGAACGCTAAACAGCCATTGAATTTTCCCTTTCTTATTGCGAACCCGTTCGCTACGGAAGAGAAGTTCGAGCTGCGCATCCACGTGTTGGGTGGGCCCGCTCTGGAATTGGTCGCTCTCCGTATGAGAGCGGAGCCCAGTGAGGCGTGGCCTCATTTTCAGCTCGTCGACGAGCGCGGCAAACCGGTCACGGACTGGGCGAGTGAAGCGTCTACCGGTCTTGCGCTCGGCTCTCACCAAGGACGGAAGTACTCGCTTATGCTAAAAGTCGGCCCACTTCCGTCGCATCAGGTGGCCGCCATCGAAGCCGTATTGTATTTGACGAAGGAGAGGCAGGCCCCAGTTGGTTCGCTAGGGATCGTCGTAGGCGGTCCCGACATAGAAGCGTTAGAGGAACCGCTGACTCAGACCGACAAAGACGTGCAATACCCGAAGCACCCTAAGAAGGATCGGGCACCGAGCGCGACCGATCTCTCGGAGGACAAGACGAGGAAGAAGAAGAGACGTGCGACAAATCGCCGCCTCGACCGACATCCCGGCTAACCTTCGGATGGCGAGTGGGCCGGTGGATTCGCACCACCGGCCACTCTACTTTACGCCCCGAGGTCGTAGCGATGATGCAGGCCTGTCCATCCAGACCAGACTCATCTCAACGCGACGCAGAACAGCTTTGCGCGGCCGACAAACTGCGTCGCGGTGTTTGGTGTGGAGTCCCAAGAGTTGATGCCGAAGGGCCAGGTTCTCCAGGATGAGACTTCTCAGGAGTCGACGGCGCTGACGATCCAGCCCGGTGAGGTATCGGAACAGTGCAATCATCGCAAGAATCCTAACCGAACGGCAGTCCCTCGCATGTCGCCAAGTCGTTGACTATACAGTGCGTGACATTTTGAAAACAGAAGGCTACGACGAGTGCAAAGCGGCCAGAGGGGAAACTAAGCCCAGAACTGAACAGCTCCAAGATGGTGACCAAGTACGGCAGGGCCGATTCCCGCCGGCCTGGAAGTCGGTGATTTCAAAGCCGGACGGAGTTGTGACGAGGCACAGCGTGGTCAACAGTGGCGGCCCCGCGTTGGGACAGACGGAACCCTTTCCAGAGACTTGAGCCTACCCCAAAAAAGTATTGTGCTGGAATTCCCAGAAAGGGGTATAGAATGTGCACCGTTGGGGAACTAAAATTGAAAATATGGTCAGAACCAAGAGTATTGCAATAGAAATAGAAAAGAGGATAGGATGCCGAAAGCATTTACGCGTAAGGATTTCCTGATTGAGGATGTCGCGATTAGTATAGCCGCTGGAAGTGGCGGGGGTACTTACCTGCCTGCAGACGACGGTACACTCCCGCCATCCCCGATTTCGCCGATCGCCAGTTTGGTTTACAACACTGAAATTATTGAAATGGTTCGCGCGACGGTTGTTGATGCTGTCAAGGAGAAGAAGTTCGAGGACATTGCGCGGGCCTTTGTGCCAGGCGACAACGCTGGCAACCACGCGATCCGCGAGGCCATTCAAGAGATCGGTTCGGCCGTCGTGGCTAGCGCGGCCTACGCTGCCCTTGGCGGGTCCGCCGGGCTTCCCAACCCGGACGACGATACGCCCATTCCGAGTAGGTTGACGCCGATCGTTCATTACGGTCGCGCGGTGCACAGGGTGACCGAACTACCTCGGCTGAGACAGCAGCTCGCGCACACCGTTGCGTACCTGGACGAGGCCGCAGCAGCACTCGCACCTCGCGGCGAAGAGGTTGGGGAGGTCCGGGCGCATCTCGAAGGGGCTCTGAAGAACTTGCCGCAGGCGGCAGCCGCAAAGCGGTAGGGCTCGCGATTGTGTGAATGAGCGCATAGCACATCTATCGCTGACCGCCATTCGTCTGGCGGCCAGCGCTTCTTGGACGGAACCTGTAGTTGTTGAGAATTGGCTCTACCGCTTCGGAACTGTGCCGCTCGGACCTGTGGTCGAACGTGACTTCGGCGCGGGTGATGGTCCTCTGGCCGTGCTTGGTTTGAGCATGGGCAGCCGCACTCGGCGGGTGCTGGAGGCGGCGTATGAGGCGACTTCCCTTGAAGGTTGGTATTCCTTCGCCCGCAGTCCGGCACGGTCAAAGATGGTAGCGGCTTGCAAACTCTATGTGAGCCCGAGACCCGAAGCGTTGGTGGACTCCTTTCCAAGGATCGCCGATGCGTTCGTGCAATCCCATGTGCGGTCGTTCAAGGTTGGGCGCGGCATCGAGGGGCTGCTTCGACCCGACAAGATCATCGCCTACTTTGAGGACCATGCGCACATGCAGGATGCCGCAGGTGTGCTTGGACGGTCGCTTCGAGGATGCCCGGTGCAAGGTGTGCCCTTCACCGCCGAAGTCGGCGGCAACGGGCTGCTATCGTGTGGCGTCGATCCCCCCGCCGGAGATGTGGCGGCAAGTTGGCGTTCATGGATAACAAAGCGGCTAGCGGAGAGCCTGACGGCCCACCGCGGCGCCGGGCGTGTTGACCTTGTGACAGCCGCACTCGCTGATATACGGTTGGCCGGGGTCGATCCTGATTTCTGGCTGCC
>JBBQVN010000131.1:0-10376 GCA_038211475.1 Terriglobales bacterium | reverse complement strand
CGGTGCCGGACAGCTGGTCGTTCGAGCAAGCCTCCGCCTTCCCCGTAAACTTTTTCACCGCCTACTTCGCCTTCTGGAAAGCCGGGCTGCTCGATAAGACCTCCGGCGCTCGCGTCCTGATTCACGCGGTGGCTGGCGGCGTAGGCACGGCTGCGGTTCAGATCGGCAAAATTCTCGGACTTGAGATGTTTGGCACTTCGTCCTCGGACGAGAAATTGGCTCGCGTCAAAGAGCTCGGACTGCAACACGGCATCAACTACAAGCAGCGCGATTACGAAGAAGCCATCAAAGAACTCACTGGCGGCCAAGGCGTGGACGCGGTGTTTGAAATGCTGGGCGGCGAGCACGTCGCCAAGGGCGTTCGCTGCCTGCGCGACTTTGGCCGCCTTATCGCTTACGGCGCCGCCACTGGCGCCAAGCCCTCAATCGACACGCGCTCCCTCTACGAAAAAGGCACCAGCGTCCACGGCTTGTGGCTCTCCTACTTGTCTGCCAATCGCGAACTTATGGACTCCGCCTGGAAACAACTCAACACTTGGATTGGCGACGATGCCCTGCAACCCATCGTCGGCCACACCTTCCCTCTGGAACAAGCGGCGGACGCATATCGCCTGATGGAAGCCGGCAAGAATTATGGCAAGATTGTGTTGCAGATTTGAAGTCTGGGGATCTGCGGGCATTCCAGCAAGATAACCCTCTTCGTTCAGACTGTGCGCATCGGGCCGTGAAGCGCCGTCGCATTGACCCGAACCCGCTTTCTTCGTTACACTAATGGAGTTTGCCTGTACCCGCGACCCGTTCTGGGCGCGCCCGCATTTCCGGTCTCCGTAGCTTGAGCCGCAGCGGTCAAACACAGCAAGCAGAGTTTTGGCACCTCGGCCGCGCCCGCGTGCGCGCCGCATTCGATTTTTGGAGGCTTCTATGTACGCGGTCATCCGCGCCGGCGGCAAGCAGTACCGGGTGGCGCCCGGCGATGTAATCCGAGTGGAAAAGTCTGCGGCTGAAGACGGCAAGGTGGAATTCGGCGACGTGGTCGCAGTCTCCGGCTCGGAGGGCAGCGTGATTCGCCCCGACTCCGGCGCACGCGTTGTAGGCACCGTGGTCGAAGAGGGCCGCGGCGAAAAAATCCTCGTCTTCCATTACAAGCGCAAGAAGCAGTACAAAAAACTGCGCGGGCATCGCCAGGACTATACGGCCGTCCGCATCACGGAGATCGCCTTTAACGGCCAGACCTTCAACGCCCCCGAGCTCCCCAAAAAAGAGCCGAAAGTGAAGAAGGCCGCTCCTGCCGAAGACGGTCACGATGTCACGCCTGGGGCGAAATCAGCGAAGAAGAAAGCTCCGGCCAAGAAGGCTGTCACAAAAGCACCCGCTAAAAAGGCATCTGCTAAGAAATAAGAAGTTGCACTAGATTCAGCGGTAATGTTTTCGGGGCTTTCGCCCCTGGATAGAAATCACCAACGCGCCTCAGGCGCCGGTTAGGAACCAATCATGGCACACAAAAAAGGGTTAGGCAGTTCCCGCAACGGACGCGATTCCAACGCGCAGCGCCTCGGCTTCAAGGCTTTCGGCGGACAGGTTGTCCCCGGCGGCACCATCATCATTCGCCAGCGCGGCACTCGCGTAAAACCCGGTCTGAACGTTGGACGCGGGAAAGACGACACGCTCTTTGCCAAAATTTCCGGCCGCATCAAGTTCATGGACCGGGGCAATTTGGGCAAATTTGTGATGGTCGAACCAATCGCGCTCGCTGAAAACTAATCTCTCCGCTGCTTTCGGGCGGTACTCGCTAGCCCCTTTTGTCGAGGGGCTATTCTCTTTTCACCCAAAGGCTGATAGCAAGACCTGGTCCCCATGTTCCTCGACGAAGCCAAAATCAAAATTCGAGCGGGCAACGGCGGCAACGGTTGCGTTGCATTCCGGCGGGAGAAATTCGTCGCCCGCGGCGGCCCCTCCGGCGGAGACGGCGGGCGCGGCGGCAACGTCATCATGGAATCCAGCCAGCGCCATAACACACTCTTGCACTTCCGCTTTAATCCCGAGCACAAAGCAGGCCGCGGCCGCCATGGCGAAGGTTCCAATAAAACCGGCAAACAGGGTTTGGACATTACTCTCAAAGTCCCCGTCGGTACCGTGGTGTACGACGAAGATACCGGCGAGAAGGTTTTCGATTTCACCGCGCCCGATCAGAGCTTCATCGCGGCCCGTGCGGGACGCGGCGGCCGCGGCAATGCCCAATTCGCCACCTCCACCCATCAGGCCCCGCGCGAGTTTGAACCGGGAGGCGAGGGTGAAGAACGCCACTACCTTCTCGAACTCAAGTTGCTTGCCGATGTGGGGCTGGTCGGCTTTCCCAACGTAGGCAAGTCCACGCTCATTTCCCGAATTTCAGCCGCTCGTCCTAAGATCGCCGACTATCCCTTCACCACACTCGAGCCGAACTTGGGCGTGGTTGCGGTTGGAGAAGCCCGCGAGGAAGTCACCTTCGTGGTCGCGGACATCCCCGGCATCATCGAGGGCGCGCATGCAGGCGCGGGAATCGGTACACAGTTCCTGCGTCACATTGAACGCACTCGCTTGCTAGTGCATCTGGTGGATGTATCGGACGCCAGCGGTCGTGCCGACATCCTCAAAGACATCAAGGTCATTGACGGAGAATTAAAGAATTTTGGCGCTCATCTGGAGGACAAACCCGTGCTCATGGTCGCCTCCAAAATTGACTCTGCAAATCCCGACCGGCTAGCTAAACTCAAGCGTTATTGCACTCGCAAGAAACTTCCCTTTTACCCCATTTCCGCGGTCACCGGCCAGGGCATTCCCGAACTCACTTACGCGATGGCCGACAGAGTCCAGACTTTGCGCGATTCTGCTCTCGAAAATCAGCCCGCCTGAATCTATACTGACCTACGACCGTCTTCGCGCCCATGAACATAGCTCTCTTCGGCGGCACCTTCGATCCCGTTCACTCCGGCCACCTCGCTCTGGCGCGTGCTGCCTGTGACCGATTTAAACTGGGGCGCGTTCTCTTTGTCCCCAACCACATTCCGCCGCATAAACAAAAGCTTCCGTTGAGTGATTTCTCGCACCGCTACGCCATGCTGGCCCTGGCTACAGCCGAGGAAAAAGATTTTGTCCCCTCGTTGCTGGAAGCTCCCTCTGAAACTGCCGATCCTCCCAAAGCAAAAGCGAAGAATACTCCAGCAGCCAGCTACTCCATCGATACGGTTCGCCGCCTCAAACACACGTTAAGAAAGGCCGACCGCCTTTTCTTTCTCATCGGACTCGATGCCTTTCGCGATGTCGCCAAATGGCATCAGGCCGAAGCTTTGTTTAGTGAGTGCGCCTTCATCGTAGCCAGCCGCCCCGGATTCTCGCTGGCCGACGTGGCCAACTCGCTGCCCGCATCGCTCCGGCCAAGCGCCGCCGCCACCCAACCTTTTGCCAAAGCTCCAGCCAAAGGCGACATCATTCTCCCCGGCGTCACGGTGCATTTGCTCGACGGCCTGAACGTCAGCGTCTCCTCCACTGCCATCCGCGATGCGGTATCCAAAAACAAACCCTTGGGAAAACTTGTCCCGGCCTCGGTCGCCGCATACATTAAGAAGGAGGACCTGTACCGGTCGCCCAAGCGATTTTCTTAGATCATCAGCCTGGGCGAGAGCGTTTTTGCGACTCAAAATTCGCAACTCACAACTACTCATGAAAATATCCGATCTCAAACTCCAAGTCTCCGAAGCCATCGCCGCCTGCCAAGATAAGAAAGCCGAAGACGTGACCCTGCTCGAACTCGAGCCCGGCACGGGAGCCTTCACCGACTATTTCATCGTCTGTAGCGGCTCTAACCCCCACCAAGTCCAGGCCATCGCCGACGAGGTCGAGCGTCGCTTGGAACTGATGGGCCAACGCGTCACTCATCACGAAGGCTACCGCCTTGCCGAGTGGATTCTGCTCGACTATGTGGACTTCGTGGTCCACGTGTTTTCCAATAAAGCGCGCAAATATTACGATCTGGAGCGGCTGTGGAAGAGCGCCAAGCGCATCGAACCCGCCGACCTCATCGCCAAACCCAAGCGCGCCAAAGCCCGGAAGACGACGCAGACCGGGTTGAAAAAAGCCGCGAAAAAGACGACTGCGAAGAGTGTGGGAACAGCCGCCAAGCCTGCGAAAAAACGGGCCTCGAAAAAGAAGGCTGATTAAGCTATGGCGGATGCATCCTCGTGGGGATCGACCTACCGTCTCGTGGCCTCGGAGCGATGGAAGGCCAAATCAGCCGCGATGGGGGGAGCGGTCACCGACGCGTTTGTTGAATACGCCGCTCCACAGCCGGGAATGAAGGTGCTCGATCTGGCCAGTGGCACCGGAGAGCCCGCCATCAGCCTCGCACAACGAGTGGCGCCGAACGGTCATGTCACAGCCTTCGATCAGAGTGCCGACCTGCTTGAAATCGCCGCCGAACGCGCACGCCAGCGCAATCTAGCCAACTTCACCACCGTCCTGGGGGATGCCCACGACTTGTCTTTCGCGGAAGATTCCTTTGACCTAGCCACCTGCCGCTTCGGCGCCATGTTTTTCGCTGATATCAACCGCGCCCTCACCAGTCTGCGCCATGTTCTAATGCCCGGCGCCCGAGCCTGCTTTGCGCTCTGGGGACCGGCAGAACAGCCCTATTGGGCGACCACCATGGCCATCGCCGCAAAATACGCCGGCGGTCCTATGCTCGCGCCTGGCGGACCAAATTTGTTTCGCTTCGCCGCGCCTGGCTCTTTTTCGGATCACTTAAGTAAAGCTGGCTACCACTACATCGCAGAAGACATCCGCACTCTTCCCTGGACCTGGCGCGGCACCGCCGAAGAAGTGTGGGAATACTGCCAAGCGGTGTCGGCGCCGTTTCGCCCTATGCTGGAACGCGTGCCAGCCGAGCACAGGCCTGCATTGGACGCCGAAGTCCTCGCGGCCATCCACCAATATTCGGACGGCCGGAGCATCCACTTCACCGCACAAGTAGTCTTCGCTTCCGCCGCAAAGCCTAAGACCGGAACTTAAGAGGCTGCTAAACGGGTCTCGCGCCAAACCTTTGCCAGTGTCGCGTTTGACCGTGCAATCCTGCCATGCCGTGGCAGAATTACAAGGATGATTCGGCGGCGCTCCAATCGTTGGCACGAGCTGGGAACTCGATGCCGCTTGACCATCTTCTCGCGCAACTCCGCAGTAACGAATGAACTTACTCGCCGCCCACGATCAGTCCGTCCACCCGCACCGTGGGCGCAGCCATGCTCCCGCGAAACTCCAGATCGTTGCCAATCTCAGAGATATTGAAAAACATCTCTTTGAGATTACCCGCCACCGTAATCTCTTCAACCGGATAGGCGAACTCCCCGCCCGAAATCCACATGCCGGATGCTCCGCGGGAATAATCTCCGGTCACCAGGTTGGCGCCGTGGCCTAAAAACTCGGTTACGTACAAACCTTCTTTGATCCCGCCGATAATCTCCTGCGGCGTTTTGGTCCCGGGCTGCAGAAAATAATTGCCCGGCCCAATTCCCGGCGTCCCTGCCAGTCCGCGCGCGGCGTTTCCGGTGGTCTGCATTCCCAGCTTTTTAGCGGTATACGTATTCAACAGGTACGACTTCAGCACCCCGTTTTCGATGACCACCGTCCGCCGCGTCGGAATACCCTCGCCGTCGAACGGGCTGGTGCCGAAGCCCCCAACCAAGGTGCCATCGTCGATTACATTTACGTTTACGCCTGCAATTTTTTCGCCTAACTTGCCCGCCAGGAACGACGCTCCCCGGTACACGGAGTCTCCGTTGACTCCCTCAAAAATGTGGTCAAGCAGAGAACTGGACACCATGGGATCAAACACCACCGGCATTTGCGCCGTCTTGCACTTGCGTCCGCCCAGCCGTCGCAGCGTGCGTTGCGCCGCAATCACGCCAACTTTTTCCGGCGCTTCCAGCTTGCCAAGGCTCCGCGCTACCGAGAACCAGAAGTCCCGCTGCATGCCGCCATCTTCGGTCATCGCGATGGGCACTGCCGACACGCTGCAATAGGAACGACGGTACTCTCCGACAAACCCGTGCGAGTTGGCCAGCACTTTGTGCCCAGTGGCCGCATCAAACGAGCCGCCTTCGGAATTCTTGATGCGCGGGTCATAGTCCAGCGCGGCCTTCTCTGCCCGCCGGGCATATTCAATGCGCTCCGGGCCCGAAAGCGAATAAACATCTTCGTAATACAAGTCCAAATCACCCGTCAGCGCACCCAGTTGTGCCGCCTCGGGAATTCCTCCAAAGGGGTCTTCTGATGTGATCTTCGACAACTCCAGCGCCGACTTCACCATGCGGCCGATTCCCGCGCTCGACAAGTCGCTGGAATAGGTGCTGGCGGCGCGCTGACCGAAGAACACCCGCATTCCGATGGCACGCGACCCGCTCTCTTTCAGCGTCTCCACCTGACCCAGCCGCACCACGGTTGAGAATTCGTCGCCTTCGCGAACCACGCATTCGGCCGCACTCGCGCCGCCAGCCATTGCCTGACGCACCACGTCCTGCGCCAGTTCGCGCAGATCGGTCGCAGACTTCGAATTGTCCGTTTCCACTAAAGTTTCAAGCATGTCTTGTTGGAATTCCTCTTGTGATACCGCCTACTGCATGAACCCGCCGGTTTCGCGCTTCGCCGTGCCACCGACTGTCAGCCGGTCCACTTTCAGAGTCGGGATGCCAACGCCCACCGGCACCGCCTGCCCGTCTTTCCCGCAGGTACCCACGCCTTCATCGAGCTGCAGATCGTTTCCCACCATTGAAACTCGCGTCAGCACATCGGGCCCGTTGCCAATCAGGGTGGCACCTTTAATCGGCGCAGTCACCCTCCCGTCTTCAATCAAATACGCTTCGGACGCCGAGAACACGAACTTCCCGCTGGTGATGTCCACTTGTCCACCGCCGAAGTTCACCGCATACACCCCATGCTTCACCGAGCGGATAATGTCTTCCGGAGCGTCTTGCCCGGCTAACATGTAAGTGTTGGTCATGCGAGGCATCGGGATGTGCTCATAACTCTCGCGCCGCCCGTTGCCCGTATCCGCTATTCCCATCAGCTTCGCTGAGAGCTTGTCTGACAGGTACCCCTTCAAAATGCCCTTTTCAATCAGCACCGTGTTCTGAGTGGGCTGCCCCTCGTCGTCCACGTTGACCGATCCGCGCCGCGACGGCATGGTTCCGTTGTCCACGATCGTGCACTTGTCGCTGGCCACGCGCTTTCCAATCAGCCCCGCAAACGCTGAAGTCTGTTTGCGGTTGAAGTCCGCTTCCAATCCATGCCCAATCGCCTCGTGCAACAACACTCCAGGCCATCCCGGTCCCAGTACCACTTCCATTTCACCCGCCGGAGCTTCCCGTGCGTCTAATTGCAGCACTGCTTGTCGTGAGGCTTCGCGAGCAAAATGCTCTGGGGTCTTTTCGCCGAAGAAGAAGTCCAGCGCCACCCGTCCGCCTCCTCCCGAACTCCCTCGTGCGGAATTGGTTTCCGTCTTCGCGATGCAGGCGACGCTCATTCGCGCCATTGGCTGCGAGTCTTCGGCAAACGTCCCGTCCGAGCCCGCCACCATGATCTCGCGCATTTCGTCTGCGTAGCTCGCCCGCACTTCCTTGATGCGCGGATCGTAGCCTCGGGCCGACGCATCGGCCCGCATCAGCAGTTCCACTTTCGCCGTGATTTCCGCATCTACCGACGGCACCGCGATGGGATACAGGCTCCGAGACGGCTTCTGCTGGAAACCCACCACTTGCGTCTTGGCCGGAGCGCTTGCGATCAACGCCGCCGTCCGCGCTGCGTGCAAAATCCGTGCTGGTGACAGGTCGTCGGTATAGGCGTAACCAGTGCGCTCGCCTGAGATCACCCGAACTCCACAGCCCGCCGAAATCCCCTGCGACGCCGATTTCACCATCGACTCGTCCACCATCAGCGAAGTCGACGTCATATATTCAAAGTACAGATCCGCATAGTCGCCTCCCGCTGAAAGCGCTGCCGACAAATATTTCTCAAGGTCCTGCTCGCTCAGACCATAATGCTGGAAGAAGAAAGAAGTTTGGGTCACAGTCTTTAGATGCCCGCTCAAAGGAAAGGATTTTGGTCGAAGGACGCTTCTATTATCCCATAGCCAGGAGGGCGGCCCCGTGGCTACTGCAAACGACCATTTCGACGGTTCAACCGTCACAGACGCCTGTGTCCGCCTCTGCCAGACTCTTTCTGTGACGCCCGAATCGCTTTCCTGCGCGCTAGCCGACTTTCTTTCCGGCTCCCAGTCCGCCGTGGTGATCGAAGACCGCGCCATTCTGTTCGACCTTGCTTCCGCCCGCTATTCCATCTCTGGCGAGTCAAACAAGTGCTTGCTGCATCTCTGGTCCAACGAGCGGAACCTCGTCCGCCGCGTTCTCGATTTGGAAACCAAGGGCTCCAATCTCCGGCTCATCGTGCAGCGCCTCGGCCAGGCCCATCCCACCCGGCTGGAATTCTGTCGCAATCGTGACGCCCACTCTCCTTCTGCCCGCCGCGCCGCCCGCACTGCCTATGAACCCCACTTGCGTCGCGCCCTCGAACGCCATTTCCCCGGCCTCACCGTCAACCGCCTGACCTCGGCCATCGACCTCGAGAAGTCTTTCGGGCCGGTTTACGCGCGCGGCCTGCTGGGCCGCGGCCAATCTGCTTTTGCCATCCTCGGGGTGAACCAGCAGGAGTCCCAAGGCTCGGTGGATGCCGCTCTCACCTTTGGCATACTCTGGCTCGACGTCTGCCGCCAGCGTGCCGCCAGCCGAATCGTAGTCGAAGGCCTGAAGCTCGTGGTGCCTCACGGCACTGCCAGCCTGATTCGCGAGCGCATGGCCCACCTGCACCATGACGCTGCTAAATGGCACTTGTACGAATTGGACGAGTCGCACGATGACCTGCTCGAAATCGACTGCCACGACCGTGGCAATTTACGCACTCGTTTGGTTCACTCGACCGACCCGGCGGCTGCCTATACTCGCTTCGCCGACTCCATCCAGCGCGTGCTCGAAATTTTGCCGGAAGCCGAGGTGGCCGTGCTCTCTTCTGCCGAGGTCGCCTTCCGCTTGCACGGTTTGGAGTTTGCCCGCGCCCGCCTCGCCCAGGGTCCCCGCACCTTTCGCAACGGACAGGAAATCGCCTTCGGTGTTGGCGCTGAAGAACACATTCTCGATTCCTCCAACCTCGCCGCCTTCTCTGAAATGGCGCAGCGCGCTTCCATGATCCGCCACCGCTCTGGCCCCCGCCATCATGCTCTCTGGCGCGCCCATCCCGAACGCTGGCTCGAATCCCTGGTCCTCAGCGATGTCTCCGCCGTCGACGAAAGCCTCGATCCCCGCTGGGTCTACTCCCAGGTCCCCGCCTTCTCCGCTGCCGACCGCGGCATGCTGGACGTCCTCACCACTAACCGTGACGCCCGTCTTGTCGTCCTCGAACTCAAGGCCGACGAAGACATCCACCTGCCCCTACAGGGTCTCGATTACTGGTCTCGCGTCACTTGGCACCATGAGCGCGGGGAGTTCCAGCGTTTCGGCTACTTTCCCGGCCATGACCTCTCCCCCCAAAAGCCCCTGCTCAAATTAGTTGCCCCCGCTCTGCACGTTCATCCCGCCACCGATACCCTACTACGCTACTTCTCCCCCGAACTAGAATGGGAAGTTCTCGGAATCGACGAACACTGGCGCAGCGGAGTCCGCGTAGTCTTTCGCAAACGCCCCGGTTGCGCCCAACCCCTTTCAACCATCGCCGCTGCTAGCTAGAAAGTTTCGCCATACATCCCGCTGTTGCGTGCTTGTCTTTCGCGCGAGATTCTTCGCTTGATACCCCGAGACACCCGGCCCCGGAGCGCAGCAGATAGCCTAAACCGCCCTCTATGCCTCAAAATAAGGAATTCCATGGAACCCACCATCGAAGCCTCGCAAGTTCAGAAGGTCCGGCAAGTCGAAGATGTCGCCGCGCCCGCTCGCTCCTACGGCCTGCTCAGCCTGTTGCGTTCATTCCTCATCTACGACCCGTTGATTTGGTCTTACACCATCATCCTCGGCTGCTGCTCGCTGCTCGTCTCCTTCTTCGATCCCTCCGGACGCATCCAGCACAGCTTCGCTCGTCTATGGTCCTGGCTCATCATGAAGACCATCCTCTCGCCCGTCACCGTCACTGGTCTTGACCGCATCGACACTTCCAAGCCTCACGTCTATGCCGTCACGCACGCCTCGGCTCTCGACATCCCCGTCCTCTATGTCTACCTGCCGTTCCAGTTCCGCATCGTGTTTAAGAGCGAGCTCCTAAGCTACCCGTTTGTGGGATGGCACCTTGAGCGCTCGGGACAGGTTTGC
>JBBQVN010000130.1:0-10447 GCA_038211475.1 Terriglobales bacterium | reverse complement strand
ATCCGCGACTGGAAGCCTTTGCTGGAGCGGTTGTCGAAGCAGTCGCATGTGACCGCGGCGGCGCCAGCGATTTATGAGCAAGTGCTGATTTCGCGAGGACCGCGAGCGCGGGGAGCCGTATTGAAGGGAATGATTCCGTCGGAGGAGCGGCAGGTGGGCGATTTGCTGAAGACGGTGACGGCGGGATCAGCGGCAGAATTGGAGGAAAAGCCGTCGGGCGCGGCGGTTGGTCCGAATTCGGCTGGTGCTTCGCCGGCGGCGTCTGGGGACGCAAAGCCCGCAACTCCTCAGACAAGTCCTGACGATCTGGCGGCGGTGCGTTCCCGCATCAGCGCCATGGCGCCCATCGTTCTGGGGAAGGACATGGCGGACGATCTGGGGGCGAAGGTTGGGTCGGTGGTGCTGGTGACCAGTCCGCAGGGAGAGTTGACGCCGTTTGGACTGGTGCCAAAGTACATCCGCTTCCGCGTGGTGGGAATTTTCAATTCCGGGTTTTACGACTACGACTCGAGTTGGGCGTTCACCCGGTTGTCAGACGCGCAAGATTTGTTTGGGCTGGGCGATTTGGTGTCGGTCATTGAGTTCCGGCTCGACGACATTTACCGGGCGGGCGAGGTGTCGCGTCAACTGGAGACTGCGGCGGGCCATGGCTTCATGGCGACCAACTGGATGGAGCAAAACAAGGCGTTGTTCCGGGCGTTGCGGCTGGAGCGGGTGGTGACCTTCATCACGATTGGGCTGATTGTGTTTGTGGCGGCGCTGAACATTCTGATTTCACTGACCATGATGGTGATGGAGAAGACCAAAGACATTGCGGTGCTAATGTCGATGGGGACGAGGAAGGCGCAGATCCGGCGCGTGTTCATGGCGCAGGGTTTGTTGATTGGCGTGATTGGCACTGCGCTGGGGCTGGTGGCAGGATATGCAATGGCATGGGCGGGCGGACATTACCACTTTCTCTCGTTGTCCGCCGAAGTGTATTCGATTGACTACGTGCCTTTCGCACCCCGTGTGATGGATGGAGTGCTGGTGGCGGCGATTGCGATTGGGATTTCATTTGCAGCAACGCTGTATCCATCATGGGCGGCGGCGCGGATTTTGCCGGCGGAAGCGCTACGGTACGAGTGAGGGAGGAAAAGTTTTTCCGCTGCCCTGCAAAATATCGCATACAGGGTTCACCTGATACTCGCGAGTGCCGCATCATGAATATTATCTAATGTTTTGTGCCGAGTACCGGTTGTAATTTTCGGTATAAAATGCGGTTGGGCTATGCAAGTTTCGACAACGCCGGCAACCCGCAAACTTGTGCTCGGCAGCACCGTGGCCGCAGTGTCTCTGGTGGCGGGCACTTTGGTCGTGCTCCCGGCCGCACTGCGCAGCATGTTGTCGTCAAACTTTTTGCCGCATGCCTATTGCTACCTTTACGACAAGAAACTGATCGCGCTGCACGTGGCAAGCGACGCTGTGATCTGGCTTTCGTATGTTGCGATCTCGTGCACTCTGGTCTACCTGGTGTGGAGAACGCGCCGGGAAATTCCATTCAGCTGGATGTTCCTGGCCTTCGGATTGTTCATCGTGGCGTGCGGGTTCACCCACTTCATGGAAATCGTGGTGCTGTGGCACCCGTTGTATTGGTTGGCGGGGGATGTGAAACTGGTGACCGCCCTGGCATCCGCGCTTACGGCGATCACGCTGCCGGGACTGATTCCGGAGATTCACAATACAGTGAGCGCTGCGCAGTTAAGCGAAACTCGCCGACTGCAAGCGGAGAAGGCCAACGCGGAACTGCAGCATCTGTCGTCTCGCGTCATGAGTGTGCAGGACGAGGAGCGCCGCCGGATTGCGCGCGAACTGCATGATGGCATCGGACAATACCTGGCGGCCATCAAGATGTCTTGCGAGGTGGCGGCACAGGCGACGCCGCGGGGCGACGCGGGAGATGCGCTGCGAGATTGCCTCGGTTTGATCGACCGCTGTACCTCGGAGGTGCGTACTCTGTCGCATTTACTGCACCCGCCGCTGCTGGAAGAGATGGGACTGGCGTCAGCCATGGCGTGGTATGTCGACGGCTTCACCCAGCGCAGCGGCATTGAGGTTCAACTGAACCGGCCGCCCCAAGGCATTCGTTTCGCTCGGCCCCTGGAACTGGCCCTGTTCCGGGTTCTGCAAGAGAGTCTTACCAACATTCATCGGCACTCGGGGAGTAAGGTTGCGACCGTGCGCTTACGGACGGAAAATGGGCAGGCAATTCTGACGGTCGAAGACCAAGGAAAAGGAATTGTTTCCGAAGAGTATCCGGCGAAAACAGGTGTGGGAATTTCAGGCATGCGCGAACGGGTACGCGAGTTGGGCGGCGATTTACGGCTCACTTCGAGCCCTGCTGGCACGCGGGTAGAAGCCATTCTCCCTTTGGAATCGGAGGCGAAGTGACGAAAAAGATCCTGATTGTGGACGATCACGATGTGGTGCGCCAAGGAGTACGGCTCATCTTGCGCAGTCATCCGGAGTGGGAAGTAGTGGGGGAGGCGGAAGATGGAGTTGACGCGCTCACCCAGATCCGGTCGCTCGACCCGGACCTCGTGATTCTCGACATCTCCATGCCTCGCAAAGACGGACTCGAAGTGCTTGCTGAAGTGAAGAACATGGCGGTTCGCTCAAAAGTTCTGGTATTCACGATGCACGATTCGAAGGAACTCGCCGGCACTTTGCAGGCGGCGGGAGCATACGGCTATGTGGTGAAGAGCCAGGCGGGACGCGACCTGGTTCCAGCCGTGCAAAGCATCTTTGACGGACAAGTAATGTCTTCCCTTGGAAGTCAACGCCCCCCCGCCCAGTAGGGACATCCAAGCCCGCTCACAAGGCCTTGCGATTCCAGGCTTAATGTCCCTCCCGTTTCGAACTTGATAGAGCGAAGCGGTGTGATTGCCGTCACAGCACCGGGCGAGCTTCCGGTGTAAAGTGATGCACATGCGCGCAAAAGTTGAGTAAGCGGGAGTCTCTCCTCATTCGTAGACGGGCATAGAAGTCGGGCATGTCTAGCCGACACCGATAGTCGGGGCATGCGTAGCCGGCGTGTGTCGGTATGGGTTTGCATGGTCTAATGTTGTGACGGAGGAGAGCGCGATTGCATCTAAGGGAACAAGTCCCGTGGTTGCAGGTGGAGGACTTGAAGAAGGTGTTTCGCTCTGGCGAAGCCGACTTGGTGCTCTTTGAAAACCTTTCGTTTCAGGCATTTCGGGGAGAAATGCTAGCCATCGTTGGCGAGTCGGGCGCGGGGAAAAGCACCCTGCTGCATCTGGTGGGAGCACTCGACCGGCCTTCGGCGGGACAAGTGCAATGCGGCGGAGTCGATCTGCAATCGCTCAGTCAGGATGAGGCGGCGGACTTTCGCAGCCGGCAGGTTGGTTTTGTGTGGCAGTTCCACTACCTGCTGCCGGAATTTTCGGCGTTGGAGAACGCGGCTATGCCCTTGTTAGCGCGAGGGGAGGCGCGGTCGCGGAGCGAGGCCGAAGCGGCGCGTTGGTTGGAGCAAGTGGGACTGGGAGAGCGTGGTCACCATCGCGCGGGAGAGCTTTCAGGCGGCGAGCAGCAGCGAGTGGCACTGGCGCGGGCATTGATCACCAAGCCGAGACTGTTGCTGGCGGATGAGCCGACCGGGGATCTCGACAGCAAGACGGCGGACGCGGTATTTGCATTGATCTCGAGGTTGCATCGCGATTTTCAATTGACATCGCTGATTGCGACCCACAATATGGCGTTTGCCCGGAAATGCGATCGCGTGCTACGGCTGCACGGGGGCAAGATTGAAGAGATTGCGCGGGAATCACTACCGGCGTGAAATGCATCGAAGCAGGCGCGGGATTGGAAGGGTTAAGCGAAGGTCAAGTTGCATGGAACGAAAAGAGTAGAGAGAAACTAGGTTCATGGCACTTTTGTGGGCTTGGGTTTCAGACACTTTAATAGCATAATGTGGAAGCGGGCTCTGGCCAAAACCGACCCGCAAGCAAGACCCCGGGGGTGGGCGCATATGTTCGAGCGATACACAGAGAAAGCCAGACGGGTCATCTTTTTTGCGCGCTACGAAGCGAGCCAGTTCGGGTCTCCGTACATCGAGACTGAGCACTTGCTGCTGGGTCTGCTGCGCGAAGACAAAGCCCTGACCAATCGCTTCCTGCGCTCGCACGCCTCGGTGGAATCCATTCGCAAGCAGATCGAAAGCCACACCACCATTCGCGAGAAGGTTTCGACGTCGGTGGATTTGCCGCTGAGCAACGAATGCAAGCGGGTGCTGGCCTATGCCGCCGAAGAAGCGGAGCGGCTATCGCACAAACACATTGGGACCGAACACCTGCTGTTGGGATTGCTGCGGGAAGAGAAGTGCTTCGCGGCGGAGATCCTGCACGAGCGGGGACTGCGGCTGGCGGCAATTCGCGAGGAATTGGCGCGGCCGAACCAGGAAAAGCAACAGTCGCGGCAGCAGCGGGAAACGTCGCTGCTGAGCGAGTTTTCACGCGACCTGACTCAGGCGGCGATGGACGGGCAACTGGATCCGCTGGTGGGACGCGACGGCGAAGTGGAACGCGTGGTGCAGATCCTGTGCCGCCGCACCAAGAACAACCCGGTGCTGATCGGCGAGCCTGGGGTGGGCAAGACGGCGATTGTGGAAGGCCTGGCGCAGCGCATCGCGGACGGCGAAGTGCCGTCGTTCCTGGCGGACAAGCGGATATTGGGACTGGATCTGTCTCTGATCGTGGCTGGCACCAAGTATCGCGGGCAGTTTGAAGAGCGTCTCAAGACCATCATGAAGGAACTGATGGAGTCGCAGAACGCCATCATCTTCATTGACGAGTTGCACACGCTGGTGGGAGCGGGGTCGGCGGAAGGGTCGCTGGATGCGGCGAATATTCTGAAGCCGGCACTCTCGCGCGGGGAGATCCAGTGCATTGGAGCGACCACGCCGGGCGAGTATCGCAAGTCGATCGAACGGGACCGCTCGCTGGAGCGGCGCTTCCAGGCGGTGAAAGTGCCGCCGCCGGGCGAAGAAGATGCGACCAAGATTTTGTTCGGCATCAAGGACCGTTACGAGAAATTCCACGCGGTCACCTACACCGACGAAGCCATCAACTTCGCAGTGTCGCACTCGAACCGTTACATTCCAGACCGCTTCCTTCCCGACAAGGCGATTGACCTGGTGGACGAAGCCGGGGCCCGGGTGAAGCTGCGCCAGACTTCCATGCCGGAAGAGCTGACGGAAGTGCAGAAGCGCATCAAGTTCATTGCGCACCGGATGGAAAACGCGATTGCGAACCACGAGTTCGAGAAGGCGCGATTCTATTCCGACGAAGAGCGCAAAGAGCGCGAGAACCTGCGCGCGCTGCGCGACAAGTATCACCTGGACGAGTCGTCGGGCGGAGTGGTGACGCGGGAAGACATTGAGGACGTGGTTTCGCGCTGGACCGGCGTGCCGATTGCGTCGATCAAAGAAGAAGAATCGCAGAAGCTGCTGCGCATCGAAGAAGAGCTGCACAAGCGGATCATTTCGCAAGACAAGGCGATCAGCGCGTTGGCGAGGGCCATCCGCCGCAGCCGTGCGGGATTGAAGAGCCCGAACCGTCCGATTGGGTCGTTCCTGTTCCTGGGGCCGACCGGCGTGGGCAAAACCGAAGTGGCGCGGACCATTGCCAGCTTCATGTTTGGCAGCGACAAGTCGCTGGTGCGGTTTGACATGTCGGAGTTCATGGAGAAGCATTCGGTCTCAAAGCTGATTGGCTCGCCTCCGGGATATGTGGGCTACGAAGAGGGCGGCCAGCTTACCGAACGAGTGAAGCGCGCGCCTTATTCAGTCGTGTTGCTGGATGAAATCGAGAAGGCGCATCCGGATGTGTTCAACATTCTGCTGCAAGTGTTTGAAGACGGCCACCTGACCGATGGATTGGGAAATACGGTGGACTTCAAAAACACGATCATCATCATGACCTCGAACATTGGGGCGCGGCATTTGCAGAAACGGGAAGGCTTCGGGTTCCAGACGTCGCAAGACGACATGATTTCGGAGAAGGTGGAAGACCTGGTGAAGAACGAGGTCCGGCGCACCTTCAATCCGGAGTTCCTGAACCGGTTGGACGAAGTGATCCTATTCAGCGCGCTGAGCGAGGCCGACCTGATCCAGATTCTGGAATTGATGGTGAGCCTGCTAAACCAGAACCTGTCGCAGAAGGCGATCACTGTGACGGTGACCGACGAAGCCAAGAAGTGGATTCTGAACCAGACGGCGGGGGACCGCAGCTACGGAGCGCGTCCGCTGCGGCGGGCGTTGCAAAAGTACATTGAAGATCCGCTGTCGGAAGCGTTGATACAAGGGACGATTACGACGCGGCCGGCGTTCATCGAAGTGTTTCTGGATGAGAACAAGCTGTACTATCGTCCGGTGGACTCAGAGAAAGCGGAAGGCGTGCTGCTGTACGAGAAGTAAAAGCGAACCGTCGCGCGAGAAAAGTGAGCCGCCAGCGAAAACTGGCGGCTCTTTGGTTTTTGGGACAGATCGTTGGAGCGGGTTTAAGTCGTCTTAATGGGAAAGAACGACCATCGTTTTTTCGAGACTAATGTGCCGGCCCACTCCTAGCTCTCTTTTGCGGTGACGATTTCTTCGGCCTTCCACCTCGACTCCCATTCGCTCGGGAGGCGGCTGTTTTAGCTCGGCTGCGCGAGATGCCGCCCGCTTCTCCGAGTCGGGCGGCCATCCATCTCCTGGATCCCAACAATCCTTCCAGCAGTGCCGGAACATAGAAGTCTGCGTCGAGTCGCGGAAAATGAAGGCCGAATCCAGACGGGCTGATCTCGATTTCATCGAGCTGCGAGGGCTTCGCATGCTCCAAACCCTGCGCATCTTGCGGGCGCAAACGCAATTCGAGTTTCAAGCTGAGCTCAAGCACGATACGTCCGCTGGCGCGATCGTATTTAGCGGAGAGAGCACGAGGAAAGGTCTTCTGCAATTCCCGCGCCCGTTGGTTCGCTACTCTGACCTCGTCAAGTTGAACCATGAATCTTCTCCCATTCCTTACAGAGCGCGCTCAAGTGCGCGTTTAGCTCTTGCTTAATCTGTCCGAGTTCGCGCTTGGAGAAGCGGTAATTCTCCCGGAGCGCTACGGATCCCGACGGGCACTTCAGATTGAACACCGCCTCACACCCATGCCCCGTGACGTGGACATTCGCCGGCAAGTGATCGTGGTATGAACCGCCACCCGCAGCCCCGCGAATTTCAAGACAGTGGGCACTCCAAGAGATTACCATATTCCCAAGCGGTTGGGTTATGAGAGGGAAGCGCCATCGTCGGGCCGAGGTAGAGTGCCGAGCCGTCAAACGATATTCGCCGGGCCGCCGAACGACCTGGTACTTCCAGAGGGCGGGCATGATGTATGTTGTGGTAGATACTACGCTGGATGTCTTGAGGCCGGGAGAATTGTGACTAAGGTTAAGATTGCAGAGAAATTCAGTCTCATCCATGAGTACTACCAGCCGCACATCGCTGCTGAGCTGAATGGGCAGGCGGTTAAACTGGTCAAGTCTAAGGGCGAATTCATCTGGCATCACCACGAGCATGAGGACGAGATGTTTCTGGTGGTGAAGGGCCGCTTCCGCATGGAATTCCGCGACGCTGAGGGGAGCGAGCGGCACGAATGGATTGAAGAAGGCGAGTTCATCGTGGTGCCCCGCATGGTGGAGCATCGTCCGGTGGCCGAGGAAGAAGTTTGGATCATGCTGTTTGAGCCCGCCACCACGCTCAACACCGGCAACGTGAAGAACGAACGTACGATACGCGAGTTGGGCAGGGTGTAGGTCGGGGGTGCGGGCCGCTGTGCGACCCGCTATCCGACCCGCTGTGTGACTCTCTATGCGACCCGTTGTGCGACCCCGCTGTGCGACTCTCTATGCCACCTGCTGGGCGCCGCTCGCATCTAGATAGTCGATGGAAGTCATTGTGTATAGCGCCCCCTGGTGCCACGACTGCCGCGAGGCCAAGCGGTTTCTTACCCGCCACCACATTCCTTTCCAGGAAATCGATATCGAGACCACGCCCGGCGCTGCCGAGGAAGTCATCCGGCGGACCGGCAAGCGCGCCATCCCGCAATTTGTGATCGATGGGGAATGGGTACAACCTTACCGGCCCGGCCAGGGATTTCTGCACGACGAGATGGCGGAGCGATTCGGAGTCTCGTAGATCGGACATTCGAGGCTCACGCCGAAAGGCTGCGACCAGTAAGCGCCAACCACGGCCTAGGAGCTGATGCGTGTGATCTATTCATAGTCACGGCGCCAATCATGTCTGGTTCTGCTCTCGTTAGCTGGTTGGAGTTTTACGCGAGAACGGCTTCACCCATCCTGGTTCCCGGACGTGTTCTTCCTGGAAGCGGCGCAGTCGGGCGGCCATGATGCCGTGCCGGCCCAGATAGCCAGCAATCGTCCTCGGGTCAGCGCGATCGACGACTGCAAGACGGCCGATGTTATGAGCGAGCATCTTGGCCGAGGCTTCGGAAAGCAGTTCGTCGGGATAGGTCACAATCAAGCGGGAGGAACCGGCATCGAGAACGCTCGCCGCTCCTTCGGAATCATGGTCCAGTGACCGAATGATGTCGCCACGGGTGACGATTCCGGCGAGTTTACCCTGGTCATCCACAAGCAAAAGAGCCTCGTGACGGCACAGAGCTGGATCGCGGCGAGCGATGCGGTCTGCCAGATCGGCTACAGACATGGCGGCAGACACCGTGGGAGCCTCTCGGTCCATTACTTCTGCCACTGTGACCTGGGTAAGCACATCGGTTTCGTAGTCCTGATGAATGCGAAGGCCGCGGCGCGCCAACTTCTCCGTCATGATGGAAGTGGTTGGCATGAACAACATGGCGACTCCATCCGCGATGACGCTCACCAACATCAGAGGGAGCACGGCGTTGTAATCGCGAGTAATCTCGAAGGCGAAGATGATGAAGGCGAAGGTCGCACGCGAGGCCGCGCCAAACACGGCACCCATCGCGACCAGAGCGAATGCCCCGGGAGCAAGATGGGCGGAAGGAAAGATGCGGTTGGTGATGAGGGCAAACGCTCCTCCCAGAGCGGCGCTCGACATGAACATCGGGGCGAGCAACCCTCCGGAGGTTCCCGAGCCCAGAGAGACAACCAACGCGAGTGCTTTGGCGAAGGCGACGAGGAGCAAGAGTTCCAGGCCGAGACGCGCGTTCAAAATGTCGCCGATCGTGTCATACCCGACGCCCAGCACGCGCGGGACGAAGTAGCCGATCACGCCGAGCCCGAGGGCGCCAATCGCCGGCCACCAAAGCTCGCTCACGGGCAGCTTTTCGAACTGGTCTTCGGTCCAATAGAGGGTCTTGCTAAATGCAACGGCAGCCAATCCGCACAGGGCGCCGAGAAGCAGATAAAAAGGAATTGCCTTAGGGATGCCGAAGCTTACGGGAGCCACGTCAAACATGGGGCCGCTGCCCAGCAACTGCAGATGAACGGTGGTGGCGAGAGTGCTGGCGACTACCAGTGGGATGAAGGAACGCGACTTAAATTCGAAGAGCAAGAGTTCAATGGCGAGGATGACTCCGGCAATTGGAGTGTTAAAGGTCGCGGACATGCCGGCGGCAGCGCCACAGGCGAGCAGAACCTTTCGTTCTGAGGCGGTGGTGTGGAAGAGTTGGCCAATCAGGGATCCGACCGCGCCGCCGGTTTGGATGATGGGGCCCTCGGCACCAAAGGGTCCGCCAGTGCCGATGGCGATGGCGGCGGAAATCGGTTTGAGGATGGCCACTCTGGGCGCGATGCGGCTGCGATTGAGCAACACCGCTTCCATTGCTTCTGGAATGCCGTGGCCCTTGATTTTGTCGGTGCCATACTTCGCCATGAGACCGACGATGAGGCCGCCGAGCACTGGAGTGATGATGACCCAAAGTCCCAAGTGGTTGAGCTGGGGGCTGCGAAACCCCCAGGCCAGGTGGTGATAAAAGAAAATATTGGTCAAAAGACCGATCAGGTTGTACAGAGCGAAGGCGATGAAACCTGCCAGCAGTCCGATGCCACCGGCCAGAGATGAAATCAAAAACAAACGGAACTGTGCGGGTTCAGCAGGGATGTTAAAGCGCGCGGGGGTGGGTTCGGATTGCCCCGCATTATTAAAATCGGGCGTTTTCAAAGGCTTCTCCATTTGGTGGGCCTGCTGCGGAGAGAGCCCGTTTTCTGTTCTGGCGGACTCGTCGCTAATGCTGGCCGGTCATCGGCAGCAGCGCCGGACTCCACGATCCGCCGCAGAGCGGCGATCAGAGCAGGCCCATTTTTCTGCAACTCAGCATGATGATGCATCGAGAGCTGGGATAACACTCTTTCTCCCTTAGCGGTAAGGGATAGAAGTACCTCGCGACGGTCCTGTGTGGCATGGACGCGCCGAATGTATCCC
>JBBQVN010000129.1:0-10522 GCA_038211475.1 Terriglobales bacterium | reverse complement strand
AGAAGTGCGGCGGTGCCGAGAGCGGTACCGCGAAGAAAATTCCGGCGATCAAGCATGGATGCCTCCAGTCAAGTTGCGGCGGTTTCTACACCGCCGTACAAAGCTACGCGTCGGGCGTGCTGTCTGAGCGCGCCGCGCGGGCCGACTCCATCAGTCTGGGCAGAACGTCGGCAAAAGGATGGTTCCCGCCGGGTTCGCCGAATTCGAAATAGATCCTGCGATACAGTCCGTAGAGCTCGTCGTACACAGCGCGGGCGCGCGGGTCGGGATGAAACACGGTGTGGGGAGGGCAGACCTGCTGTTGCGCGGCTTCGACACTTTCGAATACGCCCGCGGCCAAGAAGGCGAAGATGGCCGAGCCGAGACCGGTGACCTTGCGACTGGGCACCAGCACCGGACGGCCGAGCACGTTGGCATACACCTGATTCAACACCGGATTGTTTTGCGGAATGCCTCCGCCGTTGATCACGCGGAGGGTGGGCACGTTGTGCTCGCTCATGCGGTCGAGAATGACGCGAGTGTGGAAGGCGGTGCCTTCGATGGCGGCAAACAATTCGTCCTGCGCGGTGTGCTGCAGATTCCAGCCCAGCGTGATGCCGGCCAAATTTGGATTGACCAGAACGGTGCGGTCTCCGTTGTCCCAGGTAAGCCGCAGCAAACCGGTTTGTCCAGGACGATATTTTTCGAGACCGCGGCTAAGTTTCGCAACATCGCTGCCGGCGCGCCCGGCGATGGCGCTGAAGATGTCGCCAGTCGCGGAGAGACCGGCTTCGACGCCGGTGTAGAGGGGATGCACGCTGCCGCGCACCACGCCGCAAACGCCGGGAACCAGGTCGGCATGTTTGGCGAAAGCGATGATGCAGGTGGAGGTGCCGACTACGTTGACCACGTCGCCTTCGACGGCACCCGATCCGATGGCGTCCCAGTGGGCATCGAATGCGCCCACGGGAATCACGATGCCGGGGCGCAGGCCGAGTTTCTCAGCCCAGTGGGGAGAGAGGTGGCCGGCGATCTGGTCAGAGGTGGCGTAGTCACCTTGAAGCTTGTCGCGAATTCCGTCGAACAAGGGATCGACCAGGCTGAGGAAAGATTGCGGAGGGAGTCCGCCAAGGTCAGGATTCCATAACCACTTGTGTCCCATGGCGCAGGCGCTGCGCTTGACCTGGTGAGGATCGACGATGCCGCACAGCGTGGCCGCCACCATGTCGCAGTGTTCGAAAGCAGAAACCAAGAGATCGCGTTTGCTGGGATTGTGCCGCAACCAATGCAGCAGCTTGGAGAAACCCCATTCGGAAGAGTAAACGCCGCCGCACCAATCGATGGCAGGAAGTTTTTCGTAATGGGCAAGAGCTGTAATCTCAGCCGCTTCATTTTTGGAACGGTGATCGCACCACAGGTAGTACTCGTCGAGCGGGAGCAGGTTGGCGCCGACGGGGATGACAGTGGAACCGGTGGTATCGAGCGCGATGGAGACAATGTCGAGGCCATTGACGCGGGCGGAGACTACGGCCCGGCGAGTGGCCAGGGCCAGAGCGTTCATGTGATCGTCGTGGGACTGGGTGGCGCGGTCGGGATCGTCGCGAGAGCGATGGACCGGGTAGGGAGCGTCGGCGGAGGCCAGCAAGCCATTGGCGGAATCTACGATGGAGACACGCACGCTGGCGGTACCAAAATCGACACCTGCAACCAAGGCCATGGCAGGGACCTTTCGGGTCAGGCGGTGGGCCTGATTTCAAGTAATCGTTTACTTGACAATAGGCAGTATCGACACGAAGCGACGGTTTGTCAACTAAAATGGAGCACAGGGCGGAGGGACCGGCGACTAGGCGCCGTTAGGTGACAGCCAGGTCCATGCCAGAGTTGGTCTCGGCTACGAATGCGAGGTTGGCGCAACCGGGCAGGATCCAATCGGCGCCAGCGGCGGTGAGTTCATCGACCGGGCCGGTGGTGGTGAAGCCAATCACCCGAGCTCCTGCGGCTTTGCCCGAACGAATGCCCGCAGGAACATCTTCCACCACAATGCATTGAGCGGCGGGGAAACCCAGGCGCGACGCCGCGTTGAGGTAAGGCTCGGGATGCGGCTTGCCATTGGTTATATCACTGGCGGTGATGAACAGGTCGGGTATCGGCAGGCCGGCAGCGGCGATGCGGACTTCGGCAAGGGGACGAGTGCAGGAAGTGACGATGGCCCAGCGCTGTCGAGGCAGGCTGCGGAGCAAGCGCTCAGCTCCGGGCAGAGGCACGATGCCAGCCAAGTCTTCGATTTCGCGCCGCTCCACCTCCCGATTTTCACGTGCGTGGTCGCCATTAGGAAGCAGATCGCGAATGGTGGAGAGGCTGGGACGTCCATGCGCCATGTGGACGACGGTATCGGGGTCGAAGCCCTTCTCCAACGCCCATTGCCGCCACACCCGGATAACGGCGGGAGTGGAATCGATCAAGACGCCATCCATGTCAAACAACAGTGCCTGACAATTCAGAACCATGATATTTTCGAGACCTTAAAATTTTCAGAACCACTATGTTTCCAAGCCTTGATATTTTCAGGACCACGATATTCAAGCCGCGATAGTTTCAGAACTTTGATACTGCAGAACCACGACATTCAAGATAACAGGCCGGGCTAGGGTTGAATGACGGGCTAGTTGTTGGGCCAGGCCAGCTCGTTGACGAAGACGGCCATCGAGGTGAGCAGCATTGTGATGAGCAGCCTGGCGGTGAGCGGCATGGTGGCGGCCAACTGCGATCCGAATTGTAGACGACAGCATTGTCGACGACGGCGGGCAGACGGCGGTGGGCAAGTAAGACGGGTGCTTACGGCTTAACCGGAGGCGGCGCACCCGAGTCGTTTGCTTTCGAATTCAGCGCGGACGAATCGAGAGCGGCGTGAGGCCAACCATCTTTCCAATCGATGGTGGAGATTTGCAGGGACGGCACTCCAGTCTTGGAGTCGTAAGCGTGGTACACGATGATGTCGCCGTCATGACTACCTTTGGGCTGCATCAACAAAGACTCGCCGCCGGGGCCAAGCCATTTCTGATTGGCGACTAACAGCGGCGTGCCACCTCCCTGAAGCATGGCAGTACCGGACGCGTCGACGTAAGGACCAGTCACTTCGCGCGAGCGGCCGACCATGGTCTTGTAACTGCTCTTAGTGCCGCGACAGCAAAGGTCGAAGGAGACAAAGAGATAGTAGAAACCGTCGCGATGCACGATGAAAGGCGCTTCGATGGCTTCCCAGTCAGGAGGAAGGCCGGGCTTGGCAGGCTCAGCGCCGGCTGGCTGGGCGCGACGGGCGAGAGCATACACCTTGGGGTCGGAAGCCAAGAGCTTACCGGTCTTGGCGTCCAGGTGGCGCATCTTGATGCCGTCCCAGAAACTTCCGAAGGAGAGCCACGCATCGCCCTTGCTGTCAAGGATCAGGTTGGGATCGATGGCGTTGAAGTTATCTTCCTTGAGCGAGCGGAAGACGAGACCCTCATCCTGCCAATGAAAGTTCGGGCTCTTGGGATCGAGGGTCTGATTAGTCAAGAGCGCAATGCCAGAGGTGTTTACGCCAAATGCGGAGAATGCGTAGTAGAGATGAAACTTGCCGCCGAAGAAAGAAATGTCCGGCGCCCAGAGTTCGTGGGTGTTAGGGCTCTCCTTCTTGATCCAGGCAGGGATCTCAGGAAAGACGAAACCGGTCGACTTCCAATGCACCAAGTCTTGCGAAGACCGGATGGGAAACTGCTCGGGGGATTTCTGATCGGGCGGAGTGCTGGTGAACAGATACCAAGTGTTGCCCTCTTTGATGATGGAGGGGTCGTGGGCGCCGAGGACGTCGCCGGTGACGGGAAAGACATGGGGCTGCGCCGACTTGGAGTCGAGCGCGGCGGCCGGGCCCGCCGCCAGGATGATCGACAAGCAGAGCAGGAACAGACAGAACAGACGGGCAGGAAGTATCGCTGGAAGTTTCATGGGCGGTCTCCGGTGATGTTCCATTTAACACCAAGCAAACGTTTTCTACAATCCGAGAGTTGGAGAGGCAAGAGTGGGACGCGAGAGAGGATGCCGTCGCTTGGGACACAGGGGAACAGGGGGTGGGTGATGCGGCTGAAGATTAGGCGTTGACAAAGGCGGAGAAGTGCACTAGGCTCGTGCGGTAAACGCTTACTCTATCAGCCCAGACACCAACTCTATTGTGGGGAACCGTTGATGCTACTGGAAAGTCTGCGCCATGCGGTCCTCGACGCGAACCTCGAACTGACGCGCCGCGGATTGGTGCTGTACACCTTCGGCAATGCCAGCGGTATTTCGCGGGATGAGGGCTTGGTGGTGATCAAACCGAGTGGGGTTCCGTACGAAGAGATGACGTCAGCCCACCTGGTGGTGACCGACCTGGAAGGCAAAGTGGTGGAAGGGAAACTGCGTCCGTCGTCAGACCTGGCGACTCACCTGGTGTTGTATCGCGCGTTCCCGCAAATTGGCGGGGTGGCCCATACCCATTCGGAATACGCTACGGCCTGGGCGCAAGCCCGGCGAGCTATCCCTTGCTTTGGCACCACGCACTCCGACTACTTTCACGGCCCGGTCCCGGTGACCGAAGCGATGACATCGGCAGAGATCAATTCCGACTACGAAAAAAATACCGGGGATGTTATCCTGCGAGCTTTTGAGAACGTGGATGCAATGAGCGTGCCCGCAGTACTGGTAGCGAATCACGGTCCGTTTGCCTGGGGAGCCGATGCTGCGGCGGCGGCCCACAACGCGGTGATTCTAGAGGCCGTGGCGCGAATGGCGTATTTTACGATGGGGATCAACCCGGACGCGGAAGCGGCGGGCAAGACACTGCGGGACAAGCACTTTCTGAGAAAGCACGGCCAGAACGCATACTACGGCCAGGAAAACAAAAAATGATACTGGCAGCGGCCCTTCCCACCTCATCGCGACTCGTCCACCTTTCGATAGTGGATGGCGTGATCATCATTTTCTACTTCGCACTGGTGCTGGGCATCGGCTTTTATCTCAAGGGCCGCTCCAATACCAGTGAAGACTATTTCATGGCGGGCCGGGAGATGACGGCCTGGATCGCGGGCCTGAGTTTCCTGTCAGCGAACCTGGGATCGCTGGAGCTGATGGGATGGGCGGCTGCGGCGTATCAATACGGCATACTGGCGACGCACTGGTACTGGATTGGCGCGGTGCCGGCGATGTTGTTCCTGGGCCTGGTGATGATGCCGTTCTACTACATTTCGAAGACCCATTCGGTGCCGGGATATCTGAAGCTGCGGTTCGGAGAGAGCAGCCGGACTTTGTCGTCGGTATCGTTTGCCGCGATGACGGTATTGATGAGCGGCATCAATATGTACTCGATGGCGCTGGTGATGAAAGTGGTGCTGGGGTGGGACATCAACTTCAGCATTTGGGTTTCGTCGGCGACGGTCGCGGTGTACGTTGGCCTCGGCGGGCTGCGGTCGGCGATTTTCAATGAGATTCTGCAATTCATTCTGATCTGGGCAGGGGCCCTGCTGATACCGATTCTGGGATTGATCGAGGCTGGGGGCTGGACGAAATTGAAGTTGCAAATTGCGCACAACGCCTCGTCGCAATACACCCACATGTGGGGGACGCTAGGAAATTTTTCGGACAATCCGATGGGGATCCACTGGACCGGGATCGTGTTTGGGCTGGGCGCGGTGATTTCGTTTGGCTACTGGACCACGGACTTCCTGGTAGTGCAGCGAGTGCTGACCGCGAAGGACATGCGTTCGGCGAAGCTGGCTCCGATCATCGGCGCAGCCTTCAAGATGATGGTGCCGTTCATTGTAATTCTGCCGGGACTGCTGGGCCTGGCCTTGCTGCCAGTCAAGCTGACGGGCGAAGGCATTGCGGCCGCGACCGGCGGACACAGTTACAACGAAGTGTTACCGCTGATGCTGGCGCGGTACTGCGGACCGGGACTGCTGGGCTTGGGAATCACCGCACTGATTGCAGGGTTCATGAGCGGCATGGCGGGCAACGTCAGCGCGTTTTCCACGGTGTGGACCTATGACATCTACGGTGCGCTGATCAACAAGAACTCCACGGATGCGCAAAAAGTGCGCATGGGACGGTGGTGCACGGTGCTGGGAGTGCTGATCAGCGTGGGCACGGCCTACCTGGTGATGCAGTTTCTTTCCATCATGGACTACGTGCAGGCGCTGTTCAGTTTCTTCATTGCGCCACTGTTTGGGACAGTGCTGCTGGGGATGTTGTGGAAGCGAGCGACTCCCAAGGGCGGCTTCTGGGGACTGCTGTGCGGAACCCTGTCGTCGGTGGGAATGTGGGCCTGGGTAAAACTGGATCCCGCGGCCATTCGCTACGTGGCGCTTTCACCGAATGCCCGCGACATGGCGGAAAACATGTATCGGGCATTGTGGTCGTGGATCGTGTGCGTATTGGTGACGGTGGTGGTGAGCTATATGACCGAACCCAAGCCAGACAGTGAGTTGAAGGGCTTGGTGTATGGCGTGACCGAGATACCGTCGGAGGCTACGGTGCCGCTGCACCATCGGCCGATGTTCTGGGCTGCGGTGGTAGTGGTGGCATTCTTTATCGTCAATATCTGGTTGTGGTAAGGGAGCGAACATGCATTCAGAGGGCATCTCGATCTGGTTTTTCGTCGGCATCTCGCTGCTGGTCAATGGTCTGTTGATCACGGGAGCTGGTCTTTATGATTTCGTAAGTCCGCCGGCGCACCCGGTGGTGCTGTATCAGTTGCATGCGGGAGTGTGGTGGGGAGCAATTCTAGCGGTGATCGGGGGGTGGTACTGTCTGCACTTCCGCCCCAACCGCAAGCCAGCCCGTGGGTAAATGCGAAGCGGGACAGAGTTGAGATCGGGGCGAGACCCTGGGAGGGCGCAGCATGTCTGAACGCAAGATGACAATGGGATTGATTGTGGGGAGCCGGGGATTTTTTCCGCACCACCTGGCCAAGTCAGGGCGAGAGGAAATGATGGCCGCGCTGGCGGCGGCGGAAATGGACGTCGTGGTGCTGAGCCCCGAGCAGACGCAGCACGGCGCGGTGCAGACGCTGCAAGACGCGCGCCGCTGTGCCGACCTGTTTAAGCAGAACGCGAGTCGCATCGATGGCGTGATTATCACCCTGCCCAACTTTGGCGAAGAGCGCCCGCTCGCGGACACACTGCGGCTGGCCAATTTGGGAGTTCCTGTGCTGGTACAAGCTACCCCGGACGATCCGCGAAAAATGACGATTGCGCATCGACGCGACAGCTTCTGCGGAAAGATGTCGGCATGCAACAACCTGATGCAGTATGGGATTCCTTATTCGCTGACGTCGCTCCACACGGTGGCGGTGGACGCGCCGGAATTTGTGAAGGACCTGGAATGGTTTGCTGCGGTGTGCCGGGTCGTCAACGGCATGAAGAACCTGCGGGTGGGGGCGATTGGAGCGCGTCCGACCGCGTTCAACACGGTGCGATACAGCGAGAAACTATTGGAGCGCAGCGGCATTACAGTGGAGACGCTGGATCTCTCAGAGGTGTTGGGCCGGATCGAGCGCACCAAGGACGATGACCCAGGCGCGTTAGCGAAGTTGGCGGCGATTGAGGCTTACGTTTCTACTTCGGGAGTACCCAAGCCCGCGCTGCTAAAGATGGCAAAGCTGGCTGCCGTGGTAGAAGCGTGGATGAGGGAAACCGAAGTCACGATCAGCGCGGTACAGTGCTGGACCTCGATTGAGGAAAATCTCGGCGTGGTGCCGTGTACGGTGATGAGCATGATGAGCAATGAGCTGATGTCCAGCGCCTGCGAAGTGGACATCTGCGGCGTCATCGGAATGCATGCGCTGCAACTGGCTTCGGGGACGCCCAGCGCTTTGCTGGATTGGAACAACAACTACGGCAGCAATCCGGACAAAGCGGTCTGTTTCCATTGCAGCAATCTGCCCAAGCATTTCTTCCAAAGCGTGCGCATGGACTTCCAGGAAATCATTGCGGGAACGGTGGGCAAGGACAACACATTCGGGACGTGCGTTGGCATGGTAAAAGCCTCGCCGATGACGTTTGCGCGCTTCTCGACCGATGATTTCAGCGGCAAGATGCGCGGCTATGTTGGGGGAGGGAGATTCACCGACGACACTCTCGACACGTTCGGTGGGGCTGGAGTGGTCGAGATTCCGCAATTGCAGAAGCTGCTGCGCTACATTTGTGAAAACGGCTTCGAGCACCACGTAGCAGCCAACCTGAGTACTGTTGCTGGATCCGTTCATGAAGCGGCGACTCGCTATCTAGGGTGGGAAACGCACTGGCACGGAAGAGCAGAGTAAGCGGGCTTTGTTATGGGGGTCTGGAGTTTGAGGTGCGGTGCTGTTACGATGCCAGAAGCTTGGTAAACGTTTACTAGGAGCGGGCCTAGAATTGCACCGTCGCGAGCGCGTCAGCGCGAAGATTTCCCCGCCAAAATGCGTTCCGCCGCGGCGAATTCAGATTTCGCGCGATCCGTTTGACCCAAACGCCGCAGGGCGCGACCCAGTTGGTAATGCCAACTCGCGTTGCCGGGCTCCAACTTAACAGCGATGGCCAATTCGGATTGGGCTTTGGCGGCATCTTCGCGCTGCAGGTACGCGCGGCCCAAGTGTCCGTGTGCACTGGCACTGGCCGGAGCAATGCGAACGGCTTCTTCCAGCGCTTGCTCGGCTTCGGAAGCTTGATCGCGCGCCAGCAACAAAATGCCGAGGTCGAGAAAGGGCTGCTCGCTGGGACGTATTTCGGCAGAAGAATTTGCTCTCTGCCAGGCAATGGCTTGGCGATAGGCCTTGATGGCGTCCTCGGGACGGCTATCCGCTTCATAAAGCAAACCGATGTTGCTCTCCGCCTTTACATTTTTAGGATCCAGCGCCAGCACCCGATCGAACGCGGCGCGTGCTTTAGGAAAGAAGTTCTGAGAGAAGCGGACCCGGCCCAAGGCATACCAGGCATCCACGTCTGCAGGATCCAATGCTACCGCTTGCTCCAGCCATTTGGCGGCGTCCTCATTGTCATTCAACAAAACATAGTCGAGTCCAACAATTTTGAGGTCGTCACCGAGGGGACGCTGCAAGCGGGCGGCCTGGGTGTAAGCGTCGAGTGAGGCCTGCGGCTGGTTCTGTGAAAAAAGCACGTAGCCGAGGAGATAGCGGGCTTCGGGATTCTCGGGGTGAGCGGCGCAGTACACGCGAAGCGAGGACTCAGCCTCGGAGAATCGCTTCAGGTTCGCCAGCGCTTTCGCGCGATACAACGCTGCATCGGCCGAGTCCGGTCCCGCGTCTGCCAGCAAGGCGGCAGCAGCGGCGTAGTCTTTGTGGCGGAAAGCCTCCACCCCGCGCGCGTAGTTGCTGGAGGGAGTAGCCGTCTGCGCCACGAGCCGGGCGGACCCCGCCAGTAGAAGCAAAGGCCAGACTCTTGCGGCGATGGAGAAAGTCGACTTCACAGAATCGCGGCGCAGCCCGGGGAGGCTGACCCTCTTATTATGCGGCCGTGACGCGAATGCGAGCCCGGCACTGAACCACGTGGCTCCAGATCCGGCGCTGGCTGCACGCTAATTTCGGCTGCCGCGTCCGGTCAACTCGCGGATAAGGCTGACCTCGCGCTGGCGATAGGGCCGGCCGTCTGCGTAGAACACTTCATGGAACCAGATTTGCGGCTGGTCGAGCACGTAAGGCTTTTGCCAGGAGTCCCAAGGCAAATTGGTCTGGGTTTTGCCGACCACCAATCCCCAATTGATGGCGGCGACGTGGTCCTTTTTGGCGATCGGCAGAATGGTGTCGAAGGTGCTGCCTGCGCCGCGAGCCATGTACTCCGTGCAAAAGAGAGGGCGATGGTAAGGCTCGAGCGCCGCCACTGCTTTTTCGAAATCCTCGGGCCAGCCGTAGCTGTGAAATGAGATGACATCGGACTGCCGGATCTGGACGCGCGCAATGGCGTCCATGGTGGCGAGGGAGGACCAGTCGCCTTCCCACACGCCGCTGGTGAGGGGCTGCGAGGCGCCAGCCGCGCGGGCCCAGTCGAAAACCTGGGGCAGAAGAGCGAGCACATAGGATTGCTTATTTTTCAGTTCGACAGCACCATATGCGCCGCCGTTGAGGTTGCTGGGTTCATTCCAAACGTCCCACGCCAGAATGCGGGGATCGTTGGCGAATGCGCCGACCACGCCCTGCACATAGGTCTTCAGCCGGGGATACTGCTGGGAATCGGCGAGGGCAGAAGCTCCGGGACTCTGGACCCACCCCGAGTTGTGTACTCCTGGAATAGGCGGGTGCTGAGGACCGAGCTTGGGATAGGGATCCCAGCAGGAATCAAACAACACCAATACCGGCCGGATGTGATGTTTGGCGGCGATGGCCAGAAAACTGTCGAGCCGCTTTTGAATCCGGGCGCGTCCTGCTGCCAGAGGAGATCGTGCAGAAAAACTCGCATGGTGTTCATGCCGATCGATTCGGCCCATCCCAGTTCCTTGTCGATCTGCGCCGGATCAAACGTGGCCTCCTGCCACATCTCGAGTT
>JBBQVN010000128.1:0-10655 GCA_038211475.1 Terriglobales bacterium | reverse complement strand
TTCCGGCGCGTTATCGATCGAATCAAACGACCGAAACGTGTTCTTCGGGTTGTGCTTGGACAATACTTTGGTAATCGCCGCCGTCAACGTGGTCTTGCCATGGTCAATGTGACCAATCGTCCCTACGTTGCAGTGCGGCTTATTCCGTTCAAATTTTTCTTTCGCCATATCTCCGTCCGTGCGCTTTCTGACCGTAATGTAATTTCGAAGTTGCTTACTTTGCCGTGCCCTGCACCTTGGCAATAATTTCTTCCGCTACCGACCGCGGAGCTTCTTCATAGCGCGCAAAGTGCATCGAATACTCCGCGCGGCCCTGAGTGTTGGAACGCATGTGGGTCGCGTAGCCGAACATTTCGGCCAGCGGCACAATGGCGCTGATTACCTGCGATCCGGCGCGATGCTCCATGCCCTCGATCCGTCCCCGTCGCGAACTCAAGTCGCCCATGATCACGCCCGCATAATCTTCCGGCGTCACCACTTCGACTGCCATCACCGGCTCCAACAACACCGGCGAAGCCTTGCGAGCGGCTTCCTTGAACGCCATCGATCCGGCGATCTTGAAAGCCATTTCATTGGAATCCACATCGTGATAGCTGCCGTCGTACAGCGTAGCCTTCACATCCACCATCTCGTAGCCGGCTAGCACGCCGCCTTCCATGGCTTCCTTGATGCCCTGATCGATGGGCTTGATGAATTCCTTGGGCACCGATCCGCCGATAATGTCGTTGATGAATTCATAGCCCTTGCCCGGCTCGTTCGGCTCCAGCCGAATCTTGGCGTGGCCGTATTGGCCGCGGCCGCCGGTCTGCCGAATGTACTTGCCTTCCGCTTCCGCTTTCTTGCGAATGGTTTCGCGATACGCCACTTGCGGCTTGCTGACGTTGGCTTCCACTTTGTACTCGCGCATCATGCGGTCGACGATGATTTCCAGATGCAACTCGCCCATGCCGCTGATAATCGTCTGTCCACTGTCGGGGTCGGTGTGAACTTTAAAAGTAGGATCTTCCTGGGCCAGCTTGGACAGTGCCAGGCCCATCTTTTCCTGATCGGCTTTCGTCTTGGGTTCGACCGCAACCGAAATGACGGGAACGGCAAACTGAATCGACTCCAGCGCAATAGGATGGCTCTCGTCGCAAATCGTGTCGCCGGTGCTGACGTTCTTCAGCCCCACTGCGGCGCAAATGTCGCCTGCTAAAATCTCTTGGATATCTTCGCGCTTGTTGGCGTGCATCTTCAGCAGACGGCCAATGCGCTCGCCGCGCTTGCGGCCCGTATTCAAGACTGAATCGCCCGACTTGAGCTGTCCGGAATACACCCGGATAAATGTCAACTGACCGACAAACGGGTCGGCCATAATCTTAAAGGCCAGCGCCGAAAACGGCTCAGTGTCATCCGGCTTGCGAGTGATGATTTCGCCATTGTCCGGGTTCTTGCCGGTAACTTCGCGGCAATCCAGCGGCGAGGGTAGGTAATCCACTACCGCATCAAGCAATGGCTGCACGCCTTTGTTCTTGAACGCTGTCCCTACAACCACTGGAAATACTTTCAGCGCGATCGTGGACTTGCGCAAAGAAGCCCGCAACTCCTGGGGAGAAATCGATTCACCTTCCAGGAACTTGTGCAGGATTTCGTCGTCGTTCTCCGCCACGGTTTCCACCAGTTGGGTGTGGAAGGCTTCGGCTTTCTTCAGCAGGTCCGCCGGAATATCGCCGGTAAGGTACTCGGCGCCGATGGTGTCGTCTTGCCAGATGATCGACCGCATCTCGATCAGGTCAATCACGCCGCGGAACTTGTCTTCCTGGCCGATGGGAATCTGAATCGCGATGGGCTTGGCATTCAGGCGCTTGCGGATGGTATCGATGGCGTGCTCAAAATCCGCACCCATCTTGTCAATCTTGTTGATGAAGCAAATTCGCGGCACGCCGTATTTGTCGGCCTGGCGCCACACTTTTTCCGACTGGGGCTGCACTCCATGCACTGCGTCAAACACCGCTACCGCGCCATCCAACACGCGCAAAGATCGTTCCACTTCGGCGGTGAAATCCACGTGGCCGGGGGTGTCGATGATGTTGATGCGAATGTCGCGCCAGGTGCAGGTCGTCGCCGCGGAGGTAATGGTGATGCCCCGCTCCTGCTCCTGCTCCATCCAGTCCATGGTGGCCGTACCTTCGTGGACCTCTCCAATGCGGTGCGTCCTGCCGGTATAGAACAGGATGCGCTCCGTCGTGGTGGTCTTCCCGGCATCAATGTGGGCCATGATGCCGATGTTCCTGCAACGTTCTAATGGGACTGTTCTGGGCACGACTCTCTACTCTTTCTGGGGCTCAAACTAATTTTGTATGTAATCGGGTAATTTTGTAATTTAACGGCAACTTCCAAACCGGGTTGAAATTACCAAACTACCCGATTACTCAATTACCAAATTCCTACCATCTGTAATGCGCGAAGGCCTTATTGGCTTCCGCCATGCGGTGCACGTCTTCCTTCTTCTTGATGGCCGCACCCTTGCTGTTTGCGGCATCGAGCAACTCATTGCTCAACTTGTCCACCATGCCTTTTTCGGCGCGTCCGCGAGCGTAGGTCACCAGCCATCGAATGGCTAGCGAAGTCCGACGTTCCGCGTTCACTTCCACCGGCACTTGGTAGTTGGCTCCGCCCACTCGGCGGCTCTTCACTTCCAGCAGCGGCTTGGCGTTCTCCACTGCCTTGATGAACAGCTTCAGTGCGCCGTCGCCGCCTTTTTGTTCCAGCTTTTGCAGCGCTTCGTAGAAGATGCCTTCGGCAGTCGACTTCTTGCCCTGCCACATCATCGAGTTCACGAACTTGGTCACCAGGTCTGATCCGTACACCGGATCCGCCTCGACCGTTCGCTTGCTAACATGTCCTTTTCTCGGCATTCCGCTTCGCTCCTGATCCTTAAGCCTTCTTTGGGCGCTTGGTGCCATACTTGGAACGGCTCTGCATACGATTGGCCACGCCCGTCGCATCCAGCGTCCCTCGCACCACGTGATAGCGCACGCCCGGCAGGTCTTTCACACGGCCCCCGCGAATCAGCACAATCGAGTGCTCCTGCAGGTTGTGCCCGACACCGGGGATGTAGGTGGTCACTTCGATTCCATTGGTCAGGCGAACCCGGGCCACTTTGCGCAGCGCGGAGTTCGGCTTTTTCGGCGTCTGGGTGTACACCCGCGTGCAAACTCCACGCTTCTGCGGACACGCTTGCAGCGCTGGACTGGCCGTCTTGTAACGCGGCCGCTCCCGGCCATCGCGAACCAACTGATTAAACGTAGGCACTGTTCGCCACTCCTGGCAGCCTCCACCTCCGCGCGCACCCATAGGCAGCGTAGAAAAGCGGGGCTCTTTCCCGTTTCCGGTCTGGCTTGACCATAGCAACGGTCAGCCATGCTTCCCAAGCCGATATCGCGCCCGGGAGTTTTTGTTTTCCCATTCAGACTGTCGCTTCCGACGGTGGCGCCACGCCTTAGCCCAAGGCCAGGAGGCGCTCCGTATCGCAAGCTTTACTCTGCATATCCTTTTCGAGCGTCTCTTTCCGCCGCGAAGGCGAACGAGCGAAAAAGGTGGGCGCAGAGCATTTCAGCGAGGGCACTCTCAGGACAAATTTTTCCTGAGCAAATGTTTCTTCAACAGCTCAGCCAGATCTACTACCGGTCGGCACGCGGACCGCTTTCGCAATCCAGACAACCCACCACTACAGGCAAGCTACAATATCTCGCGGAACCTTTTTAATATACCAACCCCCACTGCAAGCCGTCAACCATTCCGCCCCGTTTTTTGCACAGCCCACCGACGAATTGGGCGGGGCCCTGCCTGGGTCGATGTTTTTAGGCGTTCACCACCGGCTCCGTAACCGCCGGCTCTTTGATGAGATGCTGGATGCCCACGTACTGCCCCCGCACCCGCGCCCACCGTGCCTCATACTCGCGCACATCCACGTGCACAAAACCCGAATCGTACACCCCAATGCCGCCGTCCTTAAAATCAGCGATCTGCAGCGCCAGTTCGTACATCTGCTGCACCGTTAGCCCGGCGATGCTAATGTCCGCCGCCAAGCCCTTGGTGTGCTCACTATCGGAAACTCCGCCCACGTTTTGATTGTGGGCGGGGCACCGGTAGCCGTCGTGCACCATGATCGCCGCTCCCGCTCTAGCTCGCAGTTCTTCCATCGCCTGCACCAGCTTCGGGTTCACTTTCAGGTCACCGCAACAGTGACAGGCAAACTCTGCTCGCGAAAAATGTCGGCTCAAATCGCCCATGGCATTGCTCCCAACCTTCATCTTGGCCGTTGGGAACGGCTTAGGGAAGTAAAACAATCACCCTTTTCGGTGATTGCGCTCACGTCAATTTGTTCGTCCCGGACCGGAGAGAGCGTCCTGGGCCGGATGCGCACGGCTGCCAATGTCGCTCGGAAAGCCCTTATGCCGCCGGGTCGGGTTCGCTGCTCTCCGCCGGCTGGTAGCTAGGGTTGCGCTTCCAGCCTACCAACATAGACGCAAAATTCTCCCAACCATGCAGCGCCACCATGACCAGGTGACCGGGAACGAAGGCCCAGAACCCGCACATCGCCAGGAAGTGCCAGATTCTGGTGAGGTGGTATCCGCCAAACAGAAACGCCAGCCAGTGAAGTTGTACCGGCTTGTACATGACCCAGCCCGTCAGTACAGACAGAATGCCGAAAAGGATCGTCGTTGTATAAGCCAACTTTTGCAGCGGGTTGTAAGGCGCAGTCTCTTCCGGCTTGGGGCCAAACAGGAAGTAATGCTTTGCCATCGGCCACACCCCTGCAATGTCGCGCCGCCGGAACAGTACTGTCCGCCAATGCCCGCTCGCCGCCTCATACAGCAGGTAAATCAAGCCCCCGATCACAAAAATCCACATAAACGTGAAGTGCCACTGCAGCGCTCCACCCAGCCACCCTCCCAGCCGCAGCAACTTCGGCGGCGTGAACAGCTCGCTCTCGGGAAGCTTCGGCCCAAACGAGGGAAATGCCTTGAATATCTGCAGGCCGGTCATGGTCATCACTACAATGCAAATTCCATTGAGCCAGTGAGTGAACCGCACCACGGTGGGGTGTTCATAGACCGCTCGCACCCGTTTTCCAGCTTCGGAGAAGGTCGCAGTCCTCAGATACGCCAGGTCGGTCTTCATCTCGTCCCTCATCACAGGCCACCAAACCAGTCGTAGCCCTGGTCTTCCCAATAGCCGCGCTTCCCTGTTTTTTGGACGTTGGCCACTCGCAGTGTGTTGACGTACTTTGCCTGCTTATACCCCAACTTGGTTGGCATCTGCAGCCGCAGCGGCGCGCCGTGCCCACGATCCAGCGGCTTTCCATACATCTCGTAGCACAATAGCGACTGCGGATGCAGCACGCTGGCCATGTCAATGGACTCATAGTAATCGTCTTCACATTCCACTTCCAGAAACTTCGCGGTCGTATCTGCGCCTACCAGATCCAGGAACGCGCTGACGGGGGTCCCGCCGAAGTTGCCGATTACATCCCACCCCTCCACGCAGATGTGGCGCGTATTCTGCACCAGCTTCGGCAGGCTGGTGATCTGCGCCAACGTATATGCGCCCGGATGCTGCACTAGACCCTCCACCGTCAGCTTCCAGGCGTCCAGGTCAACTTCGGGATCAGCCACGTCATAGTAGTTGTAGGGGAATTTTTCGAATGGAGCCACTTCCGAATCCGCAAAGGTCTGCGCCCGGCGGTGTCGTCCGAACGTCCCACCCGCCACCCAGTCGCTGAACCGCAAGCCTTGGTTCAGCATCTTCTCCTGCCACCGCGGCACGAAGAACGCCCCCACTAAGACCACCGGCGTCAGCTTCAACAACTCGCGCCGACGCAGGCTAGTGAGTCCACTTTGCGATTTCTTTTCGTCTGCCATAGCCTTACCCCTGTCCCGAGCGCGGCTTCTTCGCGCGCCGCCGAACCATCTGTATCGCTAAACGTGTGTATCAATGTGGAGGCCAGTCTCTGCGATGGAGGTTTAGCCCCGTGCTCAAGAACGCGTAGTTAGCCTGCCCCATCAGATTCGCCGCCGCGCCAAACGTTTCACCCGCGGCGGCACACGACCCAAAATTACGCCCAGTCTATTACAACTACGTTACTCGCGCGCGGCTGGATGGCCCTTCCACCTCACACCGCCTGCCCCGCACAATACCCTGAGGCCCAGGCCCACTGGAAATTGAATCCCCCCAGTTGACCGGTGACATCGACCACCTCCCCGATGAAGAATAATCCCGAGACTTTTCGGCTTTCCAGCGTCTTGGGAAAAAGTTCCGACGTGTCCACGCCGCCGGTGGTGATCTCGGCTTTCTCGTATCCTTCGGTGCCAGCAGGCATGATTTCCCAGCGGTGCAGTCCGCGCTCGAACTGGTCCAGTGCATGATTGGTCCAACCCGCAGGGGGATGCATTTGCAGCCATCGTTCAGCCAGCCGGTTGGGCAGAGTCTGGCTGAGCGCAGCGCGCGCCGCAGCCAGGGTGCGAGGACGCGTCGGCGGTCGCAACTCCGCCGTCACTTCACATCCGGGCGCCAGGTCAATCACGATGGGATCCGGTTTCTGCCAGTACGACGAAATCTGCAGAATCGCCGGGCCGCTCACCCCGCGATGCGTGATCAGCATCTTCTCGCGGAACTCCTGCCGTCCGCACCTCACCATCACTTCTGTCGAAACCCCCGCCAGGTCGCAGAAGTTCTTGTGGTCGGTCGCTTCGAACGTCAGCGGTACCAGCCCGGGACGACATTCCCGGATGCTGTGGCCAAACTTTCGCGCCAGTTCATACCCAAACGCAGTCGCGCCGATCTTGGGGATGGACAAGCCCCCGGTTGCAACCACTAAGTTCGGTGCAGTGAATTGATCCTCGCCCGCCACCACCGTGAACCCAACCTCCCGACGAATGTCACTGGTCTGCCCGTTGTTAGTCTGCAGATGGTTAGTCTGCACATGGTTAATCTGCACGTCGGTAATCTGCACGTCGCAAATCTGAACGTTGACGAAGATTTCGACCTTCGCCACCCGGCACTCTTCCTCCAGCATGGTGACCACGCTCTGGGCCGAGCCGTCGCAGAAAAGCTGCCCCAGAGTTTTCTCGTGGTACGCAATGCCGTGCTTCTCCACCAGTGCGATGAAGTCGGCCGGGGTGTAGCGGGCCAGTACCGACTTGGCGAAATGGGGATTGGAGGAAAGAAAATTCTCAGAGCGGCAATGCAGGTTGATGAAATTGCAGCGTCCGCCGCCAGAGATCAGGATTTTCTTGCCCACCCGTCCGGCGCGCTCGAGCACCGCCACTCGCCGCCCGCGCTTCCCGGCCTCGACGGCACACATCAGCCCCGCTGCCCCGCCGCCGAGAATGATTACGTCGAATGAGCGCTTCACCGCTGTGAATCATAACCGCTGCGGTCGGGCCTTGCGGTTTATCTAGCTGATAGACCTTGCTCTGCGCCTACTTCCAGCGCCACTTCCTCAACTTCGCGAACCACCGCGTCCACGTCGGCGTCCGTGGTCCGATGGTTCACGAAACACCCACGCAGGCAGAACTTCCCTTGCAACTCCGCATTGGAGAGGTACACCCGTCCCCGCGCCACAATTCGTTTCAGCAACGCCAGGTTGAACTGGTTGCGCATTTCTTCGGAAGCGTCCGCAGACCCAAGGTGGCGGAAGCAAACCGCGCTGAGTTCCACCGGGCCCATGAGTTCGAGCGAATCCGCGCGCTCGACCGCCGCGGCCAATCGTTGCGCATGATCGAGGTCCCTCTGGATGGCGGAGCGAAAAGCTTGCAGCCCGTGATAGCGGAGCGATAGCCAGAGCTTGAGGGCACGGAACCGCCGCGAAAGCTCGATCGATTCTTCGAAGTACGCAAAACCCTCCACCGGATCGGAGCTGAGCTGTTTCGCATAGCTGCCGGTATAGGTAAACGCGGTTCGCGCGGCCTCCACATCGCGATATAGCAGGCACCCGCAATCCAGCGGCTGGTACAGCCATTTGTGTGGATCCAGAGAAATCGAGTCGGCCAGGGCCAGCCCGTCGAACTTCTCAGGGATGGCCATTGCCGCCAAGGCTCCATAGGCGCCGTCCACGTGCATCCACAGATCGTGAGCGCGGGCGATGGCGGCAATTTTGCGCAGCGGATCGATAGCGCCGGTGTTGACCGTACCTGCCGAAGCGACCACTGCAATTGGCTCCCGGCCCCGTGCCTTGTCCTCGCGGATGGCTTGTTCCAATTGCGCTGGCTGCAACCGATACGCACGATCGCAGGCTATGTAGTGCAGGTTCTCTCGACCGATTCCGAGCATGGCCACGGCTTTGGGCACAGCCATGTGGACTTGCTCTGAGGCGTAGATCACGCCGGCTCTTGCTCGGTACAGACCATTCAAATTGGCCGGGGTCTTTTTCTCCCGCGCCATCGCCAGTCCCATCAAATTCGCGGCCGAACCCCCGCTGGTCAGGGTTCCGACGAACCCGGCGCAGCCTACAGCTTCTGCAAGCCAGCGCACCACCATTTGCTCGATCGTGACTCCCGCCGGCGAAGAACGCCAGGCGGTGATGTTCTGGTTCAGAATGGATGCCACTAAATCGCCCAGCGCGGCGATCGGCTCCCCGGATCCTTGAACGTATCCGAAAAAACGCCCATTCTGAGCCCGCGAGTGATTCACGACGTCGAGGAGAGCGTCAAACGCCCCCTCCCCCATGCCTTGCTCGGGTGGTTCTGACTCAAACAGGCGTTTCGCTTCGCCACCGGTGATCGCCGGAAACAATGCACGTTCGTCTAGAGTTCGCAAATATCCGGAACAAAGGGCGCTTACGCGATCACTCAGGCGCTGGAAGTCCTCGGGGGAGAGATCGAGGCTCTTCATAACGTGCTAAATTTCGTCACAACGTTTCCGCCCTCAGATACTGTTGATCTTGTAAATCACCCCAAGGTTCGAAGCCCCGCCAGTGGAGGTCGTTCCGTAGTCGTCGTGGAACTTCGCGCGCATTAGATCGTTGGGAGCCGACCCGTCCGTGCCTGCAAAGAAATGCAGCGGAGTCAGCGTGCCGTTGGTTTCCAGACGGAACACCAGGCCGCAGGTCGAGGTCCCGCACGCGGTAGCGCCTTGAGCCGCCCCATAGAGTCGTCCTGCAGTGTCGATGGTCAATTCCGCCGACGGGAACTCACCGTCCAGGACGTTCGCAAAATGATGCAACACGCTGAAAGTGTTTTGCGCATCAAGCTTGAAAATTACTCCCAATCCGAAATTTCCACCCGCCGGCGCCGTCCCGTAAAAATTACCGCTTGCGTCCTGCACCAAGCCGCCCACCGGCGACGCTCCATCGGTCCCTCCGGTGAAGGAATACAGCGTAGTCTCATTGCCGGACGTATCAATTTCAAAAATCTCTCCTTGGCCGAACGCACCGCCATACAACGTCGTGCCATACAAGCGCCCCACCGAATCCCGGAACAACGTGCCCTCAGGATAGGAGCCGTCCGGTCCACCCGTGAAACTGTAAATAATCGTCTCCTGCCCGCTGCTGTCGAACATAAGCACTGCCCCGACGCCGAAAGTTCCGGCCCGGCTCGCGGTGCAGTAAAGATTGCCAGCCGAATCAAGAATCGGTCCGGACAGCGGAGAATCGGAAAATGCGTGCAGCACGCTTTCGCTGCCGGAGGCATCAATCTTGTAGAGCGTTCCACGGAGCATGGACCCGCCCGCCCCGGTGATGCCGTAAACGTTGCCGCTTGCGTCGCGCACCACAGCACCGACCGGGTTGGCCCCGTCCGCGCCCCCGGCAAAATTGTGCAGCACGGTTTCGTTGCCCAGGATATCCATTTTGTACACCACGCCCAGACCGAAGCTGCCTCCATTCCGGGTCGCGCCGTAGTACATCCCAGTCTTGTTATCGCGCAACACTTGCCCCACCGGGTTCGCACCATCGGCTCCAGTGAAGGTGTGAAAGACCTCGAAGTGGTACGGAGGGTTGATGACTGCCGCGGCGAAACTGGCGAGAACGAAACTGGCGAGAACAATGACCGCAGCTATCTTGGATAGAAACCCGAGTGCGAGACTCAATGCACGGTAAGCCATAAGCTCCTTGCCTCCGGGCTCGCGGGGGACGGGCAACCACCCAGAACAGCTTCCCGATGGTACTTCCACAGCCAGGAAAAATCAAAGCCAATCTTCTGGATATTTCCTCGCTCGCGCTTGGGGCGGGCGCGCATGTCGCGCTTTCGCCGCTTGCTGGTGCTGGAGCCATTACAATCTGAATCAGCACGCGCTTGGGAGGGCAACAAAAACCACGGCTTTCGATTCCAAGACGCGTCAGCTTTCTGCCCACGGCGGAAGGAACTCAGGCTGAGATCTTAGGGGTGGCTAGCTAGATGACGCATTTCCAAAAACTGTCGGCTGTTGCTCTAATTCTCGGTTGCATGGGATGCTCACGCTCGCATTCCCAGACCTCACCGGAAAACGAGCTGGTAGAACTGCGAGTGCGCACTCCTTTTCACTTCGTAGTCTATGGCGATGCTCGCTTCCACGATCCCAAAGACACCGGCGCGGCGAATCCACAGGTTCGCCGGGCGCTGGTACAGGCGATCGCTGATACCCATCCTGCGTTTGTCTCCTTCGGCGGCGACATTGTTTTCAACGGCGACGAT
>JBBQVN010000127.1:0-10782 GCA_038211475.1 Terriglobales bacterium | reverse complement strand
GAAGTGGTCAGCGGCGGTCTGTTGATCGCACTGGGAATCCTGCTGGTGCTAGGCCGCTTCACCCTGATTTCAAATTACTTGTCGTTCTTGAACCGCTTCGCGCTTTAGAAAGGGAATCTCTTTGCAACGGAATAATCTGATTTTGGTGGGCATGGCGGTACTGGTGGCGGTGATGCTGTTTTTCGCGGCCCGCCAATCGCGCTCGGGTCAGACCGCTGGCGGCGCTCCGGCGTCGGGTCCTCTAGGCCTGGCGGGGCAGACCGCGCCCGATTTCACCCTGCAATCGCTCGACGACAAGACCGTTCACCTGAGCGACTACAAAGGCAAAGTTGTTCTGGTGAATTTTTGGGCCACCTGGTGCGCTCCCTGCAAAATCGAGATCCCTTGGTTCGTCGATTTGCAGAAACAATACGGGCCGCAAGGCTTGCAGATTATCGGCATCGCCATGGATGACGCCAGCCCCAAGGACATCGCCAAGTTCGCGCAGGACATGGGCGTAAACTACCCGGTGTTGCTGGGCAAGGAATCGGTCGGGGATGCTTACGGCGGAGTTCAGTTCCTTCCGGTGACGGTTTACATTGGCCGTGACGGCAAAGTGATCAACAAGTTTTTCGGCCTCAAGGGCCGGGCCGAGATCGAAGATATCATCAAAAAAGCGCTCAACCAGGGCGCGGCGGCGGGGCTATAGGCAATGCGCGATAAAATTGGCGACAGCAACAACCAGACTCTGAACACAATGAGGATTGCCGTTGCGCTGGCGCTAGTCCTCGCGGCCTCTTCACTCTGGGCGCAAGAAGGCTTTGGAACCAAAGCGCCCTCAGTGACCATGGCTCCGCCGGCGGCTGTTGCGGTCCGCGCGGGGAGTCTCGGCAAGGCCACATTGCAGTTCCGCGTAGCCGAAGGCTTCCATATCAACTCGCATCAGCCCAAGTCAGAATTTCTGATTCCGACCAATCTGAAGCTCGACGCGGTCACCAACATCGCAGTGGAAAAAACTACTTACCCGACTGGCGAGGATATGAGTTTTGCATTCGACCCCGGTGAGAAGCTCAACGTTTACGCCGGAGACTTTGAGGTGGAGGTCGTGGTCAAGCCTTTGGCCGGTGTGACCCCCGGCAAGTACACCTTCCACGGAACTTTGCGCTACCAGGCCTGCGACAATGCCGCCTGCTATCCACCCAAGAATCTGCCGGTGAACTTTGAGGTCGAAGTAGCTGGCGCCAAGCAGTCGCCCCGCCACTCGATCCGCAATCTGGCCGACCCGAAACTAAAGTAGCGCGGCTAGGCCCCAGCGGCGGCCCGCAACCTGACTACGGTCTTCTCTTTCCCCAGCGCCGCCATCACCGCGAACAAACTCGGGGCCACGCCCTGCCCGGTCAACGCCACTCGGGCTCCATTGATCAGGACCCCCGCCTTCACATTCTTGGCAGCGGCAAAGTCGCGCAACACTCGTTCCGTTTCGGCTTCGGTGAACTCTTCCTGCCGTGAATACTGCTCGCCCAACTCCACCAGCATCGCGCGCACAGCATCATCTTTCAGAAACTTCGCCACCGCCGCCGGATCGGCTTCAAATTGGTCCGTGAAATAGGCCCGGAACGACGTGGCAAAATCTTTCAAGCTTCTCGCCCGTGGCTTCAATAGGTCAATGGTCGCCAGCAACCACGTCGGGTCGCGGCGTTGGGGCTCCAGGCCAGCCTTCTGCCATTCTTCTTCCACCATAGGCAGCAGCTTCTGCGCGGGATAAGCGCGGATATATTCCGTGTTGAACCAGTCGAGCTTGGCGCGGTCGAACACTGCATCGGCGCGCGCTATCCCCTCAAGGCTGAACAACTCAATCAACTGCTGGTCTCCTAGAATCTCTCCCGAGCCTTCGACCGGCGTCCATCCCAACAGGGCCAGAAAATTGCGGAACGCCTCGGGCACGAGGCCTTCCTCGCGATAGGAAATCACGCTGGTCGCTCCGTGCCGCTTGCTCAGCCGCGTCTTATCAGGCCCCAGAATCAGCGGCACGTGCGCGAACACCGGCATCGCCGCTCCCAGTCCCTGGTACAGCAGCACCTGCTTGGGTGTGTTGGAAATATGGTCGGCGCCGCGAATGACATGCGTCATCTGCATATCAATATCGTCAGTCACCACGCTCAAGTGATAGGTAGGCACGCCATCAGAGCGAAGCAACACGAAATCTTCAATCTCGGTATTCGCAAATTCGACCTTGTCGAATACCGCATCGTTCCAACTAGTGGCGCCGCTCTCGGGCACGGCAAATCGGACAGCCGCCGCTTCCCCCGCTGCTCGCCGTCGCGCCGCTTCCTCAGGCGTCAGCCCACGGCAGGTTCCGTCATATTTCGGCGGACGCCCCTCCGCCGTCGCTTTCGCCCGCCTCGTTTCCAGGTCGTCCTTGGTGCAAAAGCAGTAGTAAGCGTGGCCCGACTTCAGCAGGCGCTCCGCACTCTGCCGGTACAATTCCATGCGTTGGGTCTGGAAGAACGGTCCTTCGTCCCAATCCAAGCCCAGCCACCGCATGCCTTGCAAGATGCCCTCGACCATGGCATCAGTCGAGCGTTCCAGATCGGTGTCTTCGATTCGCAGGATGAAGGTCCCGCCAGTATGCCGTGCAAAGAGCCAATTAAATAGAGCGGTCCGCGCTCCCCCAACGTGCAGGTATCCAGTGGGCGAAGGGGCAAAACGCACCCGAGGCTTGCCCGACGGATGGGTAGAAGAAGTTGGCGGTTGAAGAGTCTCAGGATTCTGCGACATGAAGTTAGCCAAGTCACGATGGTACGGGCCTGCGAAAAATGGCGTCAAGCGAGGGTCCGTTCCGGGTCGCCCGAGAACTGCGGTCAGCGCTTTTGTGATGGGCCGCTGGCCACACGGATTCGGGTTTCTATTGTTTTGCGCTCATTCGTGTGAAACCATTGGAATGCCAAGCCTCGCCTAACGCGGCATGGGGCCGGCTTTCAGAATGAACCCGTTCGCCCTCAGTCTGGTGCTGGTTCCCGGCGCGGTCGCGCTGCTGCTGTTCCTTGTCTTCACTTACCTCTACCAGCAGAGCCGCCGCGAGTATTTTCGGGCTTGGCAAATCGGATGGGCGGCGTACACTCTACACTCCGTCTTCGAGGCGTGGGACACCTTCTATGGGCCGTCTCCAGCGGCTTTTCTGGCTGGCTCACTGTTGCTGGTGCTGATGGCGCTGTGCATCGTTGCCTCCACTCGACTGGTGCGCGAGTCCTTTCGCCTGCACTGGTACGACATACTGCTCCCTTTGATTGGCCTAGGTCTGGTGTTGGCTGACTTGCATGACCGCACCGGAATTCGTAACGCCACCTTGGCCCTTCCCGCGAATCGCGTGGGAGCGGGACTGGCCCTCGCTTTTGCCTATGCCGCAGTAGTATTTTTTCGCCGCGCCACGCTCAAGGGCTCCCTGGCCTTTCGTTTGCTCTCTGCATCTTTGGGTTTTTGGGCGCTGCTGTTGATTGCCTCTCGATTGCAGGCCCCTTTCGTCTCCCTGTTTGATCAAGCCGGCCATATCCTGGGTCCGTTGCCGCAAATGTTGCTTGGCATCGCCATGATCCTGGTGCTGATTGAAAACGAACGCAACATCGTCCGCGAAAACGCATTGGCATTTTCTACCTTGGGCGTTGATTCGGACCGCTTGTTGTCCGCCAGCGAGTTGCTGCCCGCCATGGGCGCCATCCTTGGCCGGCTGGCGGCGCCGCTACCGTCCTCGCGCGCTTTGATCTATACCGCCGACGCCTGGCGCAGCGTGTTGCCCGCAGTGCAGCGCGGCTTCTCCAGCCATGTCCTCCCCCGCCTCACTGCCAGCGGCGCCGGGGAGTACATCTCGGAACTGGCTTACCGCAACGGCGGATGTTTCGCCATTCGCAATCTCGCCGAGGCTCCAGAACCTGTTCCCGTCTCGCCCGGTGGCCGTTTTCAAAGTTTGAAAGACATTCTGCAGGGTGAACACGTTGGCGAATTCACCGCCATCAACTTACAGACCCGCGACCATAACTTTGGCGTTCTGCTGTTCCCCCGCGCCGGACACTATTTGTTCGGCACCTCCAATCTTCGCTTTCTTACCGGACTCGCCTTTCAGGTGGGCGCGACGCTTGAGAACTACACAACCATGCACCAGGCACAACGCCGCTCCCGGGAATATGAGTTGTTGGCCCAGATAGGACAAACCATCAGCTCCCACCTTAACCAGGAGCAAATGCTGCTGAGCATCCACCACGAACTCGGCCAGCTCTTTGATACGTCTTATTTCTACATCGCTTTTCAGGATGGCAACGAAATTTGCTTTGAATTGGAAATTGAGAATGGCCAGCGCCTTCTCAAGCGGCGGCGGGCCTTGGCAAATGGCCTCACCGAATACGTTTTACGAACTGGTGAGCCGCTGTTGGTGCGCTCAGACACCGACGGGGCTTGCGAAAGACTGGGGGTAAAGTTCATCCCGGCGCGCCAAGCCAAGTCTTTTCTTGCAGTGCCGATTCCGTTGGTGGGACAACCCGGCGGCGTGATGGCGGCCATGAGTGCCGATCGCGAGTACGCTTTTGAGCAGCGCGATGTCGAAGTTCTGCAGACCGTGGCCGGGCAGGTCTCCGTTGCACTGGAAAACGCCCGCTTGTTCGCCGAAGAGCAGCGCCGCTCCCTGCAACTCGCCTTCCTCAACAACATTTCCCGCACCGCAATCTCCAGCGAGGATGCGACTCAGATGATGGCCCTGATCGTGGCGGAAATTCAGCGCAATTTCCGTTTCGACCACATTGGGATTGGCATTCTCGACTACGCCACCCAGCACATTGAAATCAAAGCAGAAGCGGGGGTTAGTGCCCAAGCCATGGGGAAACGATTCCCGCTGGGGTCAGGCATACCGGGGCGCACAGCCCGCTCGGGCGAAACCAGCCTGCTGCAGCAAGTACCTGCTGGTGCCGCTGACGGCGTCCTCCCCGATGCCCGTTCCGCCTTCTGCCTTCCCATCACGTATGGAGAAACTCTGGTAGGGGTGCTCAACATCGAGAGCCGTCAGGAAAATGCATTTTCCCCCAACGATGTACTGGTCTTGAAAACTTTGGCGGATTTACTGGCCACCGCGCTGCACAACGCATTCGTGTTTCAGAAGATGCAACAACAGGCCATCACCGACAGCCTGACCGGGGTCAAGACCCGCCGCTTTTTCCTGGAGGCCATGAACTCTGAATGGAAACGCGCCGCACGGTCCGGCCGGCCTTTTTCCGCCGTCCTGATGGACCTGGACAAATTCAAAGACGTCAATGATACCCGCGGTCACTTAGAGGGAGACTTGGTGCTCGCTCGCGTGGGCCGTTTGCTCGAACAAAAATGCCGCCAGTCTAACGTGGTGGCACGTTATGGCGGAGACGAGTTCGTTATCCTGATGCCCGAAACCAGCGTCGAGCAGGCGCAAAGCCTCGCCGAGCGCCTGCGCATCTGGCTGGAGGGCGACCCCATGCTCGAGCAGATGAAGGTGACGGGCAGCTTCGGTGTGGCTAGTTTTCCAGCCCACGGCCTCAAGGCGGAAGAAATCCTCGACGCAGCCGACACCGCGATGTACATGGCCAAACACGCTGGTGGAAACCGTGTGATTGCCGCCGAAGGGGAATCTGAGCAGGTGAGCATTGAGCTCAACCACTAGTCCTAGGCGAGGTCAAACAGCAAAACTTCCGCGTCTTCCGTCGCCTGGATGGCCAGCTTCCTCTCTTCGCTAATTGCCGCCCCGTCTCCCTGGCTTAACTCCTGCCCGTTCAGTTTGACTCCGCCGCGCGCCACTTGCAGCCAGCCGTGCCTTCCCGCGCCGAATTCATGCGCGACCGTCTTCCCCGCTCCCAACAAACTCACGTAGAGTTGCGCGTCCTGATGGATAGTCACCGAGCCCTCCGCCCCATTCGGCGATGCGATCAATCGCAGCCGATCGCGCTTCTCCGCCGCGGGGAACGCCTTTTGCTCATAGCTCGGCTCCAAGCCGTTCTCCTCCGGCATGATCCAGATCTGTAGCAGATGCACTGCTTCGTCGGGTGATGGATTTTTCTCACTGTGCCGGATGCCGCGCCCAGCAGTCATGCGTTGGCCGTCGCCGGGCAGAATTACTCCTACCGTTCCCAGGCTGTCTTTGTGTTCCAGCTTGCCTTCGAGAACGTAGGTGATGATCTCCATGTCTCGGTGGGGATGGGTGGGAAAGCCATTCGCTGGCGCAACCCAATCCTCATTGATCACCCGAAGTGATTGGAATCCCATCCACGCCGGATCATAGTACCGGTCAAAACTAAAAGTGTGACGCGTGCGCAGCCATCCATGGTCGCCGCCTCCGCGTTCATTACTGCGCCGAATTAAAATCATTGACGCCTCCGACTAATGAATTGGTGGGCTAGACAAATGAGCCGCTCGCGGGCGCGAGAGCCAGCGAGGGTCAGTGGAAGCCTGTGCCTTTAGATGTTGCAGAGGAAAGCAAAGTCGCGGAAGACCCGGAAGGGATCGCGTTCCGAGCGGGTTCGTGCGGAGCGGGACGCCCCGTCCTGGCGGACCTAATCTAATTCTTCTTGGTCGAAGACTTGTCCTTGGAATCGCTCTTCGGCTTGGAATCGCTCTTGGTCTCGGATTCGCCGGAGGCCGCCTTCTTTGCCTTCTTCGAGCTGTCGTCCTTCGCGCCGTCGTCGGATTTCGTTTCGCCGCTCGTGGCTTCCGAATCCTGGGTCGCGCTGCCGCTCGTGGCCTTCGAGGTGTTCTTGGCGTAGTCGGTGACGTACCAACCGGTGCCCTTGAACTGTACAGCCGGTGCGGTCACGGTCTGCTCAATCACCCCGCCGCACTCGGGGCATTTCTTCAACATCTTGTCAGAGAACTTTTGGATCTTCTCAAAACGGTGCTTGCATTTCTTGCACAGATATTCGTAAAGAGGCATGGTTTTTAGGCGTGTGTAAGCAGGATCAAAGCCCATTCTAGGTGCTCCCGTTCGGCGGCGTCAATCCGGCCGAGGCCGCGCGCTGGTACACTTCGGTTATGGCCTCGCACCCTCCCTCTTTAGCACCTGGTCTTTATCTGGTCGCGACGCCCATCGGCAACCTCGAAGACATCTCTCTTCGCGCTCTCCGCATTTTGAAAGAAGCCGATGTCATCGCCTGTGAAGATACCCGCCACACCCAGAAGCTGCTGAACCATTACGGCGTGCTCGCCCGTACCACCAGCTACCACGAGCACAATGAGATCACCAAGTCTGCCGAACTGGTGTTGCAATTGGAGCAGGGAGCGCGCATCGCCCTGGTCACCGACGCCGGCACTCCCGGCATCTCCGATCCGGGACTTCATCTGGTGGCGCTGGCCATCCGCCACCGGATCGCCGTCATCCCCATCCCCGGGCCTTGCGCGCTAATCTCTGCCCTGGTCGCCAGCGGACTGCCCACCGATTCGTTCCGCTTCAGCGGATTCCTTCCCGCGAAAAGTTCGCAGCGCCGCCGTGCGCTCGAAAGCATTCTGCAATCGCCCCGCACCCAGCTGTTTTATGAGACCCCGCATCGTCTGGTGGAGTGTATGCAGGATCTGGTTGAAGTCCTGGGTCCCACTCGTCCTCTGGTCATCGCGCGCGAAGTTACCAAGCTGCACGAAGAATTTCTGCGTGGCACCGCGGCGCAACTTCTTGACCAGTTAAAAGGCCGTGGGGATATCAAGGGCGAGATCACTCTGCTGATCGGCAAAGCGGACGAAACCGCCGCTCCGCCAGCCGACCGTCCTCTTACTATTCGGCAGCGAGTGGACCAGTTGATCGCCGAAGAGCAGCTCGACCAGAAAACTGCCCTGAAGAAAGCGGCCAAAGAGCGCGGCATCTCCCGCAGCGATGCCTACCGCGAGTGGCAACGGGATTCCTAGCGGCAACCGCCGAAGGAACTACTGGAGCGCCAGAAATAAAACTGGATGCGCCAGAAATCAGGCAGCGGGCTGAGGTTGCTCTTTCGCGGATGGCTCGTCGGACGCCTCTGCCACCGTGGTCTGATCCCACAAGGTCGGGTCCTTGAGAATTCGCGACACTAGCGCGGTGTGCATGGCATGACCAGCACGGTCCGCCACCACGTTTCCCAAAATTCGCTTGCCCAGCAGTGCAAGGTCGCCGATCAAATCCAGCACCTTGTGGCGCACGAACTCATCCGCAAAGCGCAGAGGAGGATTGAGCACGCCCTCCCGCGTAAGCACGATAGCATTGTCCTGGGACGCGCCCCGGATCAAGCCTTGCTCCTTCATCGCATCCGCCTCGTGCAGGAATCCGAATGTCCGCGCCGGCGCAATTTCGCGCAGGAAGTTGTCATCGCTCAGATCCACTTCGAACGTCTGCTTGCCAATCAGCGGGTGCGGAAAATTAATGGCGTAGGAAACCGAGTAGCTATCTGACGGATACACCGCGATGAATTTGTTGCCCTCGCGTAGTTCAATGGCGCGATTCAGCCGCAAGTAGGTCCGTTGCCGCCGCTGCCGCCTCACTCCCGCCCGCTGAATCATCTCGACGAAGGGTTGCGCGCTGCCATCCAGGATCGGCAGCTCCAGGTTGTCCAGCTCCACGATGGCGTTGTCGATACTGGTCCCGATAAATGCCGACAGCAGGTGTTCGGTGGTCGAGATCAGTACGCCTTGCTTCATCAAGCTGGTGGCGTAGCTTACTCGGGCCACGTTGCGGCTGACGGCCTCCACCACGAAGTTGTCCAGATCGGTGCGGCGAAACACAATCCCGGTGCCCGCGTGTGCCGGCAGGATTTTCAAATGCACCGGAGCGCCGCTATGCAGCCCAACTCCATGGCACTCCACGCCAGCCCGGATTGTGTTTTCCTGTATCAACGGGGAGTTGACAGCTGAATCCTTGCCGGCTGAGTTGCTACCAGCATCAGCTTACAGGTGAAATTGTGAATCCGTCTGTGGCAAGTTAACCACGCCTCGTGGTTGGAAAGGGACTATTATTGTCCCGCTTGCCGCGCGGGCGAAGAGTTGTAAGCTTATGTAAATAAATCGTTTGTTGGCTCGTGGCTCGACCAAGTCGAGGGGCTAGACCCGCGGACCTCACCGCTTCGGCACAAATATGTCGTCCGAAATCCCTTTGTTGTACTTGATCGAATTCAGGAACCGCTGGCTGGCGATTTCTCCGTTGAACACCCGCGAGAAGCTGAACGGCGTCATCACTCCCTGCACGGGGCGGTAATTGTCATACACGTCTTCTTCAGTGTTCTTCTGCTTGTCTTCCGGGTCGCGCCAAACGAAAGTCTTCTTGATGGGGAGATGAGTAGTAGGATCGAGATAAATCGTAACCGAGTCGTTCTTGGCGAGCACAGTCACTTTTTCCGCCGGCTTCTGCTCCGCAATGCCCGACCCTTCGTAGAGGAACGCCACTCCCGGCTCATGCAACCACAGCCGCACGACGGTTTCCAGCGAGTGCTCCCGGTGGCGCAGATAATCCACCATCTCTTTCGGGTCCCCCGGTTTCACGCCTTTGAACGTAAGTTCCCACGATTGATTTCCGTTGTACACATAAACCACGTCGCGCTGCTTGGTAAGTTCTACTCGCTCTTTGTCAGGAAAACGCGTGAACCGCCAGTAGAGCAAGCCCGTACTGGTCGGTTCACCATGATGAAAGCTGTAGCTCCTCCCTTCCTGCGACGAGTCGTTGAGGTTGAGATAGGCATTTCCCCCCAGCGCGACGATCATCTGGTCGATCAGTTGCTTGGCCTTCAGGTCGCCAGGCTGGGAAGCGGCTGGTCCGGGAGTCGGGGTCGCTGGCGCAGCTACCTGTGCCAACGCCAGACCCGCGCTCAACGTCATCAGCGCAGCGACCGCTAGGCAGTTGGCAGCTTGTTTCTTATCAAACATTTGTCTAAATCTCCAGCTAGTTGGATGCTCCCATTCCCCAGGTGGGAGATTTGCGGGGAGGCATTCCCCCAGCATCGACCAAGCGTGCGCGTTGCGTTTGGAGTGGCGCAGCGGTTCACCGCTGCGATTCAATCCACACCATCCAACGGCTTTATAGCCGCTGAGCCTTCGCTCGGGATGACGAGCCAGAGCAAGAGAGCGCTGGCTCCCCTAGCCAGCCAGCACCGCGCCGCCGTTCACATTGAACACTTCTCCCGTGATGAACCCGGCGTGGGGTGAGCATAAAAACAGGATGGGCCCCGCAATCTCTTCCGGCGTTCCCACTCGCCCCAGGGGGATCGAATCAAAAATTATTTTTCGGCTGGCTGGATCATTCAATACTGACGCTGCCATGTCGGTGGCAACCCATCCCGGAGCCACGCAATTTACGTAGATGCCGTCCCCCGCCAACTCCGTCGATAGCCCCTTCACCATGCTGATGAGCGCGCCCTTGCTGGCCGCATAGTCGCAGTGAAAGTCCTCGCCACGCTGGCCCGCGGTCGAACTGACCAGCACGATGTATCCCGCCGCGTTGCTCGTTGTTGACCGCGCCTGCCGCTTCATCTGGCCCACGCTGTGCTTGATCAGGCCGAAGACGACTGTCGACGTTGACGGCCATGGTCCGCCGCCACTGCTCGTCGCTCATTTGGTCTATCGCCATATCTTGGGCGACCCAGATCCCGTGGTTCGCGACCAACGCATCCAGCCGCCCGAATCGCGCCACGGCTGCCGCCACTAATTCTCGGCCCGCCGCCGCGCTCGACAAATCGCAGCGCACCGCGTGGCATTGCTTGGCGCCCACCTCCGCTACCAGCGCTTCGGCTGCCGGTTGCGCCGCAACGTAGTTGAAGACCACTTGCGCGCCCGCCGCTGCGAACATTCGCA
>JBBQVN010000126.1:0-10829 GCA_038211475.1 Terriglobales bacterium | reverse complement strand
GCACTTGTGAGGGACGTAGCGGCACGCGTCCTGGGGTGTGCCGCTAGAAGGACTGGGCAGGCTGCTGAGCTGGTTCGGATCGCGGTAGCGCTTGACGGTACGCTTGAGCCCAAAGTTCCACCAGCTGAATTTGTAGTGTCTAGCTTCCTGCAAGGCTTCGTCCGGTTTCTCTTCGCCGAGGCTCAGGCGGTAGAGCATCACGGCCGCTCCCGTGCGGTCTTTACCGTGCCGGCAGTGAATGAAAATAGGCTTCGGCGAGTCGTGAATAATTTGAAAGAGTGCAGTCGCGCTGTGGTCGCCAGTTTTGGGAAGGGCGAAGAGCACGGTGTGGGTAAAGGCAGTGATGGGGAAAGATTTGAACTGAATCTGTTGCGCGCCGGGTAGGTTGATCGCCGCGGCCATCGCACTTTCGCGGTCTGCAGCTTTCCCTCTCTCCAGATTGATGATGGTTTTGATTCCTAAGTCGGCAAGGTGTTTATAGGGGCCGGTGGCGAGGACGGGGCGAGCGCCGCGGTACAAATCACTATCCACGCGATGAAAGTTGTTGATTTCGGAATCCGCATCGATGGGCTTCTGCGAGGCGACCGAGGTCTGATTGCAGTCCTTGGGAAAGCCCGCGCGATCCTTGGGACACGCTGAGGTCGGAGTACCCTGGGCCAGCATAACGCCGGTAGCGAGTGCGAGTGCCAACAAGAGACGAGTCGCGAGGAACCACAGCGACCAAATTTGTGACTTAGGACGGATTGCAATTCTCATTAGTCGCTCCTCTATCTGGTAGTCCCCCGATAGTGGGTCTTCCCACACTGCGTCAATGTGCGCCAGATAATCTGTCCAACCGAAACAGCGGTTCCGGTTCTCCGCCCTCCATTACGAGTTGCGCCACCATCTCGCCGAGAGCGGGCCCGTGCTTGAAGCCGTGACCAGAGCCGCCTCCCACCAGCCACACGTTGGACGCGGCAGGGTGGCGATCGAGGATGAAGTTTTCGTCGGGCGTTTGCTCGTACTGGCAGACGCGCGTTTCAAGCAGGGGCGCGCCTTTCATGCCGGGGAAGCGCCACTCCATGTAGCGGCGGGCTGAGGCGAGAGCTGGGTCGCCGACTCTGCGCTCGCCGGACGAGGGATCGAATTCGGGGCCACGGGTATCGTCGGCGATTTTGAAGCCGCGAAATTGATTGCCGGGAATGCCATACATGAACTGATCGCTGTGGTCGCCCCACACCGGGAGCCCGATGTCGTCGAAGCGGTGGTCGCCGGGCGGCGTGCCAAAGAAAAATACATCTTGTTTGGTGGCCTTCACTCGTGCACCGATGGCCTCCGGAAATAGACGCCCCATCCACGGGCCACAAGCGAAAACGTATTGGTCGGCGGCCAAAAGAGTGCCGTCAGAGAGAGGCAAGCCGCGGAAGTTTCCCTGTTCCATAGAGCGTGCCGAGACTTCCAGTTGGAGATAATCTCCACCTTGCCCGAGGACAGCTTCGACCACCGCCTGGCAGGAGGCGCGGGCCAATAGGTATCCGCTCTCGGGTTCGTAGATGCCCCAGCGGATGCCGTCGAAGTTGACCTGGGGCCAGCGCTGAGTCAGTTCCTCCGCACCCAGCTCCTGGTAAGGGATTCCCGCAGACTGCAGTTCGGGCAGGGAGCCGCGCTCAAACGGGTCGTTTTCGCCGGCCATCCACAACACGCCGATGGGATAAAAGAAGCGCAGGTTCCAGAGTTGCTCGTGCTCCTTCCAAAGTTGCATGGAGCGTGCGGCCATCCTGGTGTAGGGCTGCGATGGGCCATAAGCGCCACGAATGACGCGGGTCTCGCCACCGGACGAGGCGCGTGAATTGCCTGGGCCCCAGGCGTCGACCAAAGTAACACGGGCGCCGCGGCGGAGAAGGTGGAGAGCGGTCCAGCCTCCGAAAGCTCCAGCTCCAATGACGATTACGCGAGTGGCAGACATATGGTTGGTGCAGGAATGTCACTTCGTACGGATGTGAAACTCGTCCTCGATTAGCTTGACCCGATCGGCTTGATTCGGACGGCTTGACCTGGACTTACTTTACGTCCAGGGGAAGCAGCGCGCTACCAATCTTGCCCGTAAGATTATCGCGGACCACGACCCGGATATTGTAAGAACCGGGCGTCAGGCTCAGGGTGTCGCCATAACCCAAGCCCTGTTTTTCAATCTGTTCAAGCTGCTGGGGGTTGAGCGCAGTGTTGTAACTGACCCCGTTGTGACCAGCGTCGTCACCCTTAGTGTTGCGAACGATGTAGGCGATATCCACGTGCAGGTGGTGGTTGTCGGCGGCGTCGAGGGTGACGGCTTTGGGCGGCATGGTCATGGCGAAGGTGACTTTGCGCTTGGCCCCGTCCGCCACCGGCCGACTGCTCATGATGCGCATGGGCAGGCCGGTATAGTCAAAGGGCGAAGTGAGAGCCTGGTCAATATCAGAGCGAGCCGTGGAGGTTGGGTCCACGGTGGTTTGGGTCATGAAATAACCGTCCCGAGCCCGGACTTTATAGTCGGCGACTCGAACATTGATCTTGCGCCAGCCGGGTTTGCGATTGTTGCGATCGAGAGGGTAGCTCAGCATGTAGTAGGTGGAGCCGTCTTTCACCGCGTCCTTGATGCAGGAGTTCATGTCATTCTTGTTGACATAGGCCCGGCCGCCAGTCATATCGGCAAAAGCACGCATGGTGTTCTGGATATCAAGATTGCGCCCCGATTCCGCGGCCAAGAGCCCAGCGGCCTGCGCGTTCTCGGTGCGACTAAGCCGAAAACTGGCATCGGGTTGCAAAGTGAGGAGGCCGCGAGCGTCCACCGGGTAAACCGCAATGAACTGGTTGGCGAGCAACTGCATGGTGTGTTGATAGAAATCGAAAGAATAGCCTTCGCTGATGGCGCCGCTGGAAGGATCGACCGAGAAGGGAAAACCAGCGGTGACCCAGATGAGAGCCTTGCGTCCAGGGACACCGCTGACCCGCGCCGCAATCTGCTGAAACGCCAACATGGTGGTGCGCGCCGCTTCCGCCTGAACGTATCCGGCATAAGCCTGCTCGCCACGTGCGAAACCCTGTAGAGCCAGGGCTTCACGGTCAGCCGTACCGTCGGCGGTCACCGGGATAGATGGAGCCGCGGTTGCGCCTTGGTCGGGGTTGATAGCACGCAAAGTTTCCGAGTCCACAGCGTTGGTGGCGGAAAATTTACTAGTGAGGGCCTTTAGCGCGGACTCGAGCGAAGCGGTGTTTTGGGTATAGTCATGCAGAACGTGAATGCCGTTCTTGTCGAGAGCCAGCAATTGATAAAGGCTGCCAGGGTCAAGATTGTCGGCGACGTACTTGATCAGCGCGTGGCGGGCGCGAGCCTGCTCGCCAAAAGGGGTGTTCAGCACGTCGAAGACGATAATGGTGAGCCGCCGAGCTTCTACGGTGCTGCTTGAATTGACATTAGAAACCTGATTGCTCCCGAACTGGGGCGGCGAGAGAGGAGTGGTTGTGGGCCGGTACTCTTCTACGCTCGAGATAAGCTGGTCTTTGCCATTTTCCTGGAGGCGGAAAGCGTCTCTTTTCAATCCGGACACGGGATTGCCGCTCTTGTCGACCACTACGACGGGGACTAGCACTTCTTCGGTAGTGCTCTTGAATGTGAGGGGCTTCTTGTCAAAGGTTTGGTAACGAATGTTGGTCTGCAGGTCGGGATCAGCCAGATTGCGGTAGGTGGGCGATGTGGGGATCCCCCGCGGAGCTGGGGCCGGAGGTGGGCCCTTCTGTGCGAGCGCGGCCAGACTACACAGCAAGACGAGAGTGAAAGCCAGGAAAGCATGGCGAAGGATGAGAGACATAAAGACTCCTCTGCAGCGATGCACGAACGTGAGTTGGACCGACAGCTCATCATAGCTTAGACAGGGGGGCGGAGCCAGCGTAGCGGCTTGCGCATGACAAAATAAGGCTGTGGACCACGAACGGTTTCTAGAAGGCGTGCGCTTGTTCAACCAAGGCGAGTTCTACGACGCCCACGAAGTGTTGGAAGACGTCTGGCGGCCTCTGCCCAAGGGTCCAGCGAAGCAGTTCCTGCAAGGGCTGATTCAGTTCGCGGTGGCGCTGCATCATCACTCAAAAGGAAACCTGGCGGGAGCTACCTCGCTGCTCGTGCGCGCCGAACGAAATGTGAAGCACGGAGATGTGGCGGGAGCGAACTTGAACGCAGCCGCCATTCTGGAGGCGATGGAACAGTGGAAGAACTACTTGCACTCGGGCGGCGCGGTTCCGGCTGGTCCCCGCTTGCGTCATCCAGGCGAAAATTAAACGCTGTTCCACGGTGACACTCGTCATGCGACGGCGAGGGACTTTGTCATTCGACAGTCACATTTACTATTCGACGGTGACGCTCTTGGCCAGATTGCGGGGCTGGTCCACGTCGCATCCGCGGCGCACGGAGATGTGGTAGGCCAGCAGTTGTAGCGGGACAATCTCCAGAATGGGAGCGAGTTCCTCGGGAGCGGGCGGTATGAAAATGACGTGATCGGCCGCTTCCAGAATTTCGTTATCTCCTTCGGTGGCCAAAGCAATGACCTGTCCGGAACGCGCCTGGACTTCCTTCAGGTTCGACATGGTCTTGTCATAGCGGCGAACTGAATCGGGGTCGTTGAGGTCGCGAGTGGCGATGATCACAACTGGCAGATTCTCATCAATCAGCGCGTTGGGGCCATGCTTCATTTCGCCTGCAGGGTAGCCCTCGGCGTGGATGTAGGAAATTTCTTTGAGCTTGAGCGCGCCTTCGAGCGCGATGGGGTAGTGAATGCCTCGGCCCAGGAACAGGAAGTCCTGGGAGCGGACATACTCCTTGGCCAATTCTTCGCACACTTCGTCGCGGGTCAGGAGCTGTTCGATCTTGCTGGGGATGCGGGTAAGTTCACGCACTAGACTCTTGGCCTGATCTGGGCTGATGGTTTCGCGCACCTGGGCCAGGTACATGGCGAAAAGGTAAAGCGCGGTGAGCTGGCAAGTGAAAGCTTTGGTCGAGGCCACGCCAATTTCCGGACCGGCATGGGTGTAAATGGTGCCGGCGGCTTCGCGCGTCATCATGGAGCCGACGACATTGCAGATAGCCAGCGTCTTGGATCCCTTGCTCTTGGCTTCGCGTTGCGCCGCGATGGTGTCAGCCGTCTCACCCGATTGGGAAATGAGCAGGGTGAGGGTGTCTGGCAAGATGATGGGGTCGCGGTAACGCCATTCGCTGGCGTAGTCCACCTCCACGGGAAGGCGAGCGAAACGCTCGATCATGAACTTGCCGGCTAGCGCGGCATGCCAACTGGTGCCGCAGGCTGCGATGTTGAGCTTGCGGGCGGCACGAAATTCGTCTTCGGTGACTTGCAACGCATCTAGAAAAATCCGACCGGTGTCCTGGGACACGCGGCCCAGCGTAGTATCGCGAACAGCGCGGGGCTGCTCGTAGATTTCTTTGAGCATGAAATGCTTGAAGCCCCCCTTTTCCGCCATGACCGGGTCCCAGCTCACGTGATGGGAAGGGCGTTCCAAAGGACGGCCGTCGAAGTCTGTAACCTGAACGCCAGCGGGAGTGATCACCGCCAGGTCGCCATCGTTGAGGAAGAACAAATCTCGGGTGTGGTAGAGGATGGCGGGAACGTCAGAGGCGACGAAAAACTCGTCCTTGCCGAGACCGATGACTGCAGGCGGACCCATGCGTGCGGAGACAATTTTGTTCAGGTCGTCGGCGGCAATGACCGAGAGAGCGAAAACGCCGGTCAACTGCTTTACCGTGCTGCGGACGGCGTCCTCCAGCGTGGGACGCACCCCGTTGCCGGCCTGCAGGAAGTACTTCTCCACCAGATGAGCGATGACCTCAGTGTCTGTCTCAGTATTGAAGCGATGGCCCTCGTCGATCAGGCTTTTTTTCAGGGTCAGGTAATTCTCAATAATGCCGTTGTGGACGACGACGATTCTGCCGCTGCAGTCGCGATGAGGGTGGGCGTTTTCTTCGGTCGGGCGTCCATGGGTGGCCCACCGGGTATGGCCAATTCCGTAAGTGCCATGGAGGGGATGAAGCCGGATGACTTCTTCCAGATTGCGCAGCTTGCCTTCGGCGCGGCGGACCTGCAGGCCGTCGCCGTCCCCGGCTACAGCAATGCCAGCAGAATCGTAGCCACGATACTCCAACCGCCGCAAGCCCTCAATGATGACCTCGACGACCGGTTTCTTGCCGACGTACCCGACTATGCCACACATGCGAACTCCTTCAAGGAACGGAAACTCGAGAGCGAAGTGACGGCACACCGCTTCGACGGCTGGCTAAACGAAAGCCCTGCCGAAAACATTTCATACCGCTTCTACTCTTCCAGCGAGTAACGGAATTCTTCGATCACCGGATTGGTGAGCACTTCGCGCGCCATTCGCTGGACCTCGTTTTGAGCCTGTTCGCGGGAGAGGGCGCCATCCATGGTGATTTCGAAATACTTGCCCTGGCGCAAGTCCTGCAGGCCCTGGTAGCCCATTTTCTTCAACGCGCCCTGAATGGTTTTGCCCTGCGGATCGAGGACACTTTTCTTGAGTGAGACGTAAACGTAGGCCTTCATGGAAATTCGATTATACGACAGGGGTAGCGCGGGGAAGGAGTTCGCTGAGCGGTGGACGAGCAGGCCCGCAGGCGGTTTCTGGGTAGCCGGCGAATTTTTCGTGTTCCTCACTACGAGCGCTGGTAGTAGCGCGCCGGCGGCGCTACTCTCAGCGACAACACTTTTCACAATAAGCGGCTTGCCAGCAACTAGCGTGCGGGTGGGCCGCCTTCTCGACAACAAAAATCTGGAGGCTCCATTGCGTAAAACTGTACTGTCTCTGCTGGCCTGCACATTCCTGCTGTCCTGCGCCTTTGCTCAGGATGCATCGCACATTAAACTCTATCCGGTGCTGAACCCCAACGGCCCCAGCCATACCCTCGTCTATCGTCCGGGCCAAGCGGCTCCGCCCCCCGCGTCGAACATCACCTACTACGGCGGCCCGATCATCTCAGCTCCGGTGACCGTGTACGTGATTTACTACGGACGTTGGACCGCAACCGACCGCGGCATCATTGACGGGTTCATCAAGAACCTCAGTGGCAGCCCGCTCTACAACATCAATGCCGGATACTACGACAACTCGACTCCGCAAAAGTTCGTGCAGAATGTTGTCAACTACACGGCCAGGACGAATGCTTACCACGACAACTATTCCCTGGGCAAAATCCTCAGCGACGCGCAAACTCAGCAAATTGTGACCAATGCCATTAGCGGCGGCCACCTGCCTAACGACACCAATGGAGTTTACTTCGTCCTAACCGCAAAGGATGTTCATCAAAATGCCTTTGGCGGCTCGTTCTGCAGCTTGTATTGCGGCTACCACGGACCTTCGACCACCATCATCGCCGGCGAAACCATCAAGTACTCTTTCGTCGGTAACCCGGCGCAGTGCCCTAGTGGATGCGATGGTAACGTTGCCATCTACGGCGACAAAACCAGCCCGAACAGTGACATCGGGGCCGACGGCGTCACCAACGTTCTGTTCCACGAACTGTCGGAGTCGGTCACTGATCCTGAAGTCAACCTGAACACCGCCTGGCAAGCCGGAAGCTGCGGCGAAAACGGCGACTGCTGCAACTTCACCTTTGGCACCACCTCGAAGGGCGCCAATGGTGCCCACTACAACCAAACCATCAACGGGGTGAACTATCTGGTACAGGAAATGTTCAAGCTGACCGGTACGGGCTTCACCAACGTGACGGGAGTCTGCGCTCTGAGCCGATAGTTGCTGTCGTTTCACTGCAAGCCAAAGACCCCGCTCGGTGCGGGGTCTTTGTTATTGGCGCAGCGTCAGCTTGTTGAGAACGGCCTGTTGACGGGCGATCAAAGACTGCACTCCCTGGCGGGCCAAGGCCATCATTTTTGCGAGTTGGTTGTCATCGAAGACCTGATGTTCGGCGGTGGCTTGGATGTCCACCAGTTTGGAGCCGGCGGTCATCACAAAGTTCATGTCCACGTCGGCGCGCGAATCTTCCTCGTAGCTGAGGTCGAGCAGGATTTCGCCGTCCACAATTCCCACGCTGATAGCGGCCACGAAATCACGGATGGGCGCCGAGGTCAGGGTGCCGGCTTCCACCAGACGCTCCAAGGCCAGTCCTAAAGCAACAAAGGCTCCGGTGATTGAGGCGGTGCGAGTGCCGCCATCGGCCTGGATGACGTCGCAATCAATCCAAATGGTGCGCTCGCCAAGGCGTTTCAGGTCGGTTACTGCGCGGAGAGAGCGACCGATGAGGCGCTGAATTTCCTGCGAGCGCCCGCTCTGCTGGCCGCGGGTGACTTCACGAGTGGAGCGGGTCAAGGTGGAGCGCGGCAGCATGGCGTATTCGCTGGAGATCCATCCCTTGCCGCTGTTGCGAAGAAACTGGGGAACACTTTCATCTACGGATGCGGTGCAGATCACGCGGGTATTGCCGACCTCGATGAGAGCGGAGCCTTCGGCGGTGGAAATGAAATCGGGAGTGATGTTAACCGGCCGGAGTTGATCGGGAGTGCGATTGTCGCTGCGATAAATCATCAGGCGCGATTGTAAACGAACCGGCTGGCGTTGTGCGGCGGCGGAATTGAGGAGTGGAGGGAGCAGGCGTGATGCAGTTGTTTCCTCTACCATGTTGCGATGGCGCGCCAAGAAAAGTTGCGGAGTGTGGGTCTGGCCCGTGCGCTCTCGAAGTTGGGGTACTGCTCGCGCTCGCAGGCAGGCGAATTGATAGCGCGAGGGCGGGTGCGGCTTAATGGCAAGGTCCGCCGGGATGCGGAGGCCGCGGTTCATTTAGGACGCGACCGGATTGAAGTGGACTCCGAACCGGTCAGCGAGCAGTCGAAAATTTATCTGATGCTGAACAAGCCTCGTGGAGTGGTGACTACGGCCAGCGACGAGAAGGGTCGGCGTACGGTGTACGAGTTTCTTCCCGGTCACCCCTGGATGGGGCCAGTCGGGCGGCTCGATCAAGCGAGTGAAGGCCTGTTGCTGCTAACCAACGATACGGAGTGGGGTGCGCGTATCGCCGATCCCCTTAGCGGGATCGAGAAGGTTTATCACGTACAAGTGGGCACGACGAAAGCGGATGGTCTGGTAGAGCAAGTGTTGCGAGGGGTCGTCGAGAGGGGAGAAGCGCTGCGGGCGAAGCGGTCCAGCGCGATACGTAGAGGCCAAAGGAACAGTTGGATTGAGATTGTGCTGGAGGAAGGGAAGAACCGGCACATCCGTCGCATGCTATCCGCTCTGGACACAGAAGTGCTCAGACTAGTGAGGGTGGGGATCGGTGGCTTGAGCCTGGGAAACTTGGCGAAAGGATGCGTGCGAGCGCTTAGTGCTGAAGAAAGACGCGACTTGGAACGAACCATTCGCACCAGCGAGTCATCAAGTTGAGCGAGATATCCAGTCATGATTGCTGCCATGTTGCTGCCATTGGTATCGGAAAATTCGAACGTCATTGGCTGCGCGGACACACTGTCACAGCGCCGTGTGCCGCAAATCACTGACGAAGGTGCTATATTGCACTATGAGAGGCGTTTCGAATGAGTACACCCTACGGACTGGAGATTACGGAAAACTGTCTGATCTGCAAGCTGCGTCATTCAGGCTTCTTCTGTGATCTTCCCAAGCCAACGTTAGAGGAGTTGGATAGGATCAAGTACGCCAGTGCTTACCCGCAGGGAGCAATGTTGTTTGTGGAAGGGCAAGCGTCGCGGGGCATATATATGGTCTGCGCCGGCCGGGTAAAGCTCTCCACTACTTCGCGCGACGGCAAGACCCTGATTTTGCGCATTGCGCAGGCTGGGGAAGTGCTGGGACTGCATGCCACAGTGTCGGGCAAGCCCTACGAGTTGACCGCTGAGACCCTGCAGCCGTGCCAGCTTGATTTCGTGAAACGAGACGACTTCTTGAAGTTTCTGCAAAACCATGCCGATGCCTGCTTGAGCGCGGCCCAGCACCTGAGCCAAAATTGCCAGAGCGCGTATGAGATGATCCGTTCGCTGGGTTTGTCGCATTCGGTCTCAGAAAAATTGGCACGCCTGTTGTTGGAGTGGGCTGTGGACGGCGAGGTGACCAAGCAAGGAATCCGCATCAAAGTCTCGCTGACCCACGAGGAGATGGCGCAGTTGATTGGAACGTCTCGAGAAACCGTGACGCGCGTGCTAGGCGAGTTCCGCGACAAGGAATTGGCGCACCTGCAGGGCTCGACTTTGATCATCCGCAACAAGGCAGGGCTGGAGAGGCTGGTCGGAGGCTAGGCTTCGGCCGCTTCCACACTCGAACCTCGCGCTTTTTGTTCCCGCATCCACCATGGAATGGATTTCCTGAAGAGTATGACTGCCGCTGCAATGGCGGCGGGAGTTCGATCCAAGCGAATTTCTCCGGTGGAGCTTGCCCAAGCGCATCTGGATCGCATCGAGCGATTGCATTCGCAACTCAACGCTTTTGTTCATGTACGGGCGGAGCTCACTTTGGCGGAAGCTGGGCGGTCAGAGCAACGTGCGATGAGGAACGAGGCGACCGGACTGCTGGAAGGCGTTCCGATCTCGATTAAGAACTCGATTGACGTGGCGGGCTATCGGTGCGAAGCTGGGAGCCGTCTACGAGCTGGAAATGTTCCGGCGGAGGATGCAACGCTGGTGGCGCGCTTGCGAGCGGCCGGTGCGGTGATTCTAGGCGTCACCAACGCGCCGGAAATGCTGATGGCCTGGGAGACAGACAATCTTCTCTACGGCCGCACCAACAACCCCTGGGATCTGGAGCGCACTGCGGGAGGATCGAGTGGTGGCGAGGCG
>JBBQVN010000125.1:0-10973 GCA_038211475.1 Terriglobales bacterium | reverse complement strand
CAATTCCTTCATTCGCAGCGATCAGTACAACTTCATTCGACAAGGCGTTCCCGCGCTGGCCATCGGGTTTGGCTTCGAAGCGAACTCCCCCGAGCAGAAGATTTTCAAAGACTGGCTGACCAACCGCTACCACGCCCCATCTGACGACGTGAATCAACCAGTGGACCTAGCCGCCGAAGGCCAGTTCGAATCCCTCTATCGCGATGTCGTCATTGCTGTAGCCAACGCCGACCGCGCGCCGCAATGGAAGCCCGACAGCTTCTTCCGCCGCTACGCCAAGAGCCCAACCAAATAGACGTTGCCTAGCCAGATCGAATTGTCATCGCGAGCAAAGCGAAAGCCTCGGCTTGTTCAACAACGCTTGTCTTCGCAAGCAAAGCCAAAGCCTTGGCGTGTTCACTAAAGCTTCTCTTGGCGAAGCAAAGCGAAGGCTTGGCTTGTTCTCTAACGCTTGTAATCGCGAGCAGCGAACGACCTGCTGTTCCGCAGCGCAACTAAAAACGTTGTCATCCCGAGCACAGCGAGGGATCTGCAGTTCGTGCGGCGCCGTCCAGGTTTGTCGTCCCGAGCAGCGAAGGACCTGCTGTTCGGCTGCCCGAGTGAACGAAACACTGTCTTCATCGTCGCCCGGTTTTGACACTTGAAACTCGAAACTCGAAAGTGCCCAGCGACCCATGCGGTTTTGAACTTGGAGCTCGAAACTCGAAACTTCTGCACGGGCCTCTCGCCCAATCCTCACGCTTTTCTGCGATACTGCTGCTTCCCACTTTTCCGGAGGAACTTTTGAACGACTACCTGCTCTCGCTGGTGCTGGGCATTGTTGAAGGCCTCACTGAATTTTTGCCCGTGAGTTCCACCGCGCACCTGCGCATCGCACAAGACCTGCTGCACGTCGACCTCTCCGATGGCTATTGGAAGATGTATGCCATCGTCATCCAACTCGGCGCCATCCTGTGCCTCCCCATTTACTTTCGAAGTCGTATCGCGAAATTTCTTTCCACCTTTCCCTCAGGGGAACGCGGCGACCGCACCCTGCTCACCCATCCTCTCGGCCTCACCATGGTTGCCTTAGTGGTGACGGCCATCCCATCGTTTTTGCTGACCAAAGTGATTGGCAAGCATCTGGAGAGCCTCACCATCATGGGAGCGTCGTTGCTCATCGGCGGCATCGTGATGTGGATTGTCGACGCCATGAAAGCGCGTTGGGAGGCCGCGGGCCCCGGCGCCAAAGGCAGCACCATCCGTACTTGGAAGATGGAAGACATGAGCCTGCCTCAGTCCATTTGGATTGGCGCCTGCCAGATTCTTTCCGCCGTTTTCCCTGGCACCTCGCGCTCCATGAGCACGATCGCCGGCGGCCAACTTGCGGGCATGTCGCGCGCCTCAGCGCTCGAGTTTTCTTTTTTCCTTTCCATTCCGACTATGGTCGTCGCCACCGCCTACACTCTGCTCAAGTCGCTGCGCGGCGGTCATGGCGAGAACCCCATCGGAGTCAGCGCGCTCACGCCGCATCAATGGATCGTGCTGGCGATTGGCTTCGTGGTTTCGTTCATCGTCGCTTACGGTTCGGTGGCGTGGTTCATGGCGTGGGTTCGTACCCGCGGCTTCGTCCCCTTCGCCATCTACCGCATCGTGGTCGGGATTGCCGTCCTGGTGTGGGTCAGCCGGTTCGCTGGCTAAGAAGCTAACGACGTCGCGGAAAACAAACACCTGCGTCTTCCTCGCCAGTTTACCGTTGAGTAACTACCATTTATTGTTCAGGAAACATTTCGGGGGAAGTTAGTCCTGCGCAACTTGCACCCAAATTCCATTCACATGTGACCGGACGCGCTTGCGTTTTGTGAAGTGCGGCATCGGAGGACGTGCATTTACGTCCTCAGAAATCGTGTTTTACGATGTACTCTCATCCGCGATTTCCCCTAAACCCATTTAATACAGCAAGATGCAAGCACTTAGGCGAGCTGCGAAAGGACCGCGCCCAGGATCGACAACCCCTTCGAAAATAGTATTAAACGCATAAGAGGTAGCCATTTACGCAAGCCATCATCACCCGCTTCATGAGCAATGTCCCACAAATGATTGACCCGATTGACGCATCGTACGGTCCGCAGTTCTTGTGGCAGATTCGCCAAGTGTTTATAGGCCGAGGAACTCTCTCCCGTGCGCTGTTTTAGCTCGCAACTCGCACAAAAGACGTGGCTTAGAGGCTATTCGGCTGGAAGAGCGTCGACGATGCCGGGCTCCGGCGCTTTGCGTTTGAAGAAAAGCGCTCCCAGTGGCGGCACGCTCAAGCGCAAAGTGAATGGTCGGCCCTGCGATGATTCGGCCATCGCCGCACATCCTCCCATGTTGCCCACGTTGCCGCCGCCGTATTCTTTCGCGTCACTGTTCAAAATCTCTTCCCAGAATCCTGCGTCGTCCACGCCGAGGCGATAGCCGAGGCGTGGCACCGGAGTGAAGTTGCAGACGATGAGAATGTCATCGGCGGGCGACTGGCCGTGGCGCAACAGGGCGACAATGCTGTCACTGGCGTTTTCGCAGTCAAGCCACTCGAAGCCGGCGGGTTCGTTGTCGAACCAGTGCAAGCCGGGTTCGCGCGCGTACACGCGATTCAATTGTTCGACGAAGTTCTGCAGGCCCCGGTGCAACGGGTGCTCCAGCAAATTCCAGTCGAGGCTGGAATCGTGATTCCACTCGCGGCGCTGGCCGAACTCGCCGCCCATGAAGATCATCTTCTTCCCGGGCTGCGCGTACATGTAGGCAAACAGCAAGCGCAGGTTGGCGAACTGCTGCCACTGGTCGCCGGGCATCTTGTTGAGAAGCGAACCTTTGCCATGAACCACTTCGTCGTGGGAGAGGGGCAGCACAAAATTTTCAGTGAACGAGTATAGTCCGCGGAAGGTGAGCAGGTTGTGATCGAACTTGCGATAGATGGGATCGCGGGCGAAATACTTCAGAGTGTCGTGCATCCAGCCCATGTCCCACTTCATGCCGAAGCCCAGGCCGCCGCTGCTGGTGGGCCGGGAGACTTGCGGCCAGGCAGTGGATTCTTCGGCGATGGTCTGAATGTCGGGATGCTCTTCGTAAGCTTCCTGGTTGAAGCGGCGCAGGAAGTCCACGGCCTCGATGTTCTCGCGACCTCCATATTTATTGGGAATCCACTCGTTATGCTTGCGTGAGTAGTCGAGGTAGAGCATGGAGGCAACAGCATCAAGACGCAGGCCGTCGGCGTGGTAGCGGTCGAGCCAGAACATGCCGCTAGACATGAGGAAGCTGCGGATTTCGTTGCGGCCGTAGTTGAAGATGTAAGTCTTCCAGTCGGGATGGAAACCCTGGCGTATGTCGGAGTGTTCGTATAGATGAGTGCCATCGAAAAAGGCGAGGCTGTGTTCGTCGGTGGGAAAGTGAGAAGGCACCCAATCGAGGATGACGCCGATGCCGTTCTGGTGCAGGTAGTCGATGAGGAACATCAAGTCCTGCGGAGTGCCATAGCGCGAAGTGGGCGCGAAGTAGCCCGTGCTCTGGTATCCCCACGAAGCGTAGAAGGGATGCTCCATGATGGGGAGAAACTCGACGTGCGTGAAGTGCATGCGCCTGGCATATTCAGCGAGGCGGGATGCCATCTCGCGATAGGTCAGGGAGCGGTTGCCCTCCTCGGGAACGCGCATCCAGGAGCCGAAGTGTACTTCGTAGATGGACATCGGGGCGTGCAACGAGTTGCGCGCGGACCGTTTTGTCATCCACTCAGAATCGTTCCAGGTGTAGTCCAGGTCCCAGACGACAGAGGCGGTGTGGGGAGGAGTTTCGGCGAGGAAGCCGATGGGGTCGGCCTTGTTGACGGAGTAGCCGGTACTCGAAACAATGTGAAACTTGTAAAGCGTGCGGACTCCGATGCCGGAGACGAAACATTCCCAAATGCCAGAGAAACCGCGTTGATGAAGGGGGTGGCTGCGCTCGTTCCATCCGTTGAAGCTGCCGGTGAGATAGACCTCGCGGGCATTCGGGGCCCACACGCTGAAGCAGGCGCCGGGGGTGCCGTCAGGGGCGGTGGAGAGGTGCGCCCCCATCTTGTTGTACATCCGGTAGTGGGTACCTTCGTTGAAAAGAAAAAAGTCCTGGTCGGCCAATAGAGTGACGTCGTGACGCGCGGGACCCACTGCTTGAATTTCCATGCCAGATTCCATTGTGAATTCCAGTGGAAAGCTAGTGTACAAGAAATGGGGGAGGGGGTTGAGTGGCGTCCCTGACGGGACTCGGACATTTTCTAACTGTTTACTCACCAGCGCTTGACTGCCCCCCCAGCACGTATTCTTCCTTTCAGCCGCAGTGGTATGCTTGCGGTCTCCCCCAACCGATAATTTCGGAGGTTCATGCCATGCGCCGGTTGTCTTTGGTTGTTGTAACGCCGTTGATCGCTCTCGGCCTCCTCTGTTCGGCAACCTGTTTCGCACAGGCTTCGCCCACCATCGCATCGGTGTCACGCATTTGGGCGCGTGGATATCAGACGATTCTGATCAGCGGCTCGGGCTTTGGGAGCCTGCGTCCCTATACGGGCGATTCCGCGGCTATCCGCATCACCGACATCACGCAGGGATGGAGCGCGGGATATGCGCCTACCGGAGACGCGGTGACGCTACAGATCGCCTCGTGGACCGACCGCCAAATTTCGGTTATGCAGTTTACTGGAGCCTACGGGACCGGAAGTTATACTTTGCAGGCCAATGACCAGGTGACGGTCGAGGTGTGGAACGCACAGAACATCTCCGGATTTGGACCGGCTCGCGCCAGGGCGGTAGTGCATGCCAACGCGACCGCGCTTTACACCTTTCTCACTAACCCTGACTCTTCTTTCCCCGACGGCGGACTGGTAATGGATGCTGCCGGCGATCTCTACGGCTTTGCCGCTCAGGGCGGCATCACCACCTGCGCCGAAACCTGCGGCACGGTATTTCAGCTCACTAACTCGAACGGGGTGTGGAACGAGTCGGTGCTTTACGAATTCCAGGGCGGCTCGGATGGCTGGGATCCACAAGGCTCTCCGGTGCGGGACTCGGCGGGTAATCTTTACGGAGTGACGTACTACGGAGGAACCGGAACTTGCTTTTTCGGGTGCGGCACGGTGTTTGAAATCAGTGGCGGGGTTGAAACCATTCTGCACAACTTCCAGGGGTATACGGCGAATGACGGCAACTCTCCCTCGGCGGGCCTGGTGATGGATGCGGCGGGCAACCTCTATGGCACCACCAGTTACGGCGGCAGCACGGGTGACGGGACCGTATTTGAGCTTAGCCCCAACGGGAGCGGCGGGTTCAATTACTCGGTGATTTACACCTTCCAGGGGGGAGCAGCAAATGACGGCGCGACTCCGCTGGCAGCGCTCACGCTCGACGCCGCGGGCAATCTGTATGGCACAACATATTCCGGAGGCAGTGCGGCTTACTGCTATGTTTATCAGCCGGGATGCGGAACGGTCTTCGAATTGTCGCCCGTGGCCGGCGGCGGGTGGAGCGAGAGAGTGTTGCACGTCTTCACATACCAATCTCAAGCCATCAACCCCAGCAACGCCCTAACCTTCGACAGTGCGGGGAATCTCTACAGCACTACTGCCGTCGGGGGCCCGAGAACCACCAATTGCAGGTATGGATGCGGCGTGTTTTTTGGGTTGTCACCACGCGCCGACGGCACTTGGCAGGAAAAAACGCTGCTCAACTTCACGGGAGGCCTTGATACTTCGCGTCCGGCAACCGATCTGGTTTATCAGAACGGCATCTTTTACGGCATGGGCAATGGTGGTTCTTCAGCCGATGGGACCATCTACACCCTGACCCCGACTGGCAAAGGCCAGTGGTCGGAATCGGCGATTTACTCGTTCGGTTTCTACGACGGGCAACAGCCCAACGGGAAGCTTCTGTTTGGCAGCGACGGAACCATCTATGGCGCGACTCGATTCGGCGGGACGTTCGACAGAGGGGTTGTGTTCTCGTTGCCATAGGGTTGAGGGGGTTGATGGCCTTGACTGTCCCCCCCCAGCACGTATTCTTCCTTTCAGCCGCAGTGGTATGCTTGCGGCCTCCCCCAACCGATAATTTCGGAGGTTCATGCCATGCGCCGATTTTCTTTGCTTGTCTCTCTCGTGCTCACCTTTGTATTCGCACTTGCCGCCTCCGGATGGGGGCAGACATTTACCACGCTGCACAATTTCTATGGCCCCGAGGGACAGAACTCGTTCGCCATCCTCACCCAGGGGCGCGACGGCGCGCTGTACGGAACGGCATCGGCAGGCGGAGCCAGCGGGATGGGTGTGATCTTTAGAATCGACGCGTCTGGGACCTATCGTGTGCTGCACAACTTCACTGGCCCAGAAGGCGACTCGCCGCAGGGCGGCCTGACGCTGGGCACCGATGGCAACTTCTATGGCACCACGTATTACGGAGGAACACAAAACTCCGGCGTCATTTACAAAATGACACCCGGCGGCCACGTCACGGTGCTGATCAATCTTGGCTCGGCGGTCGACGCGTACTACCCCCAAGGCCCCCCCATCATCGGGGCGGACGGTTATTTCTATGGCAACACATACGGAGGTCCGCTTGCCAACGGCCAGTTTTACAAACTGGATAAGACCCTCAGCACCCTTGCCGTCCTCTACAGGGCCACAAATCCGACTCCAGTGCCGGTGCAAGGCAGTGACGGCTCGTTCTACATCGCTTCTTATAATGGCGGCTCGTATGGCTACGGCAATGTGCAGCGCGTTACCTCGACAGGCGGCTCTAACGGCTCGTACTCGTTCAACAGCCCGCAAGGCGCTTTCATGGAGGGGCTCTCGCTGGGCGCAGACGGGGATGTCTACGGCGTGGCACTGGAGGGTGGCACCGGAAATTCGGGCGGAAGCCTATTTCGCTTCGACAAGAGCTTCAACCTGTCTATTCTGCACGACTACAATACGACGGCGACTGACGGCAGCACGCCCGCAGGCTCTCCGCTGGCGGGCAGCGACGGCAAGCTCTACGGAACCACATTCTTCGGCGGAACCTACGGCGACGGCATCATCTACTCCTATGCGCCGGACGGCACGCTCACCGAGCTCTACAGCTTCAACAACGGCAATTCCGGCACCACCACGCCTTTCGGCCAGCCCTTTCAAAACACCAACGGCATTTTTTACGGGACAACCTACTATGGCGGCCAACGTCACGCGCTGGGCCAGATCTACAGTCTCGATGTGGGGCTGAAGCCGTTCATCGCGATGGTGACCAACATCGGCAAGGTAGGTAGCACAGTCGAGGTTCTGGGCCAGGGCTTTACCGGGACTACGGCGGTGAACTTTACAGGAGCAGTTGCCAGCTTCACCGTGGTCAACGATACCTATTTGACGGCTATCGTTCCCGCTGGCGCGACCACCGGCAAGATGGAAGTGACCGCGCCGGGCGGAATTTTGACGAGCAACCGCAATTTCATCGTCAAGAAGTAAGCGGCGACGATCTCGGGGGTTAGTCAACGCGCTTGACTTTGTATTCGCACTTGCCGCCTCCGGATGGGCGGAGCCGTGGGCGGTCCGTCCTACTCCGCCAGCCAGCGCAAGCCCGCGCCGAATGTTAGAATAAGAAGATTCCATGCCTGATTCCACCCTCACGTTAGAGCTTGGCGGACAGACTGCGTCTGCGCCAAAAAAGACCGGCAAAACCGCGCCGGTGGCTGTCCCCACGCGCGTCGGCTTTGTGAGCCTGGGGTGTCCCAAGAACCTGGTGGATTCCGAGGTGATGATGGGGATGCTGCACCAGGCTGGGGCTGAGCTTACGGCGCGCGCCGAGGATGCGGACGTGATCGTGGTGAATACTTGTTCGTTTATTGCCAGCGCGCAGCAGGAGTCGGTCGATACGATTCTGGAAATGGTGCGGCACAAGACCGAGGGGCGGGCGCAGAAGATTGTGGTGGCGGGATGCCTGGTGGAGCGCTTTCGCAGCGAGATTCAGAAAAACATTCCGGAAGTGGATGCGGTGGTGGGGACGGGCGAGCTGGAGAATATTTTGGCGGCGGCTGGGATACGGAAGCCGGCAGAGCGGTTTGGCGGTTCCCAGGCCGGGCCATTCGTGATCTTGAATTCGCGGGCCGAGGGGGATGCGAGGGAGCAGCAGGGGCGGTTCTCGCGCGAGGCATGGGATGGGGCGATCGGCGACCTGCCGAACTATCTCTACAACGAAGACACGCCGCGCATTCTGGCGACGCCGGGGTACACCGCGTATCTGAAGATTGCGGAGGGCTGCGATCATCCGTGCAGCTTTTGCATTATTCCGCAGTTGCGGGGGAAGTTTCGCTCGCGGCGGTTTGAGTCGGTGATTGCGGAGGCGGAGCGGCTGGCGGCTTCGGGAGTGCGCGAAGTCACGCTGATTGGGCAAGACACGACATGCTACGGCGAGGACTTTGGCTTGCAGGACGGACTGGCCTTGTTGCTGGAAAAGCTGGCGGGCATTGAGGGATTGCGATGGGTGAGGTTCCTGTACGCGTATCCCAACAAGATCACGGGGCGGCTGCTGGAAACTATCGCCGGGCACGAAAATATTTGCTCCTATATGGATGTGCCGTTGCAGCACGCGTCGGCCAGCGCGCTCAAGCGCATGAAGCGGGGCGGCGGGGCGGGCGTGTTCCTGAAGTCGATTGAGAAGATGCGACGGGTGGTACCGAACCTGACGCTGCGGACGTCGTTCATTGTGGGATTCCCCGGCGAGACCAAGGCCGAGTTCGCTGAGATGTGCGCGTTTGTGCGCGAGGCGGAATTTGACTGGATGGGGGCGTTTGGCTATTCGGACCAGGAAGGCGCAGGCGCGTTTGGGTACGAGGCAAAGCTGCCGGAGCGGGAGATCGAGCGGCGGCGCAAGCACCTGATGAATCTGCAACGCCAGATCAGCAAGCGCAAGAAGAAGGCGCTGGTGGGACGGGAGTTCGACCTGCTGATGATCGGCGAATCGGAAGAAAGCGACCTGCTGCTGGAAGGCCGAACGGAAATGCACGCGCCTGAGATTGACGGCAAGGTGTTTGTGAACGACGTGCCGGAGGGCATGGTTCCCCGCCCTGGGGAATTCTATCGCTGCGTAATCACCGAGGCGCACGAGTACGATTTGGTGGCGAAAATCGTCTGAGCGGTAGTGAGGGATGAGGCAGGTTTGAGCGCCAGAGAAGCATACCGGGGCCCACGCTGTGGCCCTTTTTTGCGCCTGTAAATATTTATTTCCTTGAGTGAGACAAATTGACGGGCGGAGGTGTACACTTCGTGGGATCGGGAACTGGGTATGGTATCCCGAGCAGTCCCATCTTGGAGGAGGATGTCAATGAAGAAGCTCTCTAAAGTGTGCAGTATCGCTGGTATGGCGATACTGTCGGTGTCATTCGCGGCAGCACAACAAGGCTTGGCCACCGGTGCAGTGCAAGGCGTGACCGGCGCGAAAGCCGGCACCATTGATGCCGCTACAGCGATCTTTTCCAACTGCGGAACGGGTTGCACCCAAATCAACGCGCAGTCTGGATACTACGTCTCGGGAACCGGCATTTCACCGGGAGCGGGGCAGACGTTGGCGATGGGCTTCAGTGTGAAGGCTACGCAACAATTTTCCAGGGCGTTGACTCCGAATAGCGTCTACACCTCGAATGGCGGCGCGAGTTCCGGGACGATGTCAGCCTACCTGCTGAACGGCACCAGGGCAGGCGGGCCGACGACGCTTTTCGCAACTCTGAAACAGTTCGGCACCATTCCCGATTTCCCGAGCGTCAAGGTTATCAGCTACACTTCTTCCACTCCCGTGACCTTCAGGACGGGGGGCACCTACTTCCTGTGTGAGACCGAACCCGTCAGCGACGTTCAGTTGCTGTGGATGCTCTCGATCAAGGATTTCACCACTCCATTCTGGTTCCAGACCAGCAATTCCTGCACCGCGAGCGGCCTGGCGTGGTCGAACACGACCGGCGCTGTCGCCGGAGCAGCTTTCGAGATCGACTAAAGCTGGTTGGCACTGGCCGTATTTACCAAGCAGGCCGCCTACAATGGGCGGCCTGTTTGCTTGTTGCGCGTTTTCTTCGATCCGCCGTCAACCTTTTTGCAAGCTGCGCAATGTGGATGAACTCCGCTTGTGCGGCCAACCCGCGCGGGCTGTTTCTGTGCCCTGTGTTAGGATTTTCTTTCTTCCGGAGGCATGCCTGATGCGTTACGTTTCGCTTGCGGTCCTACTCATCACAATATTCAATTGGGGAACGGCGCCCGCGCAGGCCCAGGCCGCTCCCGCAGCGAATGGGCCGAGCAGCGCGCCATCTCCCGCAGTCGCGCCAGAGACCCCCGTGATTACTCTGGAGGGACTTTGTGACCAGGAGGAGTTCTCGGTTGCGAAGCCGGTTCGCGCGACGGACACCGGTAAGCCTGCGGTTGGCGGGTCGGAATGCCGGTCGGTGATTACTCGCCGCGACTTTGAACAACTAGCTGCTGTAGTTGCGCCGAATGTGAAGCCTGAGGCCGGCCTGCAGTTAGCTCGCTTCTACAGCGAACAACTTGCATTAGCCCACAAGGCGCGTGAACTTCACCTGGAGAAGGACCCGCATTTCGATGAAATTCTGCGCTTTACCTACTTGCAGGTGCTATCGCGCGCGCTCAACAATCGACTGCAAGAGGAGGCAGACCGCTATGCCGAGACCGAATACTCGGTGGCTGTGAAACAACACCCCGAGCGATTCGAACAGGTTTATCTCAAACAGATTTCCATTCTCAAACAGAAGAAACATAAAGACGAGCCCACATCGCCGGATGCCAAACGCGATACCGCTGCCGAACAGGCTGCCATGAAGAAGGTGGCGGACGACATTTACCGCCGAGCGACTGCGGGAGAAGATTTTGCAAAGCTGCAGAAAGAAGCCTATGTGGCTTCGGGCAACCCCGAGGACTCCCCGGACTCAGAAGTGGGACTGGTTACCCGCGCACAACTGGGGACGTT
>JBBQVN010000124.1:0-10980 GCA_038211475.1 Terriglobales bacterium | reverse complement strand
ACTTACAACATCAAAGTGATCAATCTCAGTCTGGGACGCCCCGTCTTTGAGACTTATACCAAAGACCCACTCTGCACGGCTGTAGAGAATGCCTGGAAGAACGGAATGGTCGTGGTAGTGGCCGCTGGCAATTACGGGCGCAATAATTCGGCCAGCACCAACGGTTACGCCACCATCACTGCACCGGGTAATGACCCCTATGTGATCACGGTCGGCGCCATGAAAGATATGGCATCAATTAGCCGTGCGGACGATCTGGTCGCCAGCTATAGCTCAAAGGGACCCACGCTCCTGGATCATGTAGTGAAGCCGGATCTGGTGGCTCCGGGCAATCGCGTCATCTCACTCATCCAGGGTGGCAGCGCAGTATACAGCAACTCGTCGGCGACAGTGAACCTGATCCCGAACAGCTACTTCCTCAACGGAGGAACGGGCAACTCTACCATGTACTACAAGCTGAGCGGCACCAGCATGGCGGCGCCCATGGTGAGTGGCGCGGCGGCGCTCCTGTTTCAGCAGAACGCGGCGCTGACACCCGACCAGGTGAAAGCGCGGCTGATGAAGACCGCCACCAAGAGCTTTCCGAGCGCGAGCACGGCGACTGACCCCGTCACCGGCGTTAGTTATACCAGCCAATACGATGTGTTCACCGTCGGAGCCGGGTATCTGGATGTGTGGGCGGCCTTGAATAATAGCGACCTGGTTCCTACCGGAACCGGTGCCGCGATCTCTCCGTCGGCCACCTACGATGCCTCCACGGGAGCTGCATACATCAACAATACCGCCACCACTGCGGTGTGGGGAACCACAGCGGTGTGGGGAACCACTGCTGTTTGGGGCACCAGCGTGTTCACCGGATCTGCGAGTGCCGTGTGGGGAACCAATGCCGTATGGGGGACGAACGCTGTATGGGGAACCACCGCGGTGTGGGGCACGACGGCGACGACGGGTTTCACGGCTGTGTGGGGAACTACTGCTGTGTGGGGAACCAGCACTACGAGCGGCACTGAAGCCATGAAGCAGCTTGTCAATGGAGAGAACTAAGGCGAGAACGCCTAAGGAAACTAAGGAAACTACAATGAAAAGCACATTTATCTTATTCATGCTCTGTTTAGCGGCCAGCGCCGCGTTTGCGGGATCGCCTAAGCTGTCTCGCGAACTGCAGAGTCCGGGAACTTCCTCCCTGGATGTCATCGTGCAATACCGCGTGACGCCAACGGATGCGAATCATCAGAAGGTCCGGAATCACGGCGGCACACTCAAAAGCAAACTGGACGTGGTGAAAGGCGCGGTTTACACCGTTCCCGCGTCCGCCCTGATCGAACTCGCGGCAGACCCGGACGTCGTGTATGTGTCGCCCGACCGCCAGGTGAACGGCCTGTTGGAATTTGCGCAGCCTACCACCAACGCTAATCTGGCGTTCCAGTCGGCTTACGACGGCAGGGGCGTGGGTGTCGCCGTGATCGACAGCGGCATAACAAATAGCGGCGCAAGCTCTGCGAATGACTTCAAGACGTCCGATGGCAAGTCGTCACGGGTGGTATACAGCCAGAGCTTTGTGCTCAACGACACCGCCACGGGAGACCCATACGGGCACGGAACGCATGTAGCCGGAATCGTGGGTGGCAATGGTTTCAATTCCAACAGCAAGAACAATGTCATTTACACTTTCCGCGGCATTGCGCCGAACGTTAACTTAATTAACCTGCGCGCGCTGAACAGTTACGGCATCGGCACCGACAGCAGTGTGATCAACGCCATCCAAGCCGCTATCAATCTGAAGAGCCAGTACAACATCCGGGTGCTCAATCTGTCGCTCGGACGGCAGATCCACGAGAGCTATACCACCGATCCGCTGTGCCAGGCCGTGGAAAGCGCCTGGAAAGCTGGAATTGTGGTGGTGGTCGCCGCCGGTAACAATGGCCGCGATAATTCCATGAACACCAGCGGTTATTCGACGATTACTTCGCCGGCCAACGATCCCTACGCGATCACGGTGGGAGCTATGAAGGATGAGCGCACTGTGTCGCGCGGCGACGATCTGATTGCCAGCTACAGCTCCAAGGGACCCACGCTGCTGGACCACATCGCCAAACCCGACTTAGTCGCGCCTGGCAACGGCATCATCGCGGTGCTTGCAGATAACTGTACACTAGGTCGTATTTTTCCTGCGAACAGCGTCCCACAGAGCTATTACAAAACTGGTCCTGGATCTACTTCCAATCAGTACTTCAAGCTGAGCGGCACGAGCATGGCGGCTCCGATGGTGTCCGGGGCGGCCGCGTTGCTGCTGCAAAAGGATCCGAGTCTGACACCTGACAGCGTGAAGGCGCGGCTGATGAAGACCGCCACCAAGCAGTTCCCGGCTTCGAGCCAGGCAACTGACCCGTTCACGGGTCAAATCTACACCAGCTACTACGATTTATTCACAGTCGGCGCGGGCTATCTGGATGTCTGGGCAGCCTTGAATAACTACGATACGGTCACGAGCGGTTCGACAGCGCTCTCGCCTGCCGTCAGCTTCAACTCCACAACAGGGGCCACAAGTTTAGTAAATGGCGCCAGCGTGGTGTGGGGCACGAGTATCGTGTGGGGGACCAGCATAGTGTGGGGAACGAGTGCGATCTCGTCAACCAACATCGTGTGGGGAACTAATGTTGTGTGGGGCACCAGCACCATGCAGGGCTTCAGTGTGGTGTGGGGCACCAGTGTGGTGTGGGGCACCTCCGATCCGTTCTCGGAGACCCTATCAGTTGCCGGGGAGCAGTAAGCGCAGTGCAGACTAACGGCAGTCATAGAGGAATCATGACAACACAAGCGAAAATTTACATTTACGGAGTGATTGCTGTGGGGGCGGCTGTAATCGCCGCAGCGCTGGCAAACTGGACGGCTGGGAACCCCGCGATCTGGGTCAGCTATGTGGTGCTAGCCGGGCTTGCCTCGATTGTGAAGTTGAGGTTGCCTGGCTTGGAAGGAACTTACTCTCTCGGCTTCCTGTTCTGCATGTTCGGGATTGCACAGCTTAGCTTCGGTGAGACGCTGGTGGCGACTTGTCTTGGCGCGTTACAGGGCTCAGTGTTGAACGTGAAGAAGCGGCCGGCTCCCATCCAACTCGCATTTAATGTTGCGAATGTTTCCATTAGTGCAGCCGCGGGGTTCTTCCTTGCGCGGGTCATGTTGACCTCCGGGATGGCGAGTTACCGGCCGGCAGTGATGGCCTTGGTGGCCTGCGTTTACTTTGCTGTCAACACTTCGCTGGTCTCTGGTGTCCTGGCGCTGGTTGCAAACAAGCGCTTGGCGGAAACTTCGGAAGCCTGGTATTTATGGTCGTTCCCCTACTATCTAATTGGTTCGACCTTGGTGGGGTTGCTTTCGATCTCGGCGGAAACCAGACATCTGGAGGCATGGCTGATCGTGGTTCCTTTGGTATATCTGGTCCATTTCTTCGTCGGCTTGCTTGAATTTCGTCTTCCTTCCGGAGTAAGTCATAAAACCACGGACCTTATCTTACCGCCGGCTGCCGGCCGCTACGCACGACTAATGGTGTTAGCGGGCGTGCTAGTCGTAGCAATTATCTGTATGCAATGGCACTCGCAGGACCTTCGCCGCTTTGTAATATTCGCAGCGATCGTTGCGATCTGCGCCTGCCTCAAAGTGAGATTGCCGGGAATGACAGCCACAATCTCGATCAGCTTTGTTCCACTGCTGGTCGGGGTTGTGGAGTTCAGCCTGGCGGAAGCGCTGTGTCTGGCATTAATCGCGGGCGTGATGCAATGTATCTGGCGACCACGGCAAAGACCCAGCGCAATTCAAGTCTGTTTTAACGCCGCTTGCCTGAGCATCAGCACGTTGCTGAGTGTTGCAGTGTGCAGGTTACTCTTCGGCTCCCCGGTATCGCAATCTGTGGTGCCGGCCTTGATCGTGGCTGTCTTAGTTCTTTACGCCTGCAACTCTTTCCTGGTAGCGGCTATGCTCAGTCTCATTCAAGGCAAGCCAATGTATACCGGCTGGCGGCAATGTTCGTTCTGGTCTCTGTCCTACTACATGGTAGGAGCCGCGGCAGCGGGCATGATCACGACCACATTGAACGTCTCCGGCGGACAATCTGTACTGCTAATTTTGCCGATCATGGCGATGGTCTACGTTTGCTACAGGGCGCATGTGACAGCAGCCATAAACCGGCCCGTCCAGGCGTAAGTATCCGTTCGGTTATTAGCTTGTCGATCATTCAACCCCGCCGCGCGCGGAAGCGTCCGGCGGGATTGGTGCGCCCAGGCGGCCACGAGCTGACCATGCGCAGAATTGTGTGCAACTCCAGAGAATTTAGAACCGTGCGCGGTGGACGAAATCTACGAGGAAGGAGGAAACTCTAGCCGATTTTCTTCTAAGCTCGCCGATCCTCTGCGATTTCATGCAGGTTCTGCGACACAGCTATCTCGGGGTTGATAGCGGGAGCCTTGCCACGCCCATGCCGGTTGAGGGTGTTCATGAGCGCTAAGACACTGTCCGCTGTTGGCTTGGAAGCCACGTCATACTCGGGAACGGTTGCAGAGGGTGGCTTTATGTTGCGTTTCTTACCTTCATCATGACGAAGAATCACCTCGATTGTGGCTACCGACGCTAAGAACAATAGAAAGATCATAATCCCTGTTGTTTTTATCGGCGAATCCATCCAGGGCTTTAAACGTCATTCAGCGAGCTCCGTTTTTCGTGGTTCTCAAAGCCCTGACATGTTTGAGCGTCGTTCTGCGCCTTACGTTACGATAAGATTCTTCCCGCACAATGTCTACGGCTTTTTCCCGCACTCTACAAGCTCTTCGTGTGGACCGCTTCCGGCCGGGAGCCACTGGCATTCTGACCGCAATCGCGGTAGTGGCCGCATGGACCGCGTGGTGCTGTCTCGCTCACATCACGCTGTATGAGGTGAGCGACAAGGCTCGTCTGGAAGTAGATCGTGCGGCGTACCCTATCGACTCCCCCCTCCTGGGCCGCATTGTGCGCTCCGACGTTGCGATCGGACGAAACGTCAAAGCCGGCGACATCCTGATCGAATTCGATTCGGAACCAGAGCAGTTACAGTTGCGCGAGGAACGAACGAAACTGTCCGCACTGCTCCCCCAGATCGCCGCGATGCGTTCGCAGATCGCCGCGGAAGAACTGGCCCGTAGCGAAGAACAGCGTGCATCCGCCGTTTCCGCCGAAGGCGCCCGATCCGCCGCGAAGGAAGCCGATGTTCCGGTGAAATACGCCGATATTGAAGAGCGCCGCCTGAATCAATTGAAGTCCGGAGGGCTGATTGCCGAGCGCGACTATCTGCGCGGCAAAGCCGATTCCGAGCGCTACCGTGCGGCCGCCGAGAGTCAGCAGATCGCAATCCGGCGCATTGAGCAGGAACAAAAGACCCGCGCAAGCGACCGGGCTGCCCGCATCCGAACGGTAGAAACCGAGAGATCGAAAATCGAGGCGCAAATCCCCCCGCTCCAGGCCTCCATCCACCGTCTGGAATACGAGATCGAGCGCCGCCGGATCCGTGCGCCGATTGAAGGCCGCATTGGTGAAGCGGCCATACTTCGAACGGGTTCTGTCCTGCAGGAAGGCGGCAGGATCGGTACCGTTGTTCCGTCCGGGGGGCTTGCGATCATTGCGCAGTTTCCTCCTCCCGCGGCGATGGGAAGAATCCACGAAGGCCAGGCGGCCCGTTTACGGCTGGAAGGCTTCCCCTGGATGCAGTACGGCAGTGTGCCGGCAGTGGTGTCGCGGGTGTCGAATGAAGTGCGCGATGGCGTGGTGCGCGTCGAATTCCACCTGGAACCCCAGAGCAGGAGCCCTATCCCGATGCAACATGGCCTGCCCGGGACGGTGGAAGTGGAAGTGGAACGGATCACCCCCATCGCACTCATCCTAAGAAACGCCGGACGCATGGTCACGGAAACACGCAGTGCATTCTGAGCGCGGAAGCAGGCGCGTTTGAAACGCAAGTTTCTGGTGCCCGAAGCGGTGCAAACCTCCGCGATGGATTGCGGCCCCGCATCGCTCAAGGCGCTGCTGGAAGGTTTCGGCATCCCGGTCAGCTACGGGCGTTTGCGCGAAGCCTGCCAGACCGATGTGGATGGAACCTCCATCGACAATCTGGAAGATGCCGCCAGACAGCTTGGCCTGGATGCCTCGCAGGTGATGGTCCCGGTCGAGCAATTGCTGGGTCAACTCCCCGCCTTGATCGTCGTCCGCATGCCCAGCGGTCCCACCCACTTCGTGGTTGCATGGCGGCAGCACGGGCCCTGGCTACAGCTCATGGATCCGGCGGCCGGACGGCGCTGGGCATCGAAGCAGGCCTTCCTGGCACAGGTCTTTCGACACACGCAATCGATCCCGGCGGAAGCTTGGCGCGACTGGGCCGCGTCGGACGGGTTTCAATCCCCGCTCAGGAAGCGCATGAGCGCCATGGGAATTCCCGCGCCGGAAATCTCCGCCACGGCTGACTGGAAAATACTCGCTGCCGTCGACGCCGCCGTTCGCATGCTGGAAGCTCTGGTAGCAGCGGGCGCCGTCAAAAGAGGACGGGTCGCGGCGCGTATCTTCGAACAAGTGCTGACGCGTCCGGACCGCATCCCGGCGGCTTACTGGTCGGCCAAACAGGATCCCGATTGTGCGGACAATATCCACTTTACAGGCGCTGTTCTCTTGTCCGTGCAAGGCAAGGTGAAGAAGGATGCGAAAGATGGAACAGCCGGCTCCATTCCCGTTTCGCCGGAACTCGCAGCGGCACTGGCGGAGAAACCCAGCCGTCCCGGTCGCGACATCCTCCGCATGCTCTTCGCCGATGGCCTGGCAATTCCATCTCTTCTCATCACCGCTCTCGCAATCGCCTCCGCCACGGTCGTCGTAGAAGCCATCCTGTATCGCGGGTTGTTCGATATCGGCCGCGAACTCACCACGCTCGGGCAGCGGCTCGGCGCCTTCGGTGCGCTGCTGGTTCTGGGCGCAGCTATGCTGCTCGTGGAATCCTCCATTGCGGCGACCCTTCTGCGCATGGGGCGAAAGCTGGAATCCCGCTTGCGCGTCGCGTTCCTGCGCAAAATTCCGCGCCTCGGCGACCGCTATCTGCAAAGCCGCCCCGCGTCGGACATGGCTAGCCGCAGCCACAACGTCCATCAACTCCGGCAGGCGCCGGAAATGAGCGGTCACCTGCTGCGAACCGTGTTTGAAATGGTGTTGACGGTAATCGGTATCGCGTGGCTCTTTCCCGAATCGGCGCTCGCGTCGGCAGTGCTCGCCACTGTGGCCATCGGTATTCCCCTGGCCGCGCAACCCGTTCTGTCCGAACGCGATCTTCGCGTTCGCAGCCATACCGGCGCACTCACCCGCTACTATCTCGATGCACTGCTGGGTCTCACCGCAGTCCGCGCGCATGGAGCGGAACAGGCTCTCCGGCGTGAACAGGAAGGCCTGCTCGCGGAGTGGGCTCATGCCGCTCTCGGGCTGCAACGGGCCGTGGTCGCAACCGATGGGCTGCAGTTCGCCTGCAGCATCGCCCTGGCGGCATGGATTCTGCTGAGCCGTCTGTCGCATGGCGGCAGCGCGGGCGGAATCCTGCTGCTCATCTACTGGATTCTGAACCTCCCTGTACTGGGGCAGGAGGCGGCTTCCATCGCCTGGCAATACCCGGCGATGCGCAATACAGCGCTGCGCTTCATCGAGCCGCTTGGCGCACGCGAAGAATGCATCGTCGAAGCGCGGGCCAAACCTCGCACCGGCGGGTGCGCGGTCGAGATGGCCGGTCTCTGTGTTGTCGCTGCCGGTCACGTGATTCTGCAGGACGTCAATCTCCGCATTGAGCCGGGCAGCCACGTCGCGATTGTCGGGCCGTCGGGCGCGGGCAAGTCGAGCCTCGTCGGCTTGCTGTTGGGCTGGCACCGGGCAGGCTCCGGCATGCTCCTGATCGACGGCGAACCGCTGGACGCCGAGGGATTGCAGCGCCTGCGAAGCGAAGTGGTGTGGGTCGATCCGCAAGTGCAACTCTGGAACCGGTCGCTGTTTGAAAATCTCCGTTACGGTGTACCGCCCGGCGCCGCGTTGCCGATGGAGCGCGTGATGGAGACCGCCGGCATCGCCAGCGTGATTCAGAAACTGCCGCAGGGCATGCAATCGGTGCTGGGCGAGGGCGGCGCGCTGGTGTCCGGAGGGGAAGGCCAGCGTGTGCGTATCGCACGCGGCGCCGCGCGTGAGAACATCCGGCTGGTGATTCTCGACGAGCCCGCCCGTGGCCTGGACCGAGAGCGCCGCCAGGCTGTGGTCGCTCAAGCGCGTGAGCTTTGGAAGAACGCGACGCTGCTATCGATTTCACATGATATCGGCGACACGCTCGGCTTTCCACGCGTTCTGGTAATCGACCAGGCGCGTATCGCCGAGGATGGCGATCCCGCCAAACTGGCGGCTGACCCGCACTCGCGTTATCGCCAGTTGCTGGATGCGGAAGAGACGGTGCGGCGATCCCTGTGGTCGAGCGAGAGGTGGCGCAGGCTGCGGCTGAGCGGCGGAAAGCTGGTGGAAACGGAACGGGCAGGGAAGCTACATGCGTCCTGACCTGCTTTGGCCCGCCGCCGAAGCTGGAGGTCTTATAGAGGCCCTGGCACGAAAAGCCGGTCTGGAGCCCCGCCTTATCGAAGCTCCCCGTAACCTGGCTGCAGGCCAACTCCCCGATAGCCGCGACTTTCGGCTCTGGATGGAACGCGCCGCTGCATGGTTTGAGATCGAAGCGGAGCTATTTGGAATCCAAGGGAGCCGCGTCGAAATCGACCTTGCGCAATCCGCTCCGGCCATGCTCTCTCTTAGCCCTGCTGTATTCGTGGCACTCCTGGCGGTCCAGGGAACACGGGCAAAGTTGCTGGCTCCCGACGGCTCCGTCCGAACCATCTCCTTTGAGGAACTGCGCGCCAACCTCTGCCGCGAAAAAGAGACACCACACGAAGCAGAAGTGGACGCGATGTTGGACACCTGCGAACTCTCCGGCGTCGCCCGAAGCAAAGCTCGCGCCGCGCTGTTGCGCGAACGTCTGCACGACGATTGGATTCTCGTGTGGCAACTTCGCGCGCGACCCGGCGCGCGGTTTTGGTCCCAGATGCGCGCCAATGGACTCCCCGTGCGGCTGGCGTTATTAGCGGGTGCGCACGTTGTGGAGTACGGCCTGTGGTTGACCGCCTGGTGGGTGATCGGGCAAACTGCACTGGCCGGACGGCTGGATCCGGGCTGGCTTTTCGCCTGGGTATTGCTGCTAGCTACCATGGTGCCGTTTCGGGTGTTGAGCACATGGAGCCAGGGCGTACTGGCGGTAGGATGCGGTGGCTTGCTGCGCCAGCGGCTTCTGGCGGGAGCGATGAAGCTCGACCCGGAACGGATCCGTCATGAAGGTGCGGGCCAGTTGCTGGGACGGGTTCTCGAAGCCGAGACACTGGAGTCTCTGGCACTTTCGGGAGGGCTCGGCGCCGGTCTCGCTGTATTCGAAATCATCTTTGCGGCGGTGGTTCTGGGGCTGGGCGCTGGCGGGATGCTGCATGTAATCCTGTTTCTCGCCTGGCTCGCTCTCACGGCGTTCTTCGTCGTCCGCTACGTCAAGCGGCGGGAGGCGTGGACCGAACAACGCCTCTCCATGACTCACGCCATCGTCGAGCGCATGACCGGGAATCGAACCCGCGTCACCCAGGAGCTTCCTTCCGAATGGCACGGCGAAGAAGATCGCGCGGTGGAGGCTTACACCCGTTCGTCGGCGGATCTCGATCGTGCCAATGTCTGGCTTACGGGCTTCGTCCCTCGTGGATGGTTGTGGGTCGGACTCGCGGGACTCGCTCCGGCGTTCCTTCAAGCGCATGCGTCGCCAGCTGGTTTGGCTACGGGGTTGGGTGGCCTGATCCTCGGCTGGCAAGCGCTCCGCCGGCTGGTCGCGGGCGCAGCGCAACTCTCCGGAGCCGTGGTGTCGTGGAAACAGGTAGCGCCGTTCTTCCATGCCGCGGCGGAAGCGGACTCGGGCGGAGCCGCGGCGGTGGCCCATTCCAGTGGCGCGGGTGACACGGTTCTGGAAGCCAGCGACCTCACCTTCCGCTACAAAGACCGGGACGAGCCGGTGCTGCGGGGAATCGACCTTCGGGTCAAGCGCGGCGATTCGCTGTTGCTCGAAGGCGCATCGGGCGGCGGCAAATCCACCTTAGGCGCGCTGCTCACGGGATTGCGCGAGCCAACCTCCGGCTTGTTGCTCTCGGGTGGCTTTGACCGCCACACGCTTGGCGCACGCGGATGGAACAGACGTGTCGCCTGCGCCCCGCAGTACCACGAAAACCATGTGTTCACGGGATCTTTTGCTTTCAATCTGCTGATTGGCCGGCACTGGCCGCCGGGCGCGGGGGATCTCGAGGAAGCCACGGAGATCTGCCGCGAGCTCGGCCTGAGCCCGCTACTGGGACGAATGCCAGGCGGCGTCTTTCAGATGGTGGGAGAAACCGGGTGGCAACTCTCGCAGGGAGAGCGCAGCCGTCTCTATGTGGCCCGAGCGCTTTTGCAAGACGCGGATCTCGTTGTGCTCGACGAAAGTTTCGCCGCACTCGATCCGGAGAACCTTCATAGGGCGCTGGAATGTGTCTTGAAGCGGGCGGGCACTCTGCTGGTGGTCGCACATCCCTGATCCGATAGAATCATGATCCGGACCAATTCGGGAATTTTGAGGTTCGCTTACGCCGTCTTAGGGGCGTCTGTGACCATCTTCTGCCAGGATTATCCTCCCGCTTCTGCGTTGCTTGACCGCGCGATCGCGGCTGAAAAGGAGGTCGGCAAGGCTGCCCGGCAATACGCTTAACTGGGTATGTGCTTGACTCAGGTAGCCCCAACATGTAGTGTGGGGAAGTGGAAGATTATCCTCGGAACCTGAGCGAGTTTGAGGTCCGATTTGCCAGTGAAGACGCATGTCGGGAGTATCTGCGCCAGCTTCGGTGG
>JBBQVN010000123.1:0-11110 GCA_038211475.1 Terriglobales bacterium | reverse complement strand
GATGTTCGAATGCCCATAATCGGATAACTGTGCCTGATCGCCGCAGGGAATTTGCAGCGTGTAGTCGTTGCTGGACCGGGCGCCGGCATTCCGGGTGACGGCATAAGAACTCTGTACGCCGCCGACCTGGTATGCCGGTTGAAGATTGACCTGGGCGTTGGAGTACGAGTTGTTCGTGACTCGTTAGTGCGCGATGGTCGCGCCGCCATTGCAGGAGTTGTCCACGTTAATTTTGCGTAACGCCCAAGTCAGAGGGTTGTGGCTGGGGATAACTTCGCCGCTGGCGGGAACGTCGTTGTATTTGCGGTCTTGCGCAGTCTGGTATTTGTGGGGGTGTGGTGGGCGCTGTTGGAATTGCTTCGCAAGCTGCACCCGGGTGGGGATTGGCGCGCGGGGCCTGAAAAAACACTTTGCCCCTGCTCGCGCCGCCCTCGGCTCGCGATGCCCCTAGTCGTTACGGGGCGTCCGCGATGTCCGGTACGTTTTTCTTCTTTTTCTTTTCAAACGAAGGCCGCCATACGATCCCGGCCTGGAAGCGCGCACTGCCTTCACTGCGTCCGAAAACCTTAGTCTGCAAATAGTCGGCTTGCATGCGCCAGGCCCAAGTCTTGCTGAAATTAAAATCGGCGCCTGCGCCCGCGGCCAATCCTAGTTTGTTATCGCTTTCGCGGAAATTCGGCACTCGTCCCGTCACTGCTGCCCGTCCGCCAACTGCGCCAATGTAGGGCGTGAACTTGTCCCATTTTCGATAAGGCAAGTGCACTCCAAACATGTATGTGGTCAGCTTGGTCTTGACATCAAACGTCGTCGAGGAACCGGGGCAGAACGGTGGACAGGGCGGAAACGGCGTGGGCGAAGCCGAAGGCAGCTTCGATGTGCCATAGCTGCCGCCGAACTCCGCGACCAGGCTCAGCCATCGCAACGCGTTCACGTCGAGCGCAGCATTCCATCCGTTCAGATATCCCCGATCAGGAGCTGCAAACACGTTGGAGCTCACAAATGAATATCCGCCATAGACTTCCAGGCGCGGGTAGGGTTTGGCAGGCGTGGATGTAGTCAAAGGCGGAACTTCCTGCTCCACGGTCGTCGGCTCCGGAGCCGGTGGCTGACTTTGGGTCGGCGCCGGGGCTGAAGGCGGGGTCGGCGCTGGGGGTTCGGTTTGCGCCAGGAGTGCTGGGCACATGGCACACAGCAGTAGCCCGGCCGCGAAGAATCGTCTCACGAATGCGTCCTCCAACTGAGATGGATGAAACTTTGTTCCGAAATTATCGGTCGTTCATTCCTCGGTTCATTCTTCGTTCAATCCCCGTACAATCCTTGTTTAATCAACGATACGGGCCTGCGCGGATTTACGCAATTTGCCCGCTTTAGAACTGGGTGCGGCGAGGCTTGAACGGAATCGTCACCACTGCTTCCACCGCCACGGGCGTGCCACTTTTCTCCGCGGGATGGAAATGCCAGCGGGCTAAGGCTGCCCGTGCGAACTCGTCGAGCCGGTCGTCCTCGGCGCTGTTTAGTACGCGGATCTTACCCACGCTGCCGTCGGCCCCAATCACCGCATAGAGGGTGACGATTCCCTGCACGTTCTGCTTCATCAACTCCAGCGGATAGGCGGGGTCCACTTTCTGCGTGGCCACTGGCGTAGTGAGCCCGCCTGGCTGGGATGCACCTACCCCCTTCAACTCTGCGAAACGGAAAATCCAACTCCCCGAGGCACTACCCAGGTTCGGCAAATTCATAGTCATGGAGTAAACCGGGCGGCCTCCGAAAACTTTGCGGTCGGTCTCCGTGACCCTCTCATCGGGGATTGGCGAAGCTTCGCGCCCTGCAGCGGTCACCTTCGGTGGGACATTCATCGCGACCGTGCGTTGAGCATCGGTCGAGCTTTGCGGGGCCGTGCCCGCAACCGCCCCGGACGGTCCAGCGTTCGCGCCTACGTGAAGTCCAGACGGCAGGTGGAACGGCGAATTCGGGCCCGGTTGCCCACTTCCATGGCCGCTCCCGGAATCTGTGCCAGTCACCGTCGGAGTTCCCGAAGCCTCAGGCTTCCCGCTCGGTCCCGCCTCGAACTCTCCGCGACGATTGCCGTTGGGCGCTTCCAGCGGGCCGGTCGGGTCCACGGGATGAATGCCGAGGGCGACGATACGGGCTCCCGCGGTCCCCGTGCCTGCTCCGGAAACCGTCGGCGGAGGCGGCGCCACTTGCGGATTGCCCGTCACCATGCCGGCGACTGAGCGCCCTGCCAGCGTGTGCTGTTCGTCGATTGTCAATTGCGGTGCAGGCGCGATCACCTGAGTCGGGCCGATGTTGATGTCGCCTCGCCGACTATGCAGCGCAATAATTTCGGGCGGTGGCGCGATCACCGACGCTTGCGGCGCCTCCATGCGGCGAGTGTGTTCCAGCGTGTTCGCGTCGGGCGCGGGCGCAATCGGAGTCACCGCCGGCATCGTAATCTTGGGCAGCGGCCTCGCCGTCGACTCCAGCGGAACTGCGGCTGGAGTCGGCGAAATCGCGATGATGTTTGGCAGCGGCACTTCATGTCGAATGCGCAGTTCAGGCGGCGTGACGATGGTTTGCGAACGATTATCCGCGTCGGGCGGCACAGAAATGATCTGCTGCTTCCCCCGCACCGGGTCGCCTTTCTGCGGACGCGCTTGCCGTGACCCCGTATCCAGCGGCGGCAGGTACGCGCTGACCGGGGTGTAGGTCGCCGCAGAATGTTCGATCGCGTGGGGACGGACTCGGTCCTGCATCGCCACCGACCACGACAGCGCTCCAATTAAAGCCGCCGCAGCGGCGTGCGCTCCCAACGATTGCCCAAACCCTTTCCATGGCAATGGGCTGGCTACAAACACGTCGTGCCAGAACGGAGAGTTCGGGTCGGCAGCTGGCGGTGCGCGCCGCGGGCCAAAGAACTCGCGCACATTTTGCACGAACGACTCCCGCCACGGTTCCAGATGCGGCAGCAGGCGCAGTTCGTCTTCCGGCGGTAATGGCATGAAGAAAGTGAGTCCCCAGCATTCAAGCTAAATGAAATCCGGGAAGTGCGCCAAGCCGGTGCGGGTTGCCCCGGGCGTAGTACCATGACGCTTCAGGAGTAACCATGCTACCAAATAAACTCATGCGGATGCGGTCGTCACTGCTTGTCGCGATATTGGCGTCAATATTGGCGTCAATGTTGGCGTCGATGCTCGGCCTGCTCGCCGCGGCGCAGACCCCCAAGCCCACCGCTCCCGCCCTTCCCGGCGAAGAATACTCCGGCATGTATTCCTTCCTGCGCGAAGGCGAGTTCGTGCAGATTACTGTGGAGGCGGCGGGCAAGGTCAGCGGCTTCGTCTCCCGCTATGGCGACCTGGAGAGTGACCGCGGCGCTTTCCTCGACCACTTCTTCAAGACCGGAAAGCTCGACGGCAACCAACTCACCTTCACTACCGACGTGGTCCATGGTGTGTGGTTCGACTTCAAGGGCGTCGTCACCCGAGGCGAAGGCAAGACCTTGGCCGACGAAGGTTATTACGTAGTGCAAGGCACCCTGACCGAAAATAAGAAGGACGACGCGAACAAGACGTCCGCCAAATCGAAAGAAGTGACGTTGAAGCTGTTTCCTCAAGACGCTACTCCGAAAGTGGAGAAGCGGCAGTAGGAGTTCGCCAGAAAGTGAAGGATGCGATCCCAGGGCAAGAGAAATCGCATCGGATTTTATGGCGTTAGACTTGGATCGGTGTAGATCGAACGTTGGCTCCATTCAGAGAAACAGTAAAAACCTGAACTTCCCTGCCTTAGACCCTCCACCGACCCGCTGACACTGTTCGTCTTCGCTAGTCTAACTCCCCGCACTCGTCTTTCAATGGTGCGGCACGAATCGCGGGCTGAAAACGGCGCCACCCGGCGAGTAGTGTGCTGTAAACTTTCAGTTGGAAGCCGACGGTGCTGCACTGGCGCTGCTGCCGCCAGGCAGTCCGAACACGTTAAAACCCGTACTCCCGCCTGACAGGTAGACTCTGCCGTTGACAATAGCGGCCCCCGGAATATATCCGCCCGTAGCATACGTCCAAAGCAATCCTCCCGTCCTGGCGTCAAGCGCGTAGAAATTCTGGTCTCCGCTGCCGAAATAAACCACTCCGTTGGCCACCGCGGCTGAGGAATTGATCGGGCCGAGAGTTGGGAAGGTCCAAATTACTTTCCCGGTGAGGGCGTCCAGTGCATAAAAGTTGAAGTCGTCGGTGCCCTCAAAAACAATGCCACCCGCCACTGCCGGGGTAGAAGACTCCAAAGGCGCGCCCAGGTCATGGAATTTCCACAGCAGGGCGCCGTTGTTAGCGTCCAGCGCGTAGAGATTTTCATCCGCCGATCCGACATAGACGCTCCCATTCGCCACCGACGGGGTTGAAGGCGTGTAGTTGGGCGCCGTCGTGTACTTCCAGATCACCGAGCCATCTGCGCTTCTCAGCGCATACACATTGCCATCGGCCGAAGTAGCATACACCGTCCCGTTTGCCACGGAAGGCGAAAACTGAACCACACTTCCGGTCAGAAACTTCCACAACAATGTGCCATCGGCCGCGTTCAACGCGTAAATATTGAAGTCGTCGGATCCGACATACACCGCACCGCCCTGCACTACGGGCGACGAGATCACATAGCTGCCGGTGGAATACTTCCAAATCAGGGCACCCGTGCTGGCATTCAAGGCGTAAACATTGAAGTCAGCCGACCCAACATAGACCACTCCATTGACCACCGCCGGTGTTGATGCCCCAGCGGTTCCCCCGGTGGGATACGTCCAGATAACTTGGCCGGTAGTGGCATTCAAAGCATAAATATTGTTGTCGTACGATCCGAAATACACCACCCCATTTACCACCGCTGGCTCGGACGCCAATAGCGGAGAATTCCACTTCAATTGCAGTTGCTTGACCGTCGAAGGACTGAGTATGGTCTCGTAAGGATTCAGACCTTGGTGGCTGGGCGAAAACTGGTATTGTCGCCAGTCAGCATGTCGTGGCGCGGCTTGACCCCAGGATCCGGCCGTAAGCGTTAATGCGATAAACACAAGTTGGAGGAATGTACCCGGCCGGCCCGAATGGAACTTGACTCGTGGGGACTTCGCGGCTGAAGAGAGAGTGGTGCTCTGCATCGATACCCTCAGTGAGCAAGAATATGGCCTGCGCAGAAAGAGAAATCGGCTCGCTCGCCGGTCCCTCACGCGCCTGACTCTTACCCTTGGATGAGCAGAACAAGTAGGGGTTGCTTTCAGATCAGAGAAAGGAAATTCGCGGGAGCTGAAGTCCTCGATATCTTCGTCGGATAGACGACCCTGTTGAATCTCCCAACTCGCCAGCTTCGGGACCCACTCGCGAATCTTCACGCCAAACGCCTCTTCTTCTGCGGAAGGAACCACCTGCGTCCCGTTCGCATTGCGCAAACGGGCGATGATTACACACACACTCGCTATCAGACGGCTACACTTTTTCGGTGTCGAAAATCGCAATGATAACGCCCGCCTGTGCGAAGTTGGCGAGATCTGCCGCGGTCGCCTGGCCTTCCGGAGATGCCAGCGCCGCCTCGATATCGGCCGCGGTCGCGAACTCCAGTTCCGCGATCAGATAAGGCGCGGTTCCTGCGATGACGCGCGGAGGCTGCGCGCTAATGGTGTAGGAAAGCAGGCCGGGTATTTTCTTGGCCAAGGGAATGTGAGTGCTTCGATAGTAGGAATCAAAAGCCCTGGGATCGGCTGGGGTGGCGTAGAGGACAAGGACTTTGGACATGCACCATTTTAGCTCCCATTGTGCACTCCGCCTCTACATTCCTGCCGCTACCCCTTTTTCGGCCCACCCTGCATTTGCCGCGCCTCTGCCAGCTTACGATCGAGCCAGCCGGAATGGTTCGTCTCGAATTCCACAAACTCCCGATACAAATCGCGCAACTCAGCTTCCACTGAAGTTTCCGCCAGGCGCTTATAAAAGAGCAGCGCACTGGCCTCGGCCGAGACGGCGATCTCCAGAGCCAGCTCGCGCGGCGAGCGGCCTCCGGTTTCCGTCTCAAACAAATCCCCGCCTTCGAGGCGCGGCACTTCAATGAAGTCCGCCACATCCTCTTCCGTCATGCTGCACGGACTGGTTCCATAGCGCTCGAAATAGCGCGCCTGTAGCAGGGTTCCGTGCGAGCGTTCCTCGGCCGCCATGTCCCAGAACGCAGTCGCCACTTCCAACGACTCCGTGTCGTGGAAGCCGGAGAACAATTCCGCGAAGCGATGATAGGCCTCGGCGTTGCGTTCCTCAATAAAGATGGCTACATGCAGAGCTTCCTGCGCAGTGAGAGATGCGAAGTCGCGTTTCATAGATCGCCTTAAGTGCTTTGAGGATAACCCCATCCGCAACAGAAGACACTACAAATCCATGCGAACATTGCTCTTGATTCCCAAAATGGAACCCGCCCCGATCCCCGGCACTCGATTCCGCCAGCTCCAACGTCAATATGAAATTCATATTCCTATGTTCCGTTGTGGAATGCCGCGTCACTAAATTATTCTTTCTTCTGCCCCAGGTCCCGATCATCGTCGTCATCGCTGTCACGATCGCCATCGCCATCGGCATCGATCGGCGCACCCTTCACCTTCACCGTCGGATCCTTGCCGAACGGATACACCATGGTGGTCGCCGGATCGTACGCAGTTACGCCAACGTTGAAGTTAAAAAAAGCATCTGAACTTTGGGCGTAGATCTTGCCCAGGCAATACACCCAGGTCTTCTGCGTCGGGGTGGGAGAATTCGTTTCGGTTGTGAACGCCAAGTCCCAATTCGTCATCGCCGAATTGTCGAACGCCACCACCGCTCGCGGACGGGTGTTTCCACTCTGCCGAAACGCCAGCGGCGTTTGTAACACGTTCTGCTGTGCTGCCAGGTTTCCCGCGCCATTGCCAAACACCAGGTTCGTCCGTACCTTGAGCAGGTCCTGATTGTTAGGGTCGTCTGTGGGCATGCGGAAAACCCGCAGCAGGATATAGTCGCCCGGATTGAAAGTGAAGGCTGCGGTGTCCGCGGCGACCGGGTTCCCCCACATCGATTGATCCAGGCTGGTCATGGGCACCGTGTCATCCACCACCGGCGGCGGAGTCCCGGTGTTGGTATACCAGGCGGATGACTGCAACAAGCCTGAAGGTAAGTTGCTGTAAGTAACGAAGCTGCCGTTGCTCGAGTAAGTGCCGAGCGTGGAAAAACCCAGATTCAGAAGATAGATGGCCATGGCGCCTCCCAGTAAAACTGATGCCCTTGATACACTCTGCACAAACTCAAGTCAAGCTTTATCGCACCGCGCCCTTATCGTCTTTCGGGACGGCGTCCAGCACTTCCAGGTGGTAGCGTGGGTCGGCGCGCAACCCCACCAGTTCCGGTTCGTTCTTCAAATCTGCCACGCTTTGCCCGGCCTTCACCGCTGTCGCCAGCGCCACGAGAGCGCGCTTGCGGTCGCCGCAGATCTCATACACGATCCCCATCGTGAACCACACCGACGTATCTTTTTGCGGCGCTTGCTCGACCGGTTTCAGAGTCTCCAGGGCTCCCGTCTTGTCGCCCGACTTAGCCAGATACATCCCCACGTTTGCCCGCAAATCCATTTGTTGCGGATACTTCACAATCTCTTCCTTGCCCAAACGGATCGCGTTGGCGTAGGCCTGCTTGGCCTTCGGACCATTCCCCGGAGTCCAGCGATACGCGTCCCCAAGATTGCCCCAGTTCTGGTAATCGTTGGCCCCCAGTTGCACGGTTTTCTCGAACGCCGGCACCGCGTCTTGATAGCGCCCCTGGTAGAAGCGGACCGTCCCCAGGTTGTTATACGTATCGGCATCGGGACGGATCTCAAGTGCTTTTTGTAGCGCCGCGGCTGCGTCGTCGTCCCGCTCCAGCAAGTGATAAGCGCCACCGATGCTTTGCAGCGAGAACACGTTGTCGGGCTCCAGCTTCAGCGCCTGCTGCCAATGCCCCACAGCTTCCTCATACTTGGCGGATTGGAACGCATTTAGTCCCGCTTCCATGTGCGGACGCCAGTCGTTGGGAGCAATCTGAATGGCTTTGGCCAGCTCGGCCCGCGCCTCCTCTCCCTTGCTCGCCTTGTCCAGCAGAGCGGCCAGCGCGGTGTGCCCTTCAGCGCTCTTGGGATCGAGCTCCACGGCCCGGCGAAAAGCATGTTCCGCCGATGGCAGATGGCCCGCTTGCATTTCCACTTCTCCCACCGCGAGGTGGGCCGCCGCCAGATTCGGCTCCAGTTCCAGTGCCTTGTGCGCATACTCTGACGACAACTTCAGCCACTGCGAATCGGGCGTCGCCCGGTACCTAAGGTAATACGCTTGTCCCAGCGCAGCATAAGCCGCCGCCGAATTCGGATCCAGTTGCACTGCCCGCTCCAGCCTTTGGATGGCCCGCTCCACGCTGCCCGTGCGATCGTTGTGATACAAATCTTCGCGCGCCTGCTTATACAGAGCAAACGCATTGTCGTTACCCCCGGCGCCTTCACTAACCGCGCTGTTTCCGCCGGCCGAGTTCGGCGTCGCGTGCTTCCAGTATTTCCATCCCGCCGCCGCCGCGCCCACCAATACAATCAACACGCCCGCAGCCAACCACGTTGTTCGCCGGCGGGGCCGCGCCGCAGACGTCATGTTTCTTGGCCGCGCCATCTCCAGAGTGGGACTGTCCTGGGCCCATCCCATCGGCCCGGATTCCGATCCGAAGCCTAACCCACGCGATGCCCTCGCAACTTCGGCTGCGGTCTGGATGCGCGCCCCGGGCTCCTTCTCCAGCATCTTCGCCACCAGTGCGACCAGAGGCTTGGGCAGTCCCTCGCGCAACTCGCCCAAATCGGGGGCCGGAACAAAGTGCAACCGGTGCAGCATAGAGACGACGTTAGGGCCTTCAAACGGCGTCTTGCCGCTGAGAAACTGAAACAACACGATGCCGAGAGAGAAAATGTCAGAGCGCGCATCTACCACTTCGCCCCGGGCCTGCTCGGGCGACATGTAGGCCATGGTGCCGGTCACCACTCCATCGTTGGTTAGAAAGGACTGCGCCAGCGTTGCCTGCTCTTGTTCGCTGCCGCCCCCGGTCAATGCGTTGGCGTCGAACTTCGCCAGCCCAAAATCCAACACCTTGATCAGGCCGTCCTCCGTAAGCATAATGTTGCCCGGCTTCAAGTCGCGGTGCACAATGCCCGCAGCATGGGCTTTGGCCAGCGCGTCCGCGATTTGGATGGAATATCGCACCGCCTCCTCGGTGCTCAGATGGCGTTCCAGTAAATGTCTCGAGAGCGCCTTGCCGCGGACAAACTCCATGGCAATAAACTCGGTGTCGCCAGCGGTATTGATCTCGTAGATGGTGACGATGTTGGGATGATTGAGTGCTGACGCCGCCATCGCCTCGCGGCGGAAGCGCTGCAATGCGTTCGGGCTAAGCGGACGGCTGGTCAGCAGAATCTTGATCGCTACTTCGCGGCCCAGTCGGCTATCGCGGGCGCGATATACTTCGCCCATTCCACCCTCGCCGATCTTGGCGGAGATTGTGTAGTGGGAGATCTTCCGGCCGACCATGAGCGGAGTTGCATCCACGCCGCGATTTTACACTGTCGGCAGAATTGTCGCGCCACAGATGGGGCACGTCACAGCGTGGGCATGCCCCGCTCGCCCAGCGACCAGTTTGTCCAATTCCGACTCCATCTATCATGGTGGCATGGCAGAAATGGCGGTTTACGAGACCTTCGAGGAGATTTTCAAGAGAAGGAGCACTATGGACGAACTGATTGCTGATGTTCAGAGCTTCTCTCAGCAATCGGTATTGTGGATGTGCGCCTTGATTGTGACCGGTGTGCAGTTGTGGGACAAGATTGACTCACAACCCGACGCTTACGCTCGGTTCCTCTCGCTCTTCTTCGACAGCGACACCCGCCTCCGCCTAGTGGCAGGTTATTGGAGCTCGCCAAGGAGAATACTCTTCCATCGTCGACAAATCCTCCTCATCTCAAAACTGGCCATCTTGCACTGCACTGGCGAAGGCCTAGATGCGCGACAAGACGCAAGACTCTTTGGCCCGATTCTCCTTAAAGCTAGCGATCAATTTCACTACGGCCTTCTTCCAACCACGGTTCAGCGGCCGGCTGAGCGTGACGACTACGCGAAAATCATTGCAGAGATGGTGGCAGTGGCAGAAACCGGCCTTGACACCGTCGCGCATCTGATTATAAGAGACCACCTGATGCTCACACGCTTCGCCAACGAGCTTAGAGACGACCCGGATTTTGTCGACGTCGCAGGAGAACACCAGGACGCGACCGGCTTTACACTTGGGGAGTTCGAAGCGATGATCTTCGCTGTTCACGCTCGGTTTAGTCACGACTTGGTACAAAAGTTATACACCGAGCCAGGCGCTCTTCCTCTTAAAGAGTCAAATTTTGAAGACACTGCGATCCCATATAGCAAGGTCAGACGATTCCTAGACTCCGTCTCAGGCAGCACTTCAGAGATCGCGACCGACCTTCGCCAGAGAGATGAAGGTCCAAACGACTTCACCGTATTCCGAAAATCTCCGCTCATTCAACAGTTTTACAATATGCACCTAACCAGCGCAGGGTTTGGATTGCTAATGATGGACAATTTGTTTTTCTTGGAGAAAATTCAAACAGGTCCTTATTGGCGTGCTAACGCCCGTCACGGGTTGAAGCTCCACAAGTTCTGGGGAACGGTCTTCGAGCGATATGTAAACGAGCTGCTTGAGCAAGCATGTGATGGAACGGACTCCACAGTTCTTTCTGATCCCCGCCTCCCAAACGACAGGGCAAAGCAACTGTGCGATGGTGTATTGGTTTCGGGGGACTCTATGGTGCTTTTGGAGTACAAGTCGAGCATGTTCCGAGCAGATGACCTGCCCCCGATTTCTCAACCATTGATAACTGGAGTTTCCCGGGTTTGGTTTGGCCTTGAGTTTACCTCGCGGCCGTAGTCGTGGCTGTGTAAATGTGGGAAGCGCGGTTGGCTTTCCACATTTGCATAGCCTGCACTTTGTCCGAACTCGCCTGGCGTGCGATACCCCAGTGAGCTATGCGGACGTTGCCAGTTATACTCCTGCCG
>JBBQVN010000122.1:0-11259 GCA_038211475.1 Terriglobales bacterium | reverse complement strand
TCAAAAGGCAGAAGTTTACCTGAAAGAAAACTACGGCAGCGGCAAGGTGCGGATCACCAACGGTCCCGTCGTCGAACATGTGGGACGAGATACCGTCACGGTGGCGTGGTCGACCAACCTAAGAGGCAGTTCTCGCGTGACATATGGAAATGACCCGAACAATCTGACCGAACTCGCCGAGGCGCCTTGGGGCAAGGGAGGACTGACACATCGGGTAGTGATCCGCGGGCTGAAGCCAGGCTCGACGTACTACTTCCAGGTTCAGACTGGGCAGGCCGAAGGGACCGGCGGCGCGGAAACACAGAGTCAAAAAGTCGGCACCTTTCAAACCCTCCAATAGCCGCGGCCATTTAGCCTCCGCTTGTAACGCATGTCTCGGCTGTCACGGAACATGCGCGACGATCATGGACTTGTGGGCAGGATAGTGCGACGAGTTCGGCGAAGCGGGCACAAATCATCAACTCCCTAGTCTAGGGTCGATGCTGATAAAGCTGTAAGGCTCGCCCACTGACAGCCCAGACACACGCTACATCCTGCCACGTGCATTGGCATCCATACTGGCGTGCTAAGCGGTCCGCCTGACCCGCAACACATCTCTACGAGCTTCGTAGAGCGGCAAAACCTCAATCTCCGCATGGGAGTTCGACGTTTCACGCGGCTCACCAACGCCTTTTCCAAGGCTGGGCGGCACCCTGGAAATACAATCGACAAAAACGGGAACTTTGATCACCGCGACCCTCAGGTGCCACGAACCGGGAGCAGCAGAGCGGGGCAAGTAGTTTGAAGCGCCGTTTAGCTACAGTCGATTTCTTTTCCATGTTCGAGCCTCCGTGTACGAGCCGCGCGTCTATCACCCGTTCGGAGTGCACAAGTTCTGTTCCGCAGCTTCCAGTTCGTCTTCGCCAATCTGACTCCCGCGCTCGTCTTTCGACGGTGCGGCACGAATCGCGGGCTACGCCGTATCCGAAAACTGCCGCGGTGAGGACGTGAGCTGTAAACTTTCAGTTGGAAGCCGACGGTGCTGCACTGCGGCTGCCGCCAGTCAGACCGAAAACCCGTAAACTCTTGCTTCCCTTTGACTCCGATTTCTGCGCGGACATCGCCTCCCTGCGTGCAATAACCGCCAGTTAGGCCCATCAAACTGATTTTGTCTTTCCTACACCTTGAAGGCCCCGCCCGCCAGGCGAAAAATAGCCGGAACTGTTTCTGCTCACCGTTCGTATCTAGCAACGTCGAATCCAGGGTACGCCAATTTTGTGGGACCTCAATGGGCGGGTTTCGCAAGTTCTTGACCCGGCATCCTGGCCGCCGATGAAAGGCGAAGGGCTTTATGAGGAATGTTCTGGATCTTTTCTCGCAGATTTTCGCCAACCTGTGGGCGCACAAACTGCGCTCCTTCCTGACCATGTTCGGCATTGCGTGGGGTGTCGGGTCGCTGCTATTGCTGGTCGGGCTGGGAGAAGGGTTCCGGTCGGGCAACCAGCGCGAGATGGCGGAATTCGGCAAGGACATCATGTTTATCTTTCCTGGCCGGGCGCCCGCGGTTGCCGGAAATATGAACTCCGCCCGAAACTATCTGCTCACCTACCAGGATTATCTGGACATTCGCAGCGAGGCTCCGCACGTCAAGAACGCTTCTCCGGTCCTGGTGCGAGACGACCTGCATGCAGTGAGTGAGTTTGCCACGGCCAACGGCCAGATTACCGGAGTGGAACCGCAATTCGGAGAAATACGTTTTCTGCCAATGAAGCAAGGTCGCTGGCTGAACGGTTTGGACGAAGCGCAACGGCGCAATGTGATCGTGCTTGGGGAAGAAGTGGCCCGCAACCTGTTTCCGGGCCGGCCCGCCGTGGGAGCGTCGATCATAGTCAACGGAGTCAGTTTTGAGGTGATTGGGACGATGGCGCGGGTGGGGCGTGGCGACAACAACTCCACCAATATGCGCGGTTATATTCCGTTTCAGGTGATGGCGAGCAGCTTCCCGATCAAAGGCGAAAACCATCCCTTGGACAGCATTTCGTTCATCAACTATCAACCGGACACTCGCGACGACCACATTATCGCGCAGGACGAAGTGCGAAAAATCGTAGCCCGCAACCATGGTTTCGATTTCGGCGACAAAGACGCGTTCGAGGGATGGGACACCATTCAACAATCGCAGTCTGTAGGCGCAATCTTCAACGCCATGAACATTTTCCTGGGGGCCGTTGGCATTGTGACGCTGGCGCTCGGCGCGATTGGCGTGATTAACATCATGCTGATCGCGGTGAGCGAGCGAACGCGCGAGATCGGGTTGCGGAAAGCGCTGGGGGCGACCAACCGCAGCGTGCTTCTGCAGTTCTTTTTCGAGGGCATTATTCTGACCCTCGCCAGCGGACTGATCGGCATGGGCCTGTCGGCGGGGTTGATGGCGATGCTTGGGCAGATCCAGGGCCCGGGCGGTTTTGATCCGCCGAAACTGGTTCCCAGCACCGCCTTCCTGGCGATCGGCAGCCTCACGCTGGCCGGCGTCGCCGCCGGTCTCTATCCCGCCCGCAAAGCGGCCATGCTGCAGCCAATTGAAGCGCTGCGCCAGGAGTAACGCCATGATGGAAGATCTGCTCCACGAAGCCTACGATGCGATGAAGCACAACCGGCGCCGGACCGCTCTAACCATGCTCGGGATGGCTTGGGGCATCGCTACGGTGGTGATGCTGCTGGCCTATGGCAATGGCTTCGGGCGTGCGTGCGAAAACATTTTCGCCAACTTCGGTACCAAGCTGATGATTCTGATTCCGGCGCGCACTTCGATGCAGGCCGGAGGGCAGAAAGCCGGCAACCCGGTGCACTTCACCATCGAAGATCTGGACGTCCTCACCACCAACTTGCCACAGATTACGCACATTACTCCGGAGGTAGATAAGCGCGCTTCTATCGCGTACGACTCGCGCACCTTCGACATGCAGGTCACCGGCAACTACCCCAATGTGGCGTCGATTCGCGCGCTGAAACTGGGGCAGGGACGCTTCTACAATCCGGACGACGAAGTCCAAAAAGCGCATGTGGCGCTGATCGGCTCGCAGGCGAAAGAGAAGCTGTTCTCAGGACGGAACGCCGTGGGTGAGTACATCCGCATTGACGGCTTAAGCTTCCAAGTGGTGGGCGTGTTGGCGGCGAAGATGCAGGAGGGGGATGATGACATCAACCGCACCATTTATATCCCCTTCTCCAGCATGCGCGACTTGAAAGACACGCACTACCTGGACTCGATCTGGTTCAATTACGAGACCAACGATTTTGAGAAGCTGGAGCAGGCGGCGCGGGCGGTGATGGCTCCGCTGCACAACTTCAATTCCAAAGATCGGCGGGCGATGCTGGTCTTCAACCTGATGGAACAGGTTCACCAGTTCCAGATCATTACGCTGGGCCTGAAAATCCTGCTGGGCTTTATCGGCACACTGACGCTGGGAATTGGAGGCGTCGGCCTGATGAACATCATGCTGGTTTCGGTGACGCAGCGAACGCGGGAAATCGGGGTCGAGAAAGCCTTGGGCGCCAGCAACCGGCAGATCTTGCTTCAGTTCCTGGGCGAGGCGCTCTCCATCACCGCGCTAGGCGGCCTGCTGGGGATAATCTTGGCGTACGCGGTGTCGTTCTCGGTGGGGCGGCTTACGCTCTACAGTGCGATTGCGAAAAACGGGGAAGCTGGAGACATTCGCCTGGTGGTCGATCCCATCACGCTGTTGGTCGCTATCGCGATTCTGAGCGTAGTAGGGCTGGTCAGCGGGATCATCCCGGCGATTCGGGCATCGCGCCTGGACCCGATCGAGGCGCTGCGGTATGAATAAGTACGCCCTGTTAAGTACTTACGTTTGTCTTGGTGCTAGTGAATTGGCGGAACAGAAGAACTCGAACTGGTCGTCGAGCTTCCGAGGCAATGAACCGCAACACAAGGTACCCCGATGAAGGCGCAATCGAAAACCTGGTGCGGACGGACTTCCGCATTTTCTACTTTTTAGTATAGTCAACAAATGCGAGACCGCCCCAGCTCTGGCGCCGACACAGTTGTTGGGCACCAAATGCCGCGCGGGATGACTGCCGTAGGGACCTTCTTAGTTTTCGGTGCAACCATGGCATCGTTTGCCGGGGCGACATTGACGTGGCCCGGCACATCCCTCGATAGGCTGTGGGCTCTCAATCCGGCAGCCCATCAACAGCTTGCGACTTTTGCCAAACCAGCGGGGTTTCTTTTTTTGCTACTTGCCGCAACGTTGGCGCTCGCGGCGACGGGCTGGTTCAAACAACGCCTTTGGGGGTGGAGATTGGCCGTGGCGGTTATCGCAACCCAGGTGCTTGGTGATCTGGCCAATTTCTTCAGAGGCGATTATTGGCGAGGTGGTGTTGGCTTCAGCGTTACGAGCACGCTCTTGTTTTATCTCTTACGTCCAGCGGTGAGAGCGGTCTTTAATAGGACCATTCTGCCATGACCGCGATCTCCGGCGTGGAATTCCTGATCTGGCTTCTGATCGCTGCGTCAGCGATCGCGTTGCTGGCGAAGTACCTACGAATTCCTTACACCGTGGCACTTGTTCTCGGGGGATTACTCCTGAGCCTGATGCGCCTGCCGTTCTTGTCGCCGCTTCAACCGGACCAACGTCCGCATTGGCTAACACCCGATGTAATTCTGATTCTGTTTCTCCCTGCTCTTGTCTTCGAGGGCAGCATCAAGATTGATGTGCGAGATCTTCTGCGTGACGCTGCGCCACTCTTGGTCTTGGCCAATGTGGGGGTACTGCTGGCCACAGTAGTGACGGGGTACCTGGTTCACTGGGCGATTAGTTTGCCGATCTTGATAGCGCTGCTGTTCGGGGCGATCATCTCCGCCACTGATCCCATCTCCGTGCTTGCGATTTTCAAAGACCTCAAAATGAACAAGCGGATTTCGGTCATCATTGAAGGCGAGAGTCTTTTGAATGACGGGACAGCCGTAGTCATTTTCCAGATCCTGCTCGCCGGCGTCATTGCGGGCGGACTGGGCGTGGCGAAAGGAATCGGGCAGTTTCTGCTGGCGGTCGTAGGCGGAGCCATTCTCGGGTCTGCATTGGGGTATGCGGCCAGCAAAATCTCGCAAACCATTGACGATCCTCAAGTCGAGATCACTCTTACCACCATCGTTGCCTACGGCAGTTATGTGCTCGCCAATCATCTGCATCTTTCTGGGGTGATTGCCACTGCAGCCGCCGGGTTGATGGTCGGGAATTTTGGCACGAAGAAGGGAATGAGCGACCGAACCCGGACTGCGCTGGAGTCATTCTGGGAATACATCGCTTTTGTCATGAACTCCCTGGTGTTTTTGCTGATCGGTCTGGAGGTCCACATCGATGCTCTTGCTCACGCTTGGCGTCCTGTACTCTTCGCAATCGCGGCCGTACTGATCGCCCGATCCATTTCTGTCTATTCTCTAGTTCCCCTGAGCAGCTTCTTTGCTGAGAGGATTCCTGTTCGCTGGCAACATGTGATTGTCTGGGGTGGTTTGCGCGGTGCTCTGGCTTTGGCTTTAGCACTCAGCCTCGACAACACGTTCCCCTACCGAGAGCGGATACTAGACTTGACCTTTGGAGTCGTCGTCTTTTCCATCCTGCTACAAGGCCTCACATTGAAGCCATTGCTCAGGGTCCTGGGCCTTGCGGACGTTCACGCCTAAGCGAACTCTCTTTTGACTCAAGACCCTAGTGGTTGATCCACGCACAGAAGTTCAGACCCGAAGCGTTGCTCGCGCCGATGCGCGAATTGGATAGCGGTGGAGTCCAATTGGATCTCGAGATTTCAGGGAGAGCCAAGAAGGTCATAATTGCGGTGCGCATGGAGGGCAGGAAGGTCGACACCTGGGAGGACTGTCTCATTCCCAACCTTCGCACATCGCTTGAAGATGGGAAAATTTGTCTGCCGAAGCGAAAAGTAACGCACGCGATTCACAATGCCGCAAAAAAACGCCATGGCGCAAATAGGGAAATGGATTCCCCGAAAGTGGATTAAGGCTGGATGGAGTGAGCGTGAAAGGCCAAGCGGCTACAGATTGTTCGTTGGTTGTTTGTGCGTCGGCCTGAAGTTGTGTTTACTGGACTATTTGTTTTGTTCTGTTTAAGCCAGTGATTTGGTGGAGCTAGTCGGGATCGAACCGACGACCTCATCGTTGCTAACGATGCGCTCTCCCAGCTGAGCTATAGCCCCTGACGCGGGAACCACTGTGACTCATCCGAGTTTACCAGTCCGGCCTGTCTCTGACCAAACCGCGCCGTCCGAAAATCGTTGAGCATGCACCAACGCTCTGCATGCATCGTCTTCTGCATGCCGGCTTCGACATGAATCGTCTCCAAAAGAACGCGCAGTTCCTCGAGCCCGTCCTTTTGTTCTGCCCCGTCGCCCAATTAGCCACCGCACTCTACTCGGCAGAACATCCTTTTCTTTTATCCGTTATTCCTCGCCCGTCGGTGTATGATTGTGAAACGCGGCCTTGCTATTAGCTGCTGGGGTATGTTCAGTTCCTCAGAGCGGCTACTTGGAATGCCCAAACATAATGAGTTTCACCTCCCCGGAAAGCTCAGGGCACTGCCATGATTCGTCTGGGATTGAAACACCCGCCCTCGCCGGTGCGTCGCCGACGAAAGCTTCGCGCTCGCTATCGCCATCAGCGCAATCGACGCCGTCTCGTGGTTTTGCTGCTGATATTTGTAGCCGGTTCGGCGGTTGGCGCTTGGCTGGTCCCCACGTATCTTCCGCAGCTAGCTGAACGCGCTCGTTTCAATCTGGATTCGTGGCACCAACTGGGCGATCAGAACATTTCGTTTTTGTCGCGACTCGAGGGATTTGCGCAGCGCAAGATGGATTTTCTGTCGGCTGCTCTTTCGGTTTCAAAGGACGCCAACTCCACTTGGTCGCGTGGCGATACCCACGACAATCTCGCCTTACTCGCAACTCAACCATCTGCCGCCCTTCCTGCGAAGACGCGCAAACGGGTGGTCTATCCCTACTCCGTGGTTCCAGGCGGTGTAGAAACGCCTGAGGATCTCAAGCTCGCGGCCGAACGCGACCCGGAAATTGCCGTCCACTACGCCGATTTTGATTTTAGCCGCGCCCGCCTCATTCGTTTGAGTGCTCCCCAGGATCTCTACTTGTCTTATCGCATGCGCGGGAAGCTCTATTGGACCAAGAAAAAAATCCATCTTCCCGCCGGCGAAAAAGTCATCACCGACGGAAAGACCATTGCACGAACTCGCTGTGCCAATCGTGGCAAGGGAGCCGCGCAACTCGGTACTTCGCCGGCCGAGCCGCCCAAAGAAATCTTTGAACAGCCGCTGCCCCAGGAGGCCGAGTACATCCCGGCGCCGTTTGATTTCGACGGCCCTTTCCGCCATCCCCAATTGTCCATCGGGCACGCTGGCCAGCCTCCCCTGAACCCGTTCCCCTTCTTCCCGTTGTCGGTCGGGCCACCTATCATTCCCACCCACTGCGAGACTGCGGGCGAGGAGAAAATAGAACAGAAATTGGGTATCAAGGATGATGAGAGCAAGGAAGTTCCGTGCACGCCCACCCGGCCTCCTCCAGCCGTCCCGGAACCCAGTACCCTGGTGATGATTTCCTCTGGTCTGGCCGGCCTGTATTGGAGATACCGGCGGAAGGCGGCTTAGTCGTCCCGCCTCCTCGCCGCCCTCCCCGCCATTTATTTTTTGCTGCCCTTTTTTCCATCCTCCCCGCCGCCAGCCTCTTCCTTCACGTAGGCCGCGCTGAGAGTATTTTTCTTCTTCGCGATTTCCAGCAGCGTCGGATAGAACTGCACAAATGTAGTGTCCACCGCGGCATGCTGCTCGTGGCATGAGTAGCACGCGGCCTCGTGCGGCGTGGCCTTGGCGGTCGTGTTTTCTTCGAAGCCGAAGAAGGCCCACTTGCCCGGTAGGTTTGCTTCATCCTTCACATGAACTTCCCGGCCCATCAACTCTCCCGTCTGGTAATGCCCGGCTTTGTTGATGGAGGCCTTGGTCCCCGCCTTGCGTACCTCCAGCACCAGCATGGTCTTGTCAGGCCACGTCCCGGTTTCCAGAAACGCCCGGTAGGCTTCCGGATTCACAAACACGTTGTCAAACATCGAGTGGCCCATCATCATCGGGTTCGGGCTGTAGCTCATGTCCACTCCGGAGGTCAGATAAATCCACTCCCGATACTTCGCGGGGAACACCAACCGGCCATCCGCCGTATATACCGGTGAGGTCGAAGTGTTTTCATCGGCTGGTTTCGATGGCGGTTTCGAGCCGTCCTGAGCCAGCAGCGAAACCGAAATGCACAGCAGCAGCCATACATGCTTCATAAACATCCTCCTGGAGATTTCCACATCTGCTTCCACGTTACCGGGTGCGCGGCGGGCGGTCTAGAATAAACACAACATCTTGTAGTGGGGTTGGGAACTGATGGGGCAAACGCAGCTGGAACCAGTTCGGGAGCATCGCCTCAGCGGAGGCTCGTTCTTCGGGGCAGTTCAGGCGAAGCGCGAGCAATACGGCGCCATTTTCACCGACCTGCAGCACGCCTCCCCATGCCGCCTGCCGCCCCATTCGCATGAGCTTCCGTTTTTCGGTGTGGTTCTCGGCGGCGACTATCGCGAGCGCTACGGCCGCGAGCAAAACGAGGTGCCACCCTTCACCCTCATGTGCCGCCCTGCTGGCATTCCCCATCAGGATGAGATTGGCCCCAATGGGGTTCGTCTCTTTCAAATTGAAATTCGCCCCAGTCTGCAACAGTCTCTTGCCCAAGATGGTCGCTCCTTGAACGTCGCTTATACGGATGCTGGCGGTGGAGATTTACTCTGGCTGGGAATGAAGTTGTATCGCGAAACTCGCGGCGCCGATCCTGCCCACAATCCCGAGGTTAAAAAACTTGGCATGGATGATCTCGGCGGCCATGATCTAAGCGGTCATAATCTCCGCGACCATAATTCCGACGTTCATAATTCCAGCGACCATGATATCTGCGTCGAGAGTTTGCTTGCTGAGTTACTCGCCGCTGCCTCCGGCAAGCCCCGCGGCGATAGCAAATACCCTCCGCCGTGGCTTCGCCGTGTGCTCGAGAAGTTGAAAGTCGAGCACTGCCAGCGCCTTACTCTGGACCAACTCAGCCGCGAAGCTGGTGTCCATCCGGTGCATCTCTCACGCGTGTTTCGGAAAAATGTTGGAGAGGGAATTGGCGAGCATGTTCACCGCCTTCGCATCCGCACCGCGTGCGAACAAATGCTTTCCGGCGAAGTGTCGCTTGCGGAAGTCAGCATGGCCACCGGCTTCGCCGACCAAAGTCACTTCACCCGCAGCTTCCGCAAGATCACCGGCATGGGACCTTCCGCCTTTCGGATGATGTTGGGAGAACGCGGCCAGCCCGCAAGCCACAAAGCGCGACAGCCACACCTCGCGCCTTGACTACGACTCAGAACTTTCCCCGCAGTTCGGCAAAGCTCTCCACCACCAACAGCCTCTGCGGAGGCCGCGCCTCGGCAAGTTCCTCATGCTCAAGCACCCAGGTGTTGCCGTGCGGTACAAATATCGCATGAATACCCGCCGCCAGCGCCGGGTTGATGTCAGACTTCGGACTATTGCCTACCATCCAGGTCGAATCGGCAGCCAGCGCATATTTCTCAATGACCGCGCGATACGATTTCTCATTTTTTTCCGCTACAATCTCCACCGCCGCGAAATATTCTTTTAGGCCGGAGCGTTCGACCTTGCTTGCCTGTTCCACCAGCGCGCCCTTGGTCATCACGATCAGGTGATGGCGCTCCGCCAGGTAGGCCAGCGTCTCCGTCACCTCAGGCAGAATCTCGACCGGTTGTCCGGCAATGGCATGGGCAAAGCTGTGGATCTTCTGGTGCAACTCCGGCGTCACCGGATCCACCGACAGCCGCTCGAAAGTATTCTCCAGCGCGTGGGCAAAGCTGTGCAGGCCATAACCATGCTGCACAATGCAGTCGCGCTCCACATCATTCAACACCTCGCGGACCTGCTCTGCGGAATGTTCCCGATGGTTCAAGAACGAAATGAACTGCGCAATAGCCCGTTCAAAATAAACATTGTTTTCCCACAGCGTGTCATCCGCGTCAATCAGTAATGTCTGCGGGGCAAAATGGTTTGGAGGTTCGCTCATGCGCTCTTGATAATACGAGACGGCCAGTGGATTCGCTAAGCCCAGCTAGACGATCGCCAGTGCTAGCCTCGCAGCCGACCTCGCGCCCTATAATCCCTTTATGCCTGCACCCGACCTTCGCCCGACCGCGCGCGCCATCTTTGCGGATGCTTTGGCCCAATCCACAGTGGCTCGTGCATTTAGCCGGTTCATTCGCCACGAGGCCGACGCGCTCCGAATCGGCCATCAAATCTACCACCTGCAGGATTATGCCCGCATCTTTGTCGTCTCCATTGGAAAAGCCGGCGGAAGCATGGCCCAAGCCTTCGCCGCTCGCGCAGAGATTCCTTTGCATGGCATCGTGGTTGCGCCCGAACCCGCCAACCTCGCTGGGTTCCAATTCTTCCAGGGTGGACATCCCACCCCCACTGCCGATTCCGTTCGCGCTGCCGAAACAATCCTTAATCGCTTGCACTCGCTGGAGCCCAATACGCTGGTCGTTTTTCTGTTAAGCGGCGGCGCCTCCTCGATGGTCGAACAGCCGCTCGACCCCGCTCTCTCGCTCGCGGATCTGATTACTACTTACCGCGTTCTGGTGCACTCCGGAGCTCCCATTGCGGAAATCAACGCGATTCGCAAACACTTATCCGCGGTCAAAGGAGGACGCATGGCCCTCGCCGCCGCCCCTCGCCGCCAAGTCTCGCTGCTTGTCTCTGACGTGCCCGATCACACGCCCGACGCCCTTGCCTCCGGCCCCACCATGCCTGACCCCACCACCGTCGAAGACTGCTACACCGTCGCCGAAAAATACTCGATGACCGCGCAATTTCCCGCTTTCGTCGCGTCGCTTTTCCGCGACCGCCGCCTTGAGGAAACGCCCAAGTCCGGTTCCCCCGCCTTCCAAAACTCGCGTTGGCTACCGGTGCTCTCCAATGCAGTGGCGTTGCAACACGCAGCCGACGCAGCCGCCCGTTCCGGTTTCGCAGTCGTCACGGACAACTCCTGCGATGACTGGGACTACAGTCGCGCGGCGGATTACCTGTTGTCGCGCCTGCGCGAACTTCGCAGATCTCATTCCCGCGTCTGCTTGCTTTCTGGCGGCGAAGTGACAGTGCGCGT
>JBBQVN010000121.1:0-11317 GCA_038211475.1 Terriglobales bacterium | reverse complement strand
TGTGGCCACGGTAAACCACCAAATCATTTTGCAGAGCGATTGGGATGAAGCAGTAGCGTGCGAGGCGCTGCTGGGCGGGCGGCCCTGGGGTTCGATCTCCGAAGCCGACCGCCAAGCCACCCTGCAGCGGATGATTGACCGGGCATTGTTGAGCGAGCAGGTGCAGCCAGAAACCATGACGCCGGCCACAGAGGCGGTGAAGGCGCGGGTCGCGGAGGCGCGCTCGCATTTTTCCGCAGCCGTTACCGAGGCCGGTTGGCAGAACGTTTTGGGCAGCTACGGCGTCACCATCGTCGAACTGGAAAGTTACATCGCCAATGAACTTGCGCTGATGGACAAAGTGGATACCCGCCTGCTTCCCAATGTCCAAGTGGATTCCCGGTCCATTGCCAGCTATTATCGCGAGACATTTCTGCCCAAACTCAAGCAACACGGAGGCAAAGAGGTTCCGCTGTCGCAGGTCACCGCGCAGATCAAGGAACTACTGACGCAGCAGCGCATGGGCGAACTTCAGGCGGACTGGCTGACCCAACTGCGAACCGACGCGAAAATCGCGATCAAGGGCTCGCCCCAGGAAGAGCCGGCGCGATGACCGATCCCACTCCCAAGCCGCCACGCCGTTGGGCGCGATACTTGCTGGGATTCTTCCTATTGCTAGTCGTAATGGCGGGAGGACTCGCATGGTACGTGAGAACCGAGTCGTTTCGCACCAAGGTCCGCAGCCGGCTGATCCAGGAACTAGAGCGCATTACAGGGGGGCACGTGGAGCTTGGCGCATTCCACATCGTGCCCTTCCGTGGACGCGTCGAAGCCCTGGAGCTGACCATTCATGGACGCGAAGCCGATAAGGAAATTCCCTTTGCCCATGCCGACCGGATCACGGCACAATTCAGTCTCACGGCATTGCTCAAACTGAAGGTTGGTTTCCGTTCGGTGGAACTGGAGCGGCCCGTCATCCACATCATTGAATACGCGGACGGAACCACCAACGCGCCAGATCCGAGGCGCGGCAATCCCTCAGTGCAAACTCCGGTGGAACAACTGATTGCCTTGCGCATCTCGCGCCTGCAGGTGCGCCGCGGCGAAATCCAGATCAACGACCAGCGAACCCCTCTGGATTTTGTAGCCAACGATGTGGATGCTTCTATGCAGTATTTTTTCTTCCGCCACTACTACGAGGGCGAGGTGCTACTGGGGAAAGTGGACACGACTCTGCCGGGATTGCGGCCTCTGGCATGGACGGCCCACACTCAATTCCAACTATCGCGCGAGCGTTTGGACTTCAAGACCCTCAACGTGGTTTCCGGACGGTCGTCGCTTGATTTCCAGGGAGGCTTGGCTGACTTCAAACAGCCGAAGATTAAAGGCGAGTATCACATCAAGCTGGACGGGCGGCAGTTGGGAACGATTACGCGGCGGCCGGAACTGAACAGCGGCTCGGCGACGGTGGAAGGAAAAGGCGAATGGTCAGCCGCCAATTTTTCATCGCAGGGGATTCTCGCGATCCGCGAACTGGACTGGAAGCAGGACGGCCTGAACCTTCGTGACGTTGCTTTGAATGCGAAGTTCGACCTCACGCCGCAGCGGATTCATCTGCGGGAAATTAAAGCCAGGCTGGCCGGGGGCGAAGCTTCCGGGGATGCCGACTGGACGAACTGGCAGAACTCCCCTTCGACGGCGCCACGCGACACTAAAATGTCAGCGCTCGCAGTGCAGCGCGGTTTGGTCCGATTGAAGGTGGAAGGATTCTCTGTCTTGAATGTGCTGCAGGCGCTTGACACCAAGGCACTCCCGCTGTCACCGCTGCGACTGAGTGGAACTGCCCGCGGCACGGCAGAAGTCTCTTGGATCGGCACCTACCGCGACGCGGAAACCAAACTCAACTTGGCGGTCGCGCCGCCGCCTCATCCCGCGGCACATCAGCTTCCGGTGAAGGCACAGATTGAAGCAACCTACCGGGGGGCGCGCGATGAACTGCAAGTGGATCAACTCGAGCTAAGCACCCCTGGCACCCAGCTTCACGCCAAGGGCACATTATCCTCACGTATGAGCTTGAACTTCACCGCGGCCAGCACCGACCTGACTGAGTTGGGACCGGAAATCGCCGCGTTGAAGCCCGGTGGATCGTTTCCCATCACTTTACATGGCCGCGCCGGGTTCGCAGGTTCGGCAACCGGGAAACTGTCAGCGCTGCAAATTGTTGGTCACCTGGACGCCCAGGACTTTGACTTGCTCTTGCCAAAAACTGCCGGGCGTTCCGAGCAAGTGCTGCAAGGTAATTCGCTGGCCGCCGATTTGCAGATTTCCCCCACAGCGTTGTTGATCAAGAACGCGATCTGGAATCATCGGGATACTGAGATCCAATTTTCTGGCACCGTTGGACTGCGCCATTACGCCATGCGGCCAGACGATGTCTACAGCGCACGCCTGGACGCGCGCAATGCTGACGTCGCGGAGGTTATGGCTCTGGCCGGTTACTCCCTCCCGATCACAGGCAAGGCCAATCTTACTGCCACCGTCAGCGGCACGATGAGCCACCCTCATGGCGACGGCATCCTACTGTTAACTCAAGGCGGAGCTTACGGACAAAGCGTGTCGGCACTCTCGGGTGCGGTGCATTTGGCCGGCCAAGAGTTCCTGGTTGACAACTTGAAGTTGTCCAGCGGCGCCGCCCACATCACGGGAGGCGGGGCCTACAATTTCCGAACGGACGCTTTCCATTTTGACCTAGCAGGCAACGACTTTGACCTGGCGAAAGTGTTGCCGCTGCAGAAGAGTCCGGTACGGGTTGCGGGCAGCGCCGACTTCCGCGCGAAAGGCTCAGGCACGATTGAGGCGCCGGTCATCGAGGCCCATCTGGTGCTGCGCGACCTGACGCTTGATAACGAAAAAACGGGGGAATTTGTCGTTGACGTGAACACCCATGGCTCCGACGCCCAGGTCACTGGCCGCTCGCATTTTGAAAAGTCAGAGTTAGAGGTTACGGGTTCCGTCCACCTGCGGGACCAGTTCCCTGCTGATCTCAAGCTTCGTTTCGGCGAGTTGGATGTGGATTCGCTGCTACGGGTGTACTTGTCGCAGCGAGTGACCGGACACGCACTGGCCGCAGGGCAAATCACGGTGCAAGGCCCGCTGCGCCGGCCGCGCGATCTGCGTGTGCTGGCCAGCCTCGACCACGTGCACGCCTCCCTGGAGGACGTGGAAGTGGAAAACGCAGGGCCACTGGAAGTGGCGATGCAAGACCAAGTCGCCACCATTCGCCAGTTTCACCTCAAGGGCAAGGACACCGACTTCACCGCCCGCGGCTCTGTGCGCCTTGCCGACCCCGGCGAAGTGGATGTCCATCTCGACGGTCAAGTTTCTCTTAAGCTGCTGGAGGCTTATGACCCCGCCCTGACGACTTCTGGGCTGGTCCAGCTAGCGGTTGGGGTCAGCGGAACTTTGCATAACCCGGTGCTGCAAGGCTCGGTCAAAGTGGAGCAGGGGAGTTTGACTTACGGGGATCTGCCCAGCGGTCTAAGTGAAATCCAAGGGTCGCTGCGCTTCGATCGCACGTTTTTGAAAGTAGAGACTCTGACGGCACGCACCGGCGGCGGAATGGTCAACATCACCGGGTCGGCCATCAACACGCGCGGCCTGTTCGCTCTAGATTTCACGCTTACCCAGCGGGATGTGCGCCTGCGCTATCCCCCCGGCGTTAGTTCCACTTCAGATGCCGACTTACATTTGAGCGGAACCAACCTGGCCCCGCTGATATCGGGGGATATCACCGTCAACAAGCTGTCCATCACTCCGGGGTTCGACTTTAGCGCTTATGGCAACCGGCTTCGGGTGGTGAGTCCGCCTTCCCCGGAAGCGCTCAGCAGCCGGGTGAGGCTCGACGTCCACATCCTGACCGCTCCGGAACTGCGGGCCGAGATGGCGCTGGCTAAGTTGTCGGGCGACGCCGACTTGCACTTACGCGGCACTCTCGCCCGGCCAGCGGTGCTGGGACGAGTGGACATTCTGGAAGGTGACATCTACTTCAACAGCCGAAAGTACAAACTGGAACGCGGCGACGTTCTGTTCAGCAATCCGGTTCACATTGAGCCGGTGCTGGATCTGCAAGCGACCACTCGAGTGGCCGACTATGACATTACTCTGAACCTGAACGGCAGCCTCGACAAGCCCAATGGTTTGCAGCTCAACTATCGCTCAGAACCGCCTTTGGCCGACGAAGATATCATCGCCCTGCTCGCCCTGGGCCGCACTCGCGAAGAGTCCCAGGCGCTTTCCGGCTCCTCCACAACTTCCGCATTCAGCAGCGAAGCTTCTAATCTGATCCTCTCCGAAGCCATCAATGCCACGGTGAGCAACCGGGTACAAAAGCTGTTCGGAGTAAGCCGAATCAAGGTGGACCCGCAAGGCCTGGCGACCTCGACGACGTCCACCAGTGCTGGACGGGGGGCTCAACTCACCATCGAGCAGCAAGTCGCCAGCAATCTGACTCTTACCTATAGCCAGAACGTCGCCATCGCATCCCAGCAAGTTATCCAGGCGGAGTACAACGTGACCCGCAACATCTCCATTGTGGCCCTGCGTGACCAGAATGGCGTGGTCAGTTTCGATATCAAAATCCGCCAACGGAAGAAATAGTTACGAAGCAGGCAACCAATTCACTAAAGTGTATCTGTCGCCTTTCCTACTTATTTATGTCCCTGTATGTCAGCGGCCTCGGTCGGGCTCCCGACTGAGTAGTTGACACAACTTCTCTACTCCAACAGTGTTTACATTTTTGCCCTATTGAGAGGAGGGGGAGTTCTATGCAAGAGGACCGCGAGCGATGGATGGAGCTTGCCGCATTAGCTGCCGAAGAAAAAGATCCTGATAAACTACTTGCTCTCGTAAAAGAAATTAACATTCTCTTAGACCGGAAACAAGCTCGTCTAAAAGCCAACCGCCCTGCCCCAAAGGAGTAACCAATACGAAGCCGGGACTAATTTCTTAAGCAAGTCGCTAGACAATCATCTTACTGTTTTCAGGGCTCCGATAAAGCGGAGCCTTTCGTTTTGGTAGTGGGGTACTCTAGTCCACTGTCCTTTGCCTTTACACCGTGAGACTTCAAGTACGAGGGAACGGCTGATCACGTTCAGTTTCGGCAACAAAAAGATAGGGAGATTAACGTCGCTTATTCCTCTCCTCGCCGGTATCGCTCCAAAACATCCTGTTGGGAAATCACTCCTTCCAGCTTGCGGAAGTCGGCGCGACTTACGACCGGTATCAGCGGCCAACGATCCACATGCCGCAGCGCCACCTCCAGCGGATGATCCGGGTGCACATACGGGATTTGGCGGCTGGCGAGGATGGAGACCAAGGTGAGATTGCCTTTGCCCTCCTTGATCATGGTCTCGAGCTCGTGTCGGGTGACGCTGCTCCATCCCGTCGGATTCAAACGTACCAGCAATGCCTCCGGCGACTTCTCGTCCAGCTGCTGGCACGCGCGCTCGAGGGGTTCGTCCGCGTCCAGCACGGGGAGTGGCGCGGCTCGCATCGCGTCTTCCACCCGCAAAATCCCCTCTTCTCTCTGTTCTTCCATGGATGGCAGTTCCAAACCGTCCTGGCGTGTCAGCACGTCGAAGATCGCAAGCGGCTGCAGACCGCGGGAGATGACATACGCGAAGGTGTTGGCCACGATGACGGGGACGATGATGGAGTAGTTGCCGCTGACTTCCAGCACCATGAAGACTGAAGTCATGGGCGCGCGCAGGAATCCCGCGAACAAGACGCCCATGCCCACCAATGCATAGGTGCCGGGGGAGCCGCTCAACTGCGGCAGAAACACATGTTCCGCTCCTCCGACTGCCGCACCCAGCATGGCGCCGATGAATAGGGTTGGAGCAAACATCCCTCCAGGAGTTCCGCTGACGAATGAAAGCAGAGTGGCAACGATTTTCAATCCTGCCAAGATGGCCAGCATTTGCCAGGTAAACTGACCGTGCATCGCCTGGTCAATATACTCGTAGCCTGCGCCCATGATTTGCGGCGCTCCCAGGACCGCAATGATCCCAATGAGCAAGCCTGCGATCGCGGGCTGGAAATATTGCGTCCAACGTGGCAGTTCCTTGCACCATGAGCGGACAGCCGCAATGCCCTTGGCAAAGACGACCGAAGCCAGTCCCCCCACCACTCCGAGGATGGCATAGGCGATGAGTTCCGAAGGCCGCTCCAGTTGCACCGCAGGTATCCGAAAAAGAGACTCTGATCCTAAGAACCATCGCATTACCACCACGCTGGATACCGCCGATAGAACCACGGAGCCGAGGATGCCGGCCGTCCAGCGGCCAATGACTTCTTCGATCACGAACAGCACTGCAGAGATGGGCGCATTGAATGCCGCGGCGAGTCCGGCGGCAGCGCCGACGGGAGCGATCAGGCGCATCCGGTCACGCGATAGATGCATGCGTCGTCCCAGCGCGGAAGCTAGACTGGCGCCAATTTGCAAAGATGGATCTTCGGGGCCCAGCGAGTGTCCCGACCCAATGGCGAGCGCCGCGGTAATGAACTTTCCAATGGCGGTGCGAAGCGGAATATAGCCGTTGAAGATGTAGAGCGCCGCCTTGGTTTGGTTCACTCCGCTGCCGCGCGCCAGAGGGAAAACATGAATGACCAGCGCCGCGATCACCAAGCCGGCAAGGCTTGGCGCCAGCACCAGTCGAAGCGGAGTCAGCATAGCTCCGGATCCCAGCAGATAAATGCGGCACCAATCAATGGCGAAGCGAAAACAAACCACTGCAAGGCCTGAGAAAATTCCGATGAACACGGACAGAACGAGAAAGAAACGCTCTTCCCGAAACACCGATCGCAACAGGGAGCCGGATAAGGGCTTGGGGAACGCTGATTCTGCCCCGGCCTCTTCGTTTTCTAACGGCAACCCGGGTTGTGAGTCGGACCCTTGCACGTCGCTAGTTCCCCTCGTGCAGTTTTGAGATTAAAAGCAGGGCCAAGTCGGTGCCGTTGGGATCACCGCATTTAATCTTGCTTTCACGTTCGATGTGAAACACCAGTTCCATGGCGTCCTCCACTAAGTCCGGATCCCGGCGCAGGCCTCTCTCGGTGATCTGTGGCTTCATCTTGGTCCAAGTCGCGGCTAGACTCTGCGGCGCTGCTGGCGCCCCCGCAACGCCTTCGAGGCCGCAGTTTTTTAGTCGCTGGCCCGCTGAGGCAAAGGCTTGCATAACGATCCGATCGCGCTGAGATGCCGGGAGCCGGCGCCGGAAGGGATCCATTTGCAGCACAAGTTCGGCGGACTTGAGCCGGCTGGCGCTCTGGGCATCGCCGGGGTCGGCATCAACCGCCGCTTCCAGATATCGTTGCGCCAGATCGTATTGGCGAAGCTCGAACGCAGCCAGCCCCGCCCCCGCTAAAGCGGGCGGGTTGTCGCGCTGCGACTTAAGGCTGAGGCTGTACTCGGCCAATGCGTGTTCGTAGTCGTGTACCCTGAGAAAAAGATTGCCCACCCGTGCCTGTTGGGTGGGGTCGTCGCCCAAATTCGCCGCCAGCGCGATCAACTCAGACTGCGCTTGCGCGTTGGCGTTACTGCGTAACAAAAACTCGATCAACTCCAGGCGGGCGTTGCGCCGTTGCACCTCCTGATCGCTAGGCCAAGCCGCATAGGTTGCATTGTGGTAGTAACGCAGGGCTGTCTCGGTGTCGCCCTCTTGCGCGGCGATACGCGCCAGTTCCAGGTTTACCAGCCCATTCTCTGGTTGCTGCTCCCGCAGGTTGCTCAAGTACGCGCCGGCCTCGCTGGTGCGATGCAAGCCGAGCAAGGCCTCGGCCAAGTTGAGTTGGTAATCGTAGTTGCCGCGGGAGTACAGCAACGCCGCGCGAAATTCTATGACCGCTCGGTCAAAACGCTGTTCCTTCAGGTCGGCAACGCCTCGAGTGAACCATCGGTTGGCCAGCGACTGCTGTTGCGTGTGGTACGTGCGGGACAAACCGCTCACGGCCAAAAAAAAACCGATCGTCAGGACGGAGAGCACGGCCAGGATCACCGGCTCCCGCGTCCAGTAGAGTCCGAGTCCCAACCTTCGGACCGCCATCGCCCCCTCGTTTTTTGCAAACCGGAGCATAGGAAAATGCCTGTTTATAATAACCGATCACTTGGGCGCGGGGTTGACTGAGCTGGGGCATGTCTACGCAATACCCACGTGCTCCCGGATAACGACGGCGACGCAAATTGGACGCACATGGCCAGCGAACTCGTGCTCCGTCTGGCGGACCAAGCTGATCTAGAGTGTCCGCGCCGTCCTAGCCTTTGCAGAGTAGAGAGTGCTGCACCGGATGGCGACCGTGCTGTATGGCTAAGGCCGAACCCGTCACATGGCCCCATCCCGCTGCCAAGGGAGAATGCCCCCGCGCTTACCCTGCCGCCGACGAACCGTCGTCAATCACGCCTTTGGGTTCCTCCCGCGAATCTGTTATCTTCTTGAATTCGCACTCCCGGAATAACTCGCCGGGGTGAGGTCTTGAATTCGCAGTGGGATAAACCTTCATGACTGAAGTGATGCCTAAACCCGTGCGCCCTGAGCCTTCCCGAATGTACCGGTGGATTGTGCTGGTCGTGGTCAGCCTGACCATGTTCGGGAACTACTACGTGTACGACTGCATCGCGCCCATCGCCGATCTGCTGGTGAAGCAGCTGCACTTCACCGATTCAAACATCGGACTGTTGCAGGCGATTTACAGCATCCCCAACGTGTTCATGGTGCTGGTCGGGGGATATGTAGTGGACCGCATCGGAACGCGCAAGGCGATCCTTATCTTCGGTACGCTGTGCCTGATCGGGTCGGCGGTCACCGTGGCATCAGGTCAGTTGGCGGTGATGGCTTCGGGACGGCTGATCTTCGGCCTGGGCGCGGAATCGCTGATCGTGGCCGTCACCACCGCCATTGCCAAGTGGTTTCGCGGCAAGGAATTGAGCTTCGCATTTGGCATTAACCTGACTATCTCGCGGTTGGGAACGTGGCTGGCGCAGAACTCGCCGACGTGGGCCAAGCCGGCGTACACGAACTGGCGCTCGCCGTTGCTGATTTCAGTCGGATTTGCGACGTTCTGCATTACCGGGGCGGTGATCTATTGGGCGATGGAAGTGTATGCCGACAAGAACTTTGCGGTGGGGCAAGCCGGATCGACCGACAAGGTAGTGTTCAGCGACCTGTTTAACTTCGGCGTTTCCTACTGGTACATCGTCGCGCTCTGCATCGTGTTCTACTCGGCGATCTTTCCGTTTGAAACTTTTGCCATCAAGTTCTTTATGGACGCGCATGGCACGTCCCGCGAATTGGGTGGCTTCCTGGTGAGCATCCTGACCGCCTCCACCATGATCGGCACCCCGCTGTTCGGGCTGTTCGCCGACAAAGTAGGCAAGCGCGCCCTGCTCATGATGCTGGGCTCGACGCTGCTCATACCGGTGTACCTGATCATGGCCTACACCCACATCAGCTTGTATGTTCCGATGGCGATGATGGGGGTGGCGTTTTCGCTGATTCCGGCGCTGATGTGGCCCTCGGTCGCCTACATTGTGGACCAGTCCAAACTGGGCACGGCCTACGGGTTGATGACCATGATTCAGAATATTGGCTTGGCGGGACTGAACCTGCTGGTGGGCTGGACCAACGATCATGCCCACGCGGGAGCCAATAACCCGGCAGGCTACACGCCGGGGATGTGGATTTTCTCGATTTTAGGAGTGCTTGGGGTTTTGTTCGCTTTCCTGTTGCGGCAGCGGGAGTTAGGCCCGCATGGGCATGGGCTGGAAACCATTACCGCCAAAGGATAGGATTTGTTGGCGGGGAAGGACAGCCCCAACATGGTTTCGGCCCGGAGGGCCACAGCCAGCCGCAATTTGGCTGGCCGTTGACGGCGTTCGGGATGGGGTTGCGGTGTGGTTGGGATGTGCGTGGGATGTGCCTAATCCGTCCGGCGACCGTGCAACCCTGATGCTATGCTGGTGTTCGTAGTCAGTGAATGCTGGCAAACATACAACGAAAAGAGACAGAGGCTGCATCTCAACCACTGCGGCCGGACAAACTTTTGACCGACCTGAAACAAGCAAAGATCAACGAAGCGGAAGCGATCGAGCGGGCCAAGCAGGGAGACGGGGAAGCTTTCGAGTTTCTCTACAACCTGCACAAGCGGCGAGTGTATTCGCTGTGCCTGCGAATGGTATCGAATCCGCAGGAAGCGGAAGACCTGGCGCAGGAAGCTTTCCTGCAACTTTTCCGCAAGATCGGCCAGTTCCGGGGCGAGTCGGCGTTCTCGACGTGGTTGCACCGCATGACGGTGAACGTCGTACTGATGAAGTTGCGCAAGAAGGGTCTGAATTTGATCTCGCTGGACGAGCCAGTGGAGAACGAAGAGGACAGCCAGAAGCGCGACTTCGGCGGAGAAGACACGCGGCTGGCCAGTTCGATTGACCGGATAGAGTTGCAAAGTGCCATCGAGAAACTACCACCAGGGTACAAAACAGTTTTTGTGCTGCACGATGTCGAGGGATTTGAGCACAATGAGATTGCCGGCATGGTCGGATGTTCGGTCGGCAACAGCAAGTCGCAGTTGCACAAGGCACGATTGAAGTTACGTGAACTCCTGAAGTTGAGCAGAGCCGAAAAGGCCGGAAAGCCATCGGGAGCGCGGCAGTGACAATATCGGGGAGAGTAACACAATGAATTGCGTCGAGTTCGTTCAAACTTTGCCGGAAGGTCCCGAGAACGGCGGGAATCCGGAGTTCAACCAACACCTGAATTCGTGCGCCGCCTGTGAGGGCTTGGCGGCGGACCTGGATCTGATTTCCCGCGAAGCTCGTGACCTGGCAGAGTATGAGGAACCAGCGCCGCGAGTCTGGAATGCCATTGCTTTGCAGCTGCGGCAAGAGGGACTGATTCGGGATCCTCAGCAGCAAGTGCTCCACTTGCCAGACAAGCGCCGCCGTTGGAACCCGTTTTTAATCGCAGCACCGCTGGCAGCCGTGTTACTGCTGGCCGGACTGCTGTTCCGAGGGGATTTGGGGACGTCCTCGACGACACCGGTGACGCCGTCAACTGCCGCAGCGCCCATCAGCGACCCTGCTGACCAGCAAATTTTAGAGAGTGTGGCAGCGCAAACTCCGGAATTAAAAGACGCCTACAAAGAGAACCTGACGCGGGTCAACCTTTATATCCACGATGCCGAGGTGACCTTGACGGCGAATCCCGAGGATCAGGCGGCGCAACGAGAATTGATGGATGCTTACCAACAAAAAAACATGCTCTTTGCCATGGCGATGGATCGGGCTTCG
>JBBQVN010000120.1:0-11557 GCA_038211475.1 Terriglobales bacterium | reverse complement strand
GGTGGCCTATTCCTCGGTCAGCCATCTGGGCTTCTGCACACTCGGCATCTTTGCTCTGAACCCAGCTGGCATTAGTGGTTCGGTACTGCAGCAGATCAACCACGGCATCTCTACCGGCGCACTGTTTTTGATTGTTGGCATTCTCTACGAGCGCCGTCACAGCCGCGAAATTTCAGAATACGGCGGCATCTCGAATGTCATGCCGGTCTATGCCACCATCACCATGATCATGTTTCTCTCCTCCATGGGACTGCCCCTGCTCAACGGTTTCGTGGGAGAGTTCACCATCCTGCAGGGCGCTTTCATGGAAAACAAGATGTGGGCCGCCTGGGCCGTCAGCGGCGTGATCTTAGCCGCCGCATATTTGCTTTGGCTTTACCAACGCGTCTTCTTCGGCCCCGTTACCAATCCCAAAAATGAAAAGCTGCACGACCTTACCGGCAGGGAGATGCTGACCTTTGCACCATTGCTCATTGCAGCTTTCTGGATTGGCCTCTACCCCAAGCCCTTCTTTCAGATTCTGGAACAGCCGGTCAATGCGCTGGTGCAGACGGTTCGGCCAGGTTATCCGGGCGTGGGCGCTCCCGTGAATGCCGGAGTGCTGCCGCCGCCTTCCGCCGCGGAGGCCGCCGTGGTTCCCACTCCGGCCCCGAAGGGGACCAACTAGTGGGCTCGACCTCACAAATGTTTACCAGCCTCGACTACTTGCTGGCCCTGCCCATGGTGTTGCTGACTCTTTTTGCCCTGGGCATCCTGCTCATTGATCTCATGCTTCCCGCCGACTGGAAGTGGGTCAACGCGGTCACGGCTTTTGTGGGAGTATGCTTTTCGGCGCTCGGAGTCTGGCGCATTCAGTCTATTTATGCCCACGCCGGAGCCAACGTTACTGGGCAGTTTGGCATGGCCAACTCGCTGCTGGTGGATCGCTTCGCCCTTTATTTTTTCTATCTCTTCCTGGTGGCCACTGCGATTTCGATCTTGATGTCGGTGCGGTATCTGGAAGTCGAGCACGAGCACCACGGCGAATACTACTCTCTCATGCTGCTCTCGGTGGTCGGCATGATGTGCATGGCCGCGGGCTTCGATATCATCCTGATCTTCATCGGCCTCGAACTGATGGCGATCTCCACCTATGTTCTGGTCGGATTCCTCCGCCGCGACCGCCGCTCCAACGAAGCCGCTTTGAAGTACCTGCTGCTGGGTGCGTTTTCGTCCGGCATTTTTGCCTACGGACTCTCGCTCTTCTACGGTCTCACCGGCAGCACCAATCTGGCTGTCATCCACCGCCAGATCGCTGGAATTATCCAACTTCGGCCCCACGATCCCATTGTGGTGATTGCGTTGCTCACGGTTTGTGTCGGCCTGTTCTTCAAGATTGCCGCCATCCCATTTCATCAGTGGGCGCCTGACGCTTACGAGGGCGCTCCCACCTGCGTGACTGGCTTCATGTCGGTCGCGGTGAAAGCGGCGGCATGGGCCATGCTGCTGCGTATCCTTCTCTACGGGTTGTTCCCGCTGCACGCAATCTACACTCCGCTGATTCTGTTCGTTTCCATTGCCACCATGACCGGTGCGAACCTGGCTGCCCTCACCCAGAACAACACCAAGCGCCTGCTGGCTTACTCGTCGATCGCGCACGTTGGATATATGCTGCTCGGTCTGGTCGCTTTCGGCTCCGGACAGCAAGCCGCAGTCACCGATGGCCTCCGCGGAATTCTCATCTATCTTTTGGTGTACACCTTCATGAACCTGGGCGCGTTCGCCGTGCTCACCTCGCTGCGCCACCGCGATGTGATTGGCGATGAATTGGACGACCTCGCCGGCCTCTATCATCGCGCCCCTGTCGAAGCTGTGCTGATGCTGTTCTTCCTCCTCTCCCTGGCCGGCATTCCCCCCATGGCCGGGTTCATCGGAAAGTATTTCATTTTCCTTAGCCTGATCGAGAGCAGCCACTATGTGCTCGCCGGGTTGGCCGTGGTCTACGCCTTGTTTGGTCTGTATTACTACATGAAGATTGCCACTGCCATGTTCATGCGCGAAGGCAGTGACCAGTCCCGCTTGCCAGTAAGTTTGGCCATGAAGGTTGCGCTAGGCGTGACCGCCTTGGCAACTGTAGTGATTGGCGTGTTCCCTGAACACTTCATTCAAATGGTGAATTGGTCCCTGGGATTGGTCCAAACCGTCCCGATTGCCAGCCTTATTCGCTAGCTACAGCCCAGTCCACCGGCGTTGGTCTCATCTCCACCACCGCCGCCTTCACCGTCACCAACAGTGGAAGCAGGAGCATCAAGGTGAACACCCTTATCTTCACCCGCCCGGATACAAACTGGCTTCCGGGGTGACGCCGAAGGCCGGGCCCGCCGATGTCGCGCAGAGGCTGGCCGTCCCTGTGTTAACGACGGTCCCTGCCGCTCGCTTCCTGAACCTGCTACTCTGGTGCCCATGACGCCACGACCGGACGGCGACCGCGATGCCTGGGGCTTAATCGCCCGCTACTCGGAAATCGGATTCATCATCCCGGCAGCCGTATTGCTTGGCTTCGGGCTGGGCAAGCTGGCCGACTATTTTTTCCACACCACTTGGCTCTACCTGGCAGGCGTGATTTTCGGTGCCATCGTCGGCTTTGTTCAGATGATCCGCATGGCGACTTCCGCCCCTGATTGATTCGGCATCGCGTCCCCGCATGAGTGTTCCCACCACCACCGCGAACGACTCCGGCGCCGCTGAGCGTTTCTACTCGCACGCTCCCGCCCGCATTGTTCGCAGTAGTTGGATTTCCGGCTTCCTTCTTCTCCCCGTTGCTTGGTTGCGGTTTGGTGCTGCCTCCGCCGCGGGCTTTGCTTTGGGCGCTGCCCTCGCCTGCCTCAATTTCTACTGGCTGGCCCGCGCGGTTAAGGGCTTGGCCGGCCGCATCGTCAACGACCGGAGCAGCGAGACCGGCCGCTCCATCGTGGCGCGTTTCCTGCTGCGATATCTTTTGATTGGGCTCGGCGCCTATGTTATCTTTACAGGTTGGTCGCACGCCACCCACGGCTTCCTGGTAGGCCTGTGCGTGCCGGTTGCGGCCATGCTTGGCGAAGCGTTTTACGAGTTGTACGTTGCGCTGCGTCGTGGACTGTAAAGTTTCTACCTGAGTCTCCAGCAAAAAGGTTTCTTACTCATGCACGAGCTGCCGTTCACACAGTTGCTGAACCGGATCCTCGCCGGCCCCGTCACCGCGCTGCTGCAGGCCCTCCATGTGCGCGTGGCGCACCCGGCGACGCCCATTCCTGACCACGTCTCCATGCAGATCGCCGTGGTCCTGCTGCTGACCATCCTGTTTTTACTGACTCGCTCCCGTCTTTCCGTGGACAATCCGGGCGGCCTGCAGCACACCTTCGAGTCCATCGAAGGTTTTGTCGGCGGCTTGGGCAAGGAAATCATCGGCCATCACTACCAGAAGTACATGGGCTACCTGGTGGCGCTGGGGCTGTTCATTCTGGGATGTAACCTGATCGGCCTGGTTCCGACGTTTGAGTCTCCCACAGCCAATCCCGTCGTTCCTCTGGGGTGCGCGCTGCTGACCTGGTGCTATTACCATTTTCAGGGCTTAAGGGAACACGGCGGCGGTTATGTAAAGCACTTTATGGGCCCGGTCTGGTGGCTGGCGCCGTTGATGTTCCCCATCGAAGTCTTCAGCCATTTGGCGCGCGTGCTGTCGCTCACCATCCGTCTCTTCGCCAACATGTTCGCCGGCGAAATGGTGACTCTGGTGTTCTTTTCGCTGATTCCGATCGGCATTCCGATTATTTTCCAGGGACTGCACATCGGCGTCGCGTTTATCCAGACCTATATTTTTGTGCTGCTCACCTGTGTGTACTTGGGTGAAGCCACCGCACACGAGCACTAGCTGAAAGGAACCAACAAGACCTGAGCCATGGAAGCAAACGAGATTGAAATCGTGGGAGAGCGGCCCTTTAGGGCCGCGTCATCGGCCGGTCGCGACGGGCTTTAGCCCCAAAGTTTTTGTACGGCGGTCAGCGTGAGGGCGTCTGCACCAGGATGACGTCAACCACCCACTAACCGCAATTTGCTACAAGGAGAAGAACACCATGCGTAAAGTACTTTTCGTCCTTCTGAGCGTGGCGGCATTGTCTATGTTCGCTATGCCCGCCTATGCCCAAGCCGAGCCCATGAGGGCTGTCGGAACCAACTGGGTCGCGATCACTTCCGGGTTTGCCATGGCACTCGCCGTCGCCCTGGCCGCTCTCGGCCAGTCCCGCGTTGCTGCTGCCGCCTGCGAAGGCATGGCCCGCAACCCCGCCGCCCGTCCCGGTATTCAGCTCGCGCTGATTCTCGGTCTGGCTTTCATCGAATCGCTGGTGTTGTTCACGCTGGTGATCATTTTCGTGAAGGTTGCCTAAGGTTTTCGCACCGTTGCCCAAGAAGCCCCGCCGCGAGCGGGGCTTTTTGCGTGAGCCCTGAATTTTCCGCTCTCCCGTGTTATTTTGACAACTCGACCACTCGCAAGGCTCTGAACTTGCAGTGGTTTAAACTAGGCCCGGAAACCGATTCGCCGCCAGCGCCAGGCTCAACCCACGCGCCGCGCAACCAGGAGCTTTTTATGAAAGCCGTCCGCATTCATCAATTTGGTGGTCCCGAAGTCCTCACCTACGAAGAAATTCCAGACCCCGTCCTCCGTCAAGATCAGGTCTTGATTCGGGTGCGCGCCTGCGCCCTCAACCATCTCGACCTGTGGGTGCGTAGGGGTCTGCCCGGCGTACCGCTGCCGCACATCCTGGGCAGCGATATTGCCGGCGAAGTCGTCGAGCTGGGCGCCTACGTCAGCGGTTTCGCCGTGGGCCAGCGTGTATTGCTTGCGCCGATGAGTTTCTGCGGCTGCTGCTCCTACTGCACCTCGGGCCTTCAGAACCAGTGCGCGCAGTTCACCGTGCTCGGCAATCGCGTGGATGGCGGCAACTGCGAGTTGATGGCCGTCCCGGCGGTCAATGTCATCCCCATCCCCGATGCACTCGATTTCACTCAAGCCGCCAGCGTACCACTGGTATTTCTCACTGCCTTCCACATGCTGACCGGTCGCGCCGCGCTACGCCCCGGACACACTGTGCTGGTGTTGGGCGCCAACTCCGGCGTGGGCATTGCAGCCATTCAGGTCGCCAAACTCTACAACGCGAAAGTGATTGCCACCGCCGGCGACGACCGCAAGATGCACTTGGCTCGCGATCTCGGCGCTGACTACGTGATCAACCACTACACCCAGAAAATCTCTGAAGAAGTCCGCAAGATTACCGCCAAGCAGGGCGTGGACATTGTGATTGAGCACGTCGGCCCCGCGACCTGGGACGAGAGCGTTCGCTCTCTGAAGCCCGGCGGCACTCTGGTGACCTGCGGCGCGACCACCGGCCCCAGCGTGGCCATCGACCTGCGCTTCCTCTACTCGCGTCAGATTTCGTTGTTGGGCTCCTACATGGGAACCATGGGCGAACTCCATCAAGTCCTGGCCCACGTTTTCGCCGGACGCCTCAAGCCGGTGGTGGATCGCGTGTTCCCGCTGAGAGAGGCTCGCGCCGCTCACGAGTACATGGAGAAGAGCCAGATGTTCGGCAAGATCGTGCTAATGCCGTAGGAGTGGCCTCCGTTTCACTCGTCGACGACGGCTCGCTACTTTGACTGGCTCGCTACCCTTACTTGCCCGTGACCGTCAGCATCCTCTCCGGGTAGAATATCCCCATGGCGCAAGACATCAGCTTTGGCCCTTACGTTGAGATCGAACACGGCAAGAAAGTCGTCCGCGAACTGACCTTTGGCAACGAGGTTCCCGAAGGCATCGTACTGACCTCGCTGGATGCCGCCATCAACTGGTTCCGCAAGAGCTCTATCTGGCCCATGACCTTCGGTCTGGCCTGCTGCGCCATTGAAATGATGTCCATGGGCGCTTCGCGTTTCGACATCGCCCGCTTCGGCGCAGAAGTGTTTCGCCCGTCGCCTCGCCAATCGGATCTGATGATCATCGCCGGCCGAGTTTCCAACAAAATGGCTCCCATCATCCGCCAGCTTTACGAGCAGATGCCCGAACCCAAGTGGGTTATCTCCATGGGGGCGTGCGCGACTTCGGGTGGAGTGTTCAACAACTACGCGCTGGTGCAGAGCGTCAATCAGGTGATCCCGGTTGATATTTACGTGCCCGGTTGCCCGCCGCGCCCTGAGCAGCTCATCTACGCCATCACGCTGCTGCAGGAAAAAATCCAGAAGGAACGCGGCAGCACCAAGCGGGTCTTGAACATCGCCTAGTCTAAACGCAGTCTGGCAACGCGCCCTTCCAACCGTTCCCATGTCGCAACCTCCAGAAGCTCTGCCCCTAATTACCGCGCAAGCCCCCTGCCGCGCCGACCTGGCCGGTGGCACACTGGACCTTTGGCCGTTGTATTTGTTTCATCCCGGGGCCATGACCCTGAATTTTGCGGTGAACATTCAAACCACTTGCCGCATCACCGCGCGCCAGGGCAAGCATATCCAACTGCGCTCGGTGGATATGGAGAAGGACGAGGCCTTCTCCAGCCTGGAGGCGCTGTTGCAGGCCCGCCGCTACCAGCATCCCATTGCGGCGCATCTGGTGAAGTTTTTTGCGCCGGAGCGGGGATTCCTGCTGGAAACGGATTCCGAGTCGCCTGCCGGCGCGGGCATTTCCGGATCCTCGGCTCTCATGATCGCCACTACCGCAGCCCTCGCCCGCTTCACCGGACGCGACCTCGGTCTGGAAGAAATGCGCGTCATCGCCCAGAACGTGGAAGCCCAAATCATCAACGTCCCGACTGGCTGCCAGGACTACTATCCCGCTCTTTACGGCGGCGTCAATGCCATTCATCTGGATGCGGACGGTATTCGCCGCGCTGCCGTACCCGTCGCCCCGGAAGAACTCGAACTCCGCTTCGTGCTCGCCTACACCGGCAAGCCTCGCCAGTCAGGCATCAACAACTGGGAAGTATTCAAAGCCCACATCAACGGCGACAAACGCGTCATCAGAAATTTTGAGCGCATCGCCACCATCGCCCGCGAAATGCACCAAGCGCTGCTGCGTCATGATTGGGAAGACATTGCCCGCCTCCTGCGCGACGAGTGGAAACTGCGCCGAACCAACGCCCCCGGCATCACCACGTCCCTGATCGACAAGCTGATTGCCGCCGCTGGCAAAAAGGGAGGCCGCGCTGCCAAAGTCTGCGGCGCCGGTGGCGGAGGCTGTGTGATTTTTCTGGTGGAAGAAGGCTCGAGAGAAGCCGTCGCACAAGCTGTGGCTGCCGCAGGCGGTCGCATCCTCCCGTTCCGCGTTGCCCGCCAAGGTCTGCAAATCACCTGACCGCGGCGGCTATTGACTTCCACCCCCGCGCTAGCTAATTGCCGTATCCAGAAAGGATCACCTTCTGCGGCCCGCCGCCGCCGTTGTCCTGGAACGTGAGCGTAAACGTCTGAGTTCTCGGGGCAGTCGGGGCAAAAATCACTGTTACTTTGCAGGAGCCGCTGGGCGGAACCACGCTGCCGCAGGTGGTGGTCTCGATGAACTGCGAAGTGTCCCTGCCCGGCGTGATGCTGTTAATTTTCAGCTGCGTTTTGTCGAGATTGGTCAGGGTGATGATGAGCGGCTTACTGGTGGTTCCTATCTTTTGTATGCCAAAGTGATAGTTGTTGGTGGAGAGGCTAACCGCCGTGCCGGTGCCGCTGAGCGCCACCGTTTGCGTTGAAGGGCTGAATGAGTCGCTGACGGTGAGCGTTCCGGTGCGGGAGTTTCTTGCCGTGGGAGTGAAGGTCACGCTGATGACGCAAGTGGCCCCCGCGGCCAGGCTGGTGCCGCAGTTGTTGGTCTGTTGAAAGTCTCCGCTGGCGGCAATGCTGGTAATGGTGAGCGGCACGGCCTGGTTGTTGTAGAGCGTTACCGGCTGGGCGTAGCTGGCGATGCCGATGGGCTGCGTGGGGAACGCGAGAGTGGTGGTGGACAGAAGCACGGGCGCAGCCTGCAAGAGGATCGAGGTAATTCCGTTAAAGTTGGAGTAGCAGTCGCCATCCGCGCACGTGTAAGCGACGGCGAGGTCGAGTTTGCCGTCACCGTTGAAGTCGCCAGTCACCAGCCCGCCGGGATATTGGTGGGTCGCGATGGGCGCAGGCGAGCTGAACGTACCGTCGCCATTGCCGAGCTGGAAGGTCACCGTTTGGGCGGAGACTACAGCAAGGTCGAGTTTGCCATCCTGATTGAAGTCGGCGGCGGTCACGTACCCTGCTGCTGTGCCGGCCTGGATGGTGGAGCCGACGGTGAAGGTCCCGTCACCACTGCCGAGCAGAATCTTGGTTTCTCCGTCATAGGGACATGGTGCGCCTACGCAGCTGATAGCCACTGCAAGGTCGAGCTTGCCGTCGCCGTTAAAGTCTCCGATCGCGGTCTGGTTGGTGTTGTAGCCGGTGAGCGGCGAAACTGCACTGGTAAATGTCCCATCCCCGTTGCCCAGCAGGATGCCAATATCGCCGCCGCCCAGAACCAGGTCGAGTTTGCCGTCGCCGTTGAAGTCGCCGGCGGAGATGAATTGCCCGAACGCGGCCAGTGGCGAAGAGCCAATGCGGAAGGTGCCGTCGCCGTTGCCGAGAAAGATGGTGACCGAGCTGCTGGTGCATTGCAGGGTGGGCGAATAGCACTCGTTGGTCATCGCGAGGTCAAGATTGCCGTCGCCGTTGAAGTCGCCGGCAACAACCGAATCAGAGGTCACGCCGGTGCCTACCGTGGTCGAGCCGGTGGTGAAGGTGCCATCCCCGTTGCCCAGCAGGATGGAAACGTTGGTCGCCACCTGATAAGCGTTGCCGTTGGCAATGGCGAGGTCGAGCTTGCCGTCGCGATTGAAATCGCCCACGGCAATCGCTTTCGCCCAGAAAGCAGTGGTGATGGGCGGCCCGACGGCGAACGTGCCATCGCCGTTGCCCGTGGAGATGGTGACAAAGCCATCGCCCTCGCACTGCTGTCCGCAAACGCTGATCTGGCTCAGGGTGGCGAGATCGAGCTTGCCGTCGCCGTTGAAGTCGCCAACCGCGATGGCTGAGTCATAGACGCCGGTGGTGAGGTCGGTGGCCGAAGTCTGAACCCCCGAGGTGGCACCGGCGATGGGGAAATAGACGACATTTGACACGCCGCCACCAGGCACGGGATTGACCACGCTGACAGATGCCGTGCCGGTTTGCGCGATATTTGCCGCCGGTACAGTCGCGGTAAGTTGCGAGCTGCCGACGAGCGCTGTGGCGAGCGCATTGCCGTTCCAGTTCACTACCGAGCCTGCAACGAACCCTGTACCATTCACCGTGAGGGTGAATGTGGAGCCTCCCGGCGATGCCGAAGTCGGAACCAGAGGTTGATTGATGAGACCCACTGGATTCAGCGTCTGAGTGAACCCGAGAAGTGCAGTTCCCCAAAAAGACGCAAGCAGAAAAAGGATCTTAGGCATGAGCGAAAACCTCCGAGGCAACACCTGACGCCAAACGAGGCCGCCCTTCAGGCGTCCTCCTGATTTGCATTGTACCCTGGAGGATTCCGCGTGACCCGCCAAGGCCTGCAAGTTATCTAATTCCCGGGCAACCCGCCGCGCTATAATATGCTCATAAGCTCAGGGGTTGTTTATGCGGTATCGTGTTTCCTCTTTCGTTGTGGCATTCATCCTCACCACCTCGCTGGTGTGGGCAGGTCCAGATGCAAATCCCAACGAGTCCCGTATGTCCAAGCAGAATCGCATGGAGATTGAACATGCCTTCTCCTCCGACCTGGTTTACGCCCGCTGCAACTTCCCTATGGGCAAGACCGGTCTGAAGCTGAAGGACGGCCAAATTTCGCCCAACCCGGAAGACATGGCCCGCCTCATGGCCCTGTTCGGCCCGGCCTTGAAGCCCGGTGATCAGGCTCGCATCACCGACCTCGTTTTCAAAGACGATCACATCCACATCGAGCTCAATGGCGGCCCGGTCAAGCGGCAAAAGTGGTACAAGCATATTTCCATTTCAGGCGTGGCCGGCGATTCTCCCGTCGCGCCAACTGAAAATGTCGCCAACCCGCGCGGGTCTTACGTGGATCTTTATTTTGATCGCCACGTTCCTGAGCTCACCGGGCCTGAGTTCAAGCAGCTGCTGCGCCCCGTGTTCGACTTTGACGCCAAGTCCCCCCGCGAAGCCTACATGGAGTCGGTGCCACCCAAGGTGAAAGAAGCCATTGAGAACCACCACGTCCTGGTCGGTATGAACCGCGAGATGGTGATCTACTCGAAGGGCCGCCCCGGCAAGAAGACTCGCGAGAAAGATGGCGACACCGAATGGGAGGAATGGATCTACGGCGATCCGCCGAAAGATGTCGACTTCGTTCGTTTTGTAGGCGATGAAGTCATTCGTGTGGAAACCATGCGAGTCGACGGCCAGAAGGTGATCCGGGCCGAGAAGGAAATTGATCTGCAGCCAAAAGGCGCAGTGACTGCCAGCCAGGAAGCTCCTGAGCATCCAACCACAGCGCCCACTTTGCGGCGCCCAGGAGAAGTCTCTCCCGACTCCAAAGCCGCGGACCCTTCCAGCGCTCCCATCTCCGATCCGTCAAACTCAGATCCCAGCAAAAATCCCGGCTAGCCGCTAGGCGATCTTCAGAATGGTTTCGGCTGCTCTGTGGATTTAGCGTCCTCTCTTTGTACCCGCCACGTCTGAAAGTTTACACTTGAATCGTGAAGATTGCCTTGGGTCAGATCAACCCCACCGTCGGAGACTTTTCCGGCAATTCCGCAAAGATCATCGATTTCTCCCATCGCGCCCGTACTCTTGGCGCTGAACTCATCCTGTTCCCCGAGCTTTCCGTCTGCGGTTACCCGCCCCGCGATCTGGTCGAGCGGCCTTCCTTCGTCGCGCGCAATCGCGAGACAGTGGAACGAATCGCTATGGAAACGCAGGGCATCGCCGTCATCTGCGGCTTTGTGACCGCGGCGCATGCCGAAACCGGCAAGTCCGTACTCAACTCCGCGGCCCTCACTCGCGACGGCAAGATCGCCTTTGTGCAATCGAAGATGCTGCTGCCCACCTATGACGTGTTCGACGAGAGCCGCAATTTTGCTCCCGCCGCACAGCAGCAACTCTTCACTCTGGGCAACAACCGGCTTGCGCTTACCATCTGCGAAGACGCCTGGAACGACAAGCATTTTTTCAATAAGCGCCTCTATAAATTCGATCCGGTCGAGGCACTGATTCGAGCTGGCGGAGATATGCTGCTCAATATTTCAGCGTCCCCCTTTTGGATGGGCAAGCGCGGTCTGCGCTGCGAATTGCTCACCATGATCGCCAGCCATCACAACGTTCCCGTGGCGCTGGTCAACCAGGTGGGTGGCAACGACAGCCTGGTGTTTGACGGTTCCAGCCTGGTCATCGCTCCCGATGGCCGCATCATCGCGCAGGCCAAGTCGTTTGAAGAGGACCTGATCTGCTTCGACTCCCAGACCCTCACCGGGGATATTCATCCGCAAATTGACGGCGAAGAGGCGAACACTTACGCCGCGCTGGTTCT
>JBBQVN010000119.1:0-11594 GCA_038211475.1 Terriglobales bacterium | reverse complement strand
TCTGGTGGCCACTCACATGAATGGGGCAGCTTTGATGAAGCATCACGGATTTCCTGCGCGGGCGCTGGTCCCGGGATGGATTGGCGCCGCCAGTTGCAAGTGGCTCACTGAAATCAAGGTGCTCGACAAGGAGTTCGAGGGAAACTTTATGAGCCCCGGCTACCGCATGCCCAATGCTCCAGTAAAGCGGGGAGAAGCGGTCAAGCCGGAGAATACTCATCCAGTCACTGCCTTGGGAGTGAAGTCGCTGATCACCACTCCTGCCGACGGCGCCACTCTAAAGGGCCGAGCGATTGCGATCCACGGTATGGCGTGGGCGGGCGAAGCCGACATCGCGAGGGTCGAGCTTTCCACCGACGCAGGGAAGACCTGGAAGCCCGCGCAATTAGGCCACGACCACGCCAAGTATGCGTGGCGTCAATGGACATACGCTTGGCAGCCGCAGAAGCCGGGCGCCTATGTCGTACTCTCGCGTGCCACAGACACCCAAGGCCGGGTGCAGCCCGACCAGCCATTGTGGAATCCCAGCGGATATCTCTACAACGCGATCGATCAGGTGAAAGTCCATGTCAAAGCTTAAGATGCTGCTCGTGTTCCTGCCGGTACTAGCGGCGGCGCCACGGTTTTGGGCGCAGTCGCCATCGCCGGGCGCAGAGCTTCCACCCGGGCCCATGAAAGCCAAAGCAACAACTGCTTGTACCGAGTGCCACGAAGCCCGCATCATCCTGCAACAGCGCCTGAGTAGCGCGGCATGGACGAAGGAAGTGGATAAGATGGTGAAGTGGGGCGCGGTTGTGGATGCTAAAGACCGCGACGCTCTGATCGAATACTTCAGCGCGAACTTCGGGCCCGAGCAACCGGCGTATGTTCCGTCGCGGACGAGCGTCGACAAGCAACAGAAGTAAAGATTGCTGCGGAGGCAGTGCATCAATAGTCGCCGGTCATCTCAATGACGGCTTGGCCGTGGCTGTGCAACTCCTGCGTTGTCCCCTCACGAGTACGAATTCGCACGCTTGCATTCGCCTGACTGTTGTTGCTCACCTCAAAACTGCCGGAACAGTCGGTACGCAGGTAGGGAAGTCGGTGAATAGAGTCGCCAGAGCCGTCCACCGTAACCGCAATGTCCCAATCCCGATTTGCGCAATCCAATTCCCACCGCAGCGCATTCCGGTCGCGCAGAGTCTCTTTGACGTTGAGGCAATGCTCTCTGCCTTCATGCCACAAAATCGCCTTGCGAAACCGAAGGCCCATTGGCATTTCATAGACGAGCGCTTCCAACGTGCTGGCCGCGCCGCTGGCTTGCGCGAAGTAGGCGTGAGTCCAGGTCCAGTAGTTGCGATGCCGGAAGCCGCAATTGTGGCCTTCCACTCCGAAACCCAGTGGTTCGCCGCGGAAGACTTGTCCGTCGAGGGCAATTTCGCCGGAGAATGTTGCGTCGGAGTGGGGTGAGCGTGAGAATCCGATCCAGCCTTTGTGGCTCAGTGTCGCGGCGAAGGCCGAGCGATATCGTAGATCCCACCGAATGTGGTGGCCCTGCGCTTCGATTTGCCCCGCACAAGAATCTTCCCCAATCTGATTCCCGGCGACACTCCAATGAAAGGGGCTACGTCCTCGCGGACTTAGCGCAAGGCCCTCCAGTTGAAATCCTTGGATAAACGTTTGCGGCTTGCCTGCACGTGGAAACCAGGTTGCCCACACCTGCACCGGCATTCCGAGCGAGTTCCCAGGGCAGCCGTTCTGGCCCGGATTCAACAGCAGATAGCGAAACCACCATGCGCCCGATCCATCCGCCAATCCCAGGCGCAGGAACCACACTTCGTAGCGGCGCCGCATAGACAGACGAGTGAAGACCGTGTTGAGAGAGGTCATGGACATGCCCCGGCCCTAGGGGTTGGTGGGTTCGGGCGGGCCAGGCTTCTCCGCCCGCAGTAAGGGGAACAAAATCACGTCGCGGATGGTGTGCGAATCGGTCAGCAGCATGGCCAGCCGGTCCACCCCTACACCCACGCCGCCCGCTGGGGGCATTCCGTAAGAGAGGGCGCGGATGTAGTCCTCATCCATCTGGTGGGCTTCGTCATCGCCGCGCTCGCGTTCTTTCAACTGCCCTTCAAAGCGCCTGCGCTGGTCTTCAGGATCGTTGAGCTCGCTGAAGCCGTTGGCAATCTCCATCTTCCCGGCATAGATTTCCCAGCGTTCAGTCCAGTCCGGTTCGTCCGGCTTCTGCTTCGACAGCGGCGAGATGGCGGTGGGAAATTCGTAAATGATGGTGGGTTGCAATAGGTGCTCTTCGGCGATGGCATCAAAGAGACTTGCCACCGTCTTGCCCACCGGCTCGGCGGCATCGTACTTCAGATGGATGCCGGCGCCGCGCACCCGTGCCACCAGCGCTTTCACCGGCTCGTGCGCAGCGAAGTCCGTTATCTCGGGCCTGGCACCGGCGGCATCTGGCCAGAAATGTAGGATGGCCTCGCGCATGGTCATGCGCCGCCAATTCTCGTGCGACCAGTCGAGCTCCTCCTCCCCCCATTTGGTCTTCATCCCCCCGGTCACATCGAGCACCGCCTGCTCAATTGCGCCTTGCGTGGTGCTCATGATGCCGAGATAGTCGGTGTAGGCCTGGTACGCCTCCAGCATGGTGAACTCTGGGTTCCAACGCCAGCCCAGACCTTCGTTGCGGAAATTACGATTGATCTCATACACCCGGTCAAACCCGCCCACCGTCAACCGCTTCAGATAAAGTTCGGGCGCAATTCGCAAAAACAAATCCATGTCGAGCGTGTTGTGATGGGTGACAAACGGCCGCGCCACCGCTCCCCCGGCGATGGCGTGCATCATCGGCGTCTCCACTTCCAGAAAGCCCTGCCCATCCAGATATCGCCGCAGCGATTGCACCAGCCGTGTGCGTTTGACAAAAACCTCGCGGACCGCCGGATTCATCACCAGATCGACATAGCGCTGGCGGTAGCGCAACTCCACGTCGGTGAGCCCGTGCCACTTTTCGGGGAGGGGAAGCAGGTCTTTGGCCAAAAAAGTAATGGCTTCCACATGGACCGACAATTCGCCAGTGCGAGTGCGGAATAAATATCCGTTCACGCCGATGTGGTCGCCGAGATCCAGCAGCTTGTAGAGATCGAATCCCTGGTCGCCGACCGCGTCCTTCTTGACGTAAATCTGCAGGCGTTGTCCGTCTTGCTGCAAATGCGCGAAGCCCGCTTTGCCCATCAGCCGAATGGCCATGATGCGCCCAGCCACCCGCACGTTCACCCGCGACGCCTCCAACTCCTCGGCGGTCTTGGGAAGGAATTCCGCCAGAATCTGCGGGATGGTGCGGGTGAACTCGTACTTGCTGGGGTAGGTCGCCTGCCCTAGAGCCTCAATCTGCTTGAGCTTCTCGCGGCGCAGTTCGTAAATTTGTTCGTCGAGTGCCAAAGGGAGTCCTTCTAAGTGCAGGTTCAGTGTGCGGTAGTGTTTGGATGCACTCGCGATTATAAACATCCCGCGGTTACTGCGAGAGCGATGGCTCCGGTTTTCCCATTCTTCCGGAATCGCCAGGAGCGGAATACTTCGATGCAGCGCGAGTTCTAACATCCGACGGCATCGGGAAGTAACCAGGGTGGACGAAGAACGAACACGCTGACCTCTGCTCCGCGATCAACGCAGTTTGCGGGCAAATGCTCTCACGCCTGGGCGGAACTCTTGCGACTGGCCAAGTTGGGTCCTCGCCCCTTGTTCCAAAGCCTCATCGGCGTTACCATTAGCAGCTCCACGTTTTACATTCGCAAGTTGCGAGAACCTCATGCCCCAAAATTACGTTCCCATTTTCATCTTCGTCGCGTTTGTAGGAATTTTGCTGCCGTTCACTCTGCTGCTGGCCAAGCTGGTGCGCCCCGACAATCCGGGCAAGACCAAGTTGATGCCCTATGAGTGCGGTATCGATCCTTACGATAACGCGCGCGGACGCTACACAGTCCGTTACTACATCATCGCCATTTTGTTCGTAGTGTTTGACGTCGAAACTATTTTTTTATTTCCGTGGGCCGTGAAGTTCAAAGCCATGGGAATGTTTGGACTGGTTGAGATGTTGGTATTCCTCGGCATCCTGATCGTGGGCTACATCTGGGTTTGGAACAAGGGTGCGCTCGAGTGGGTGTAGCGCAACCGGTTTTCTTTTTCTCGTGAACTGCTGCACGTGACGCAGCGCACTCGCGGTGGTGACCGCAGTGCGTTGACTTCGCCGAAACAAGCTGTTAAAAGTTAACGTTCTTTTCGTCCCAAACAATTAGGGATTCTCGCGAGCTTATGCCCGAAGACATCAAATCGCCCGCGACACCGCCGCCTGATGGCGAGCCGAAGCCAGCGGAGGCCAATAGCACCGCTCCGGCAGCCAAAGAAACGGCTGCGCCAAGCCCTGCGGCACCCACTCCCGCCGCTCCTACGCCCGCTGCTTCCACTCCCGCGGCCCCCGCAGCCGCTGCTTCTGCGCCTGCTGCTTCCGCGCCTGCGAAACCCGCTGCTCCGGCGAAGGCCCCCGGCCCCACGCCCATTCCATGGGATTCACCCATGGTCGCAAAATTCAAAGGTCAATACGGTACCGGCCTGGAGTCGTGGACCTATCTCGGACAAAACTATTTGATCGTGGATCGCGCATTGATCCCAGATATCCTCATGCTATTGCGCGATAGCGAGCAGTTCGACTACTGCGTGGACCTCACTGCCGCCCACTATCCCACTCGCGAAAAGCAGTTCGAAGTCATTTGGATTCTCTATTCCTTCGAGCGCAACGAGCGGTTGCGAGTGAAGACTTCAATTGCAGACGGGGACTCGATACCGACTGCCGTCGGCATCTGGCCCACTGCCAACTGGTTGGAGCGCGAAGTCTATGACATGTTCGGGATCCAGTTCGCGGGACATCCCAACATGAAACGCATTCTGCTTCCCGACGGGTGGAAGGGCCACCCGTTGCGCAAGGATTACGGCATCCTCCAACAAGACCAGGAATGGGTCCAGATCAACCTGGGGATTGAGAGCGGCCAATGAACGAGCGGACAATGAACGATCCGACCACCCACGCTCTGTCCCATCTCGATCTCGATACCAAAGACGAGACATTCCTTGACTCCAATGAACTCGTCATCAACATGGGTCCGCAACATCCGGCGACCCACGGCGTGCTGCGCGTCATCCTCAAGTTGGATGGCGAAAAAGTTATGGGCACCGAGTGCGTCATCGGCTACCTGCATCGCGGCGTCGAAAAAATTGCCGAGCACCGCACCTACACCATGTTCAATCCCTATGTGGACCGCATGGATTACGTGGCCGCGGTTTCCAATGGATTGGGGTATTGCCAGGCGGTCGAAACCTTGATGAACGTCGAGGCCCCGCCGCGCGCCAAGTACATTCGCGTAATTTTGACCGAACTGAACCGGCTGGCCAGCCATCAACTCTGGCTGGGGACGCACGCCCTCGATATCGGCGCCATCACGCCGCTGTTCTACACCTTCCGCGACCGCGAAGAGATCCTTAAGATATTTGAAAAATACTGTGGCGCCCGTCTCACTACCCACGCCTTCCGCATCGGCGGCTGCTTGTATGAGACCTACGACGGTTTCGAAAAAGAAGTAAAGAAATTCCTGGCCTTCGTCGCGCCCAAGATTGACGAGTACGAAGAGTTGCTGACCACCAATCGCATCTGGGTGGAGCGGACCCGTGGAGTGGGATACATTTCCGCCGAGGATTGCATCGCGCTCGGCGTCACCGGTCCAGTGTTGCGCGCAAGCGGCGTGCGCTGGGACATCCGCAAGGCCCAACCTTACGCGGCCTATTCCGATTTCGATTTCGACATCCCCATTGGTGAGAACGGCGACACCTACGACCGGTATCTGGTGCGCATGGCGGAAATGCGTCAGTCGCTGCGCATTATCCAGCAGGCGGTGGACGGCATTCCCGAAGGCCCCATCATGGCCAAGATTCCCAAGGTCATCAAGCCTCCCGTGGGCGAAATCTATCACTCCATCGAAGCCCCCAAGGGTGAGCTTGGTTACTTCATCGTCAGCGATGGCTCCACTCAGCCTTACCGGCTGCGAGTTCGGCCACCTTCATTGGTCAACCTGCAAGCGCTCGACCAGATGGTTAAGGGACAGATGATAGCCGACGTGGTCGCCGTTATTGGCACGCTCGACATTGTTCTGGGCGAGGTGGACCGCTGATGCTCCAGTACATTAAGTCGTACCTCGGCAGCAATCTCACCCCTGGATCCGCCGGCAACGTCTTCTGGGCTTTCGTCTATATCGTGGCTATCTTCGCCGGGCTCTCGGTTGCCGTGATTGCGATGAACTGGCTGGAGCGAAAAATCCTGGCTCACATGCAAGTTCGGCTTGGCCCCATGCGCGTGGGCCCGCACGGATTGCTGCAGCCGGTGGCGGACGCCCTGAAGTTGCTGCTGAAGGAAGACATCATGCCCGCGGAGGCTGACAAGCTGGTTTTCTGGTTGGCTCCGCTCATCGTCGTGCTGGCGGCGTTCGCAGTATTCACCGTGGTCCCCTTCGGTCCCACTCATGCGGTCACGGACATGAACATCGGTATTTTGTTCATGCTGGGCGTGTCGTCGCTGGGAGTGCTTGGCGTCGTGATGGCGGGTTGGGCGTCGAATTCGCACTATCCCCTGATTGGGGCGCTGCGTTCCAGCGCGCAGATGGTTTCCTATGAAGTCGCCATGGGCTTGGCCGTCGTCTCAGCCGTGCTGATGACCAGTATGAACGCCCAGGGAACGGGCACGCTGAGCATGATCGGCATCGTCCAAGCCCAACAACAACAGGCTGTGTGGTTCATTTTTAAATTCTTTCCGTTGGGATTTATGGCAATGGGAATTTTTGCCATCGCGATGGTTGCGGAAACCAATCGCGCCCCGTTTGACTTGCCTGAAGCAGAGTCGGAGCTCACCGCGGGCTTCCACACGGAATACAGCGGTTTCCGCTGGTCTCTATTTTTCCTGGCGGAATACTCGGCGATGATTGCGGTTTCTTCCATCGCGGTGACGCTGTGGTTGGGCGGATGGCTGCGTCCCTTCCCCAACTTGCTGGGCGGACCGCGGTGGGACCTGGTGTTCTCGCTGGTTCCGGGATTGTCGTTCTTGGCTCTGGGCGCCATGGCTGCCTTCAACACATTTCGGATGCCGCGACACTCGTTCTTTCGGGTGCAGACCGTCGGGCTGGCCCTGTTCGGAGTTTTGCTGGCAATGATCGGCGTGCTGATGCTGGTGCCTGGCGTGCGCGAAAGAGTACAGGATATTTTCTGGTTCTGCTTCAAAGTGGCGCTGTTCATGTACCTCTACATCTGGTATCGCGGCACCTTCCCGCGCTATCGTTTTGACCAGTTGATGCGAGTGGGATGGAAAGTGCTGTTGCCCGCTGGTCTGGGCGTGCTGATCTTAACTGCCATTGTGGGGGTGCTGGTTTAATGAATCCCGTTGCCACCCCATTTTTCTTTTATTTGCTCTCGACGATGGCGATTGTGGGCGGCGTGATGGTGATTGTTCGCCGCAACGCGGTGCATTCCGCTATCGCGCTGATTGTGACCTTGCTGTCGGTGGCCGGCTTATACCTCATGCTGTATGCCCCCTTCGTGGCTGGCGTGCAGATCATCGTTTACGCGGGCGGCATCATGGTGCTGTTCCTCTTCGTCATCATGCTGGTCAACATCGACCGATCCATGAAAGAGCGCACGTTCAATAAGCAATGGTGGGTCGCGATTGTGGCGGCGGTAGCATTGGGAGCGTTGTTTGTGTCGGTGTTCGTGAAGAGCAAGGGACTGTTCCCGGAGCGCGGGTTGCCTCTGGCGGAAGAGTCCAACACCCAGCAGATTGGTTTGTACCTGTACGGGAATTACATGTTTGCCTTCGAAATCGCTTCGCTGTTGCTGCTGGTAGCGATCATCGGAGCCGTGGTAATGGCAAAGAAGCGGATTTGAATCGGCAATTTTCCGGCTAGAAGCGAATTTATGGTTCCAATCACGACAACGCATTATTTGGTGGTGGCCGCTGCACTGTTCGTGCTGGGCGTGATCGGCGTGCTTACTCGCCGCAACGTGGTCATTGTGCTGATGTCCATCGAGCTGATTCTGAATGCGGTCAACCTCAATCTGGTAGCTTTCTCGCGGATGTGGGGACTGCACGGGCAAGTGTTCGCCATTTTTGTGGTGGTGGATGCTGCCGCGGAAGCCGCGGTTGGGCTGGGCATTCTAATCGCCTTCTTCCGCAATAAAGAGACGATCAACATGGATGAGATTGATTTGTTGAAGTGGTAGGCGGCTGGCAACTGGTAACCGAGAACTGAAATGCTTTTTCTTGATCACATTTGGCTGCTCCCGCTGCTACCGGCCCTCGGCGCGGCCGTTATGTTTTTCTTCGGCCGCAAGCTTTCGAAGTCCGCGGTCAACGCCATCTGCGTGGGCCTGGTTGTGCTCACATTCCTGATGTCCTGTGGGGCGGTGTACCAGTACACCCAGTTCGCCCATGGCACCGGCCAGCCCTTTGAAAAAGTAATGTACACCTGGCTGGGCAGCGACACCGGACACCTCACTTATCGCACCACCACCGGTACTCCCGTCGAGTTCAAAGCGCAGGTCGGTTTCCTGCTCGACCCTCTCTCCGCTATCTGGCTGCTGTTCGTCACCGGTGTGGGCATGCTGATCCACATCTACTCCACTGGATACATGGCCCACGAGGGCGGATACTACCGCTTCTTCGGCTACCTGAATTTGTTTATGTTCTCCATGCTGACTCTGATTCTGGGGAACAACTATGCGCAGCTTTTCGTGGGATGGGAAGGCGTGGGCCTGTGCTCCTACTTGCTGATCGGATTCTATTTCCATCGCCAGTCCGCCAGCACAGCCGCCAACAAAGCTTTTATTGTGAACCGAATTGGCGACGCGGGATTTCTGCTCGGCATGTTCACCATCGCCTGGTACTTTGGCTCGCTTCGTTTCACAGAAGTGAACCACATGGCGCGGGTGGGCGGCTTCGCCATCGGCGACCCGGTCATCACTGCGGCGGCTTTGCTGCTGTTTGTCGGAGCTTGCGGAAAGTCTGCGCAGGTTCCGCTCTATGTCTGGCTGCCTGACGCAATGGAAGGTCCTACGCCAGTGTCAGCTCTGATTCACGCGGCCACCATGGTCACCGCAGGTTTGTACATGGTCGCGCGTTCCAATGCATTGTTTGTGCTCGCTCCGAAAGCGATGTTGATAATGGCGATCGTTGGCGCGGTTACAGCCATCTTTGCCGCCTCCATCGGCCTGGTACAGAACGACATCAAGCGCGTGCTCGCCTATTCCACCGTTTCGCAATTGGGCTACATGTTCCTCGCCCTCGGCGTGGGCGCCTTCTCCGCTGGCGTGTTTCACGTCTTTACTCATGCCTTCTTCAAAGCCCTGTTGTTCCTGGGCGCGGGTTCGGTGATTCATGCCATGAGTGGCGAGCAGGACCTGCGCAACATGGGCGACCTGCGGAAGCGCATCCCCATCACTCACTGGACCATGCTAGTCGCGACCCTCGCCATTGCCGGCATTCCGCCGTTCGCCGGCTTCTTCTCAAAAGACGAAATTCTTTGGCAGACCTGGTCGTCTCAAGGCGGCGCCTTCCGCATTCTCTGGTACATAGGCTATGCCACCGCTTTGATGACGGCCTTCTACATGTTCCGCTTGATGTACTTGACCTTTTACAGCCCGTCGCGCATGACCCATGAGGCCGAACATCACGTACATGAATCGCCCAAGTCCATGACTGGGCCGTTGGTGATTCTGGCGCTGTGCTCCATTGGTGCGGGCTGGTTGGGTTGGCCCCACAGTCTCGGCGGCTCTGACCGTTTTGCCGCCTTCCTTGCTCCCGTGTTTGCCAAAGAGGCGCAGGTGTTAAAAAACCAGGGTGAGGCCAATCAACTGGCCGCAGGCGAGAGGGAAGAGGAGCATACATCTCCCACCGAATACGCTTTGATCGGACTTTCCGTGGCCGCTGCGGGATTGGGTTTTGTCATGGCCCGCATGGCCTACAGCCGATCCCAGCGCGGTTTCCGCGAACCCATCGCCACCGCCTCTCAGCCCTTCTACCGAGTGCTTTACGACAAATGGTTTGTGGATGAATTCTACGACTACGTTTTCACCGGCCGCCGCAAGGTGGGAGGAGTGCGCCTGGGCGTGATGGGTTTGGGCGAAGCCTCTTCGTGGGCCGACTCTAATCTGCTCGATGGAACCGTGAACGGGGTTGGGTGGGCCACCCGCGCGTTTGGAACACTCTCCAGTTGGTGGGACAAATGGATCATCGACGGAGTGCTGGTGAACGGTCCGGCAATTGGTGCGCAAATGCTGTCTTTGCCGACGCGGCTGCTCGAATGGGGACTGATGCAGTGGTATGCGTTGGTGATGGTGCTGGGTCTGCTTGGGTTTGCGGTCTATTACGTGTACCGGTAACTGCGGGGCTAGCTCGGGGCTGATAGCCAGAACTGGCAACTGGAAATTGCTCTTATGCAGAGTCACATACTTTCGATCATTCTGTTCACGCCGCTGGCGGGGGCCCTGCTTCTGATGTTCATTCCGAAGCAGAACAAAGACCTGATCCGTTGGGTCGCGAACCTCGCTTCTCTGCTTGGCCTGCTGGTTTCTGTGCCGCTGGTGCCTTGGTTCTGGGCGCAGCGGTTCAATCCCGGGTTCAAGTTTATTGAGGGCGGCTCCAACAACTGGATCCCCTCCATCGGCGCCGGCTTCCATCTCGGCATTGACGGCATTTCCTTCCTGCTGATCATGCTGACAACGTTGCTGGGCTGGATTTCGATCTTGTCCTCCTGGACCGCCATCGAAACCCGGGTCAAGGAATACTACATCTGGTTCCTGGTGCTTCAGACCGGGATGCTGGGCGTATTCATGGCGCTCGACTTCTTCCTCTTTTTCGTTTTCTGGGAAGCCATGCTCGTCCCCATGTACTTATTGATCGGCATATGGGGCGGCCCGCGCAAGCTTTATGCGGCAATCAAATTTTTCCTGTACACATTGTTTGGCTCCGTGTTCATGTTGCTGGGCGTGCTGTTCCTCTACTTCAATCACCACACTCTGACCGGCATGTACACCTTCGATTTGCTGGCTCTGTATCAAACCGCGCCGAAAATCGAGTTCCATTACGCCGTTTGGCTGTTCTTTGCGTTCTTCTTGGGCTTTGCCATCAAAGTCCCGATGTTCCCCTTCCACACCTGGCTGCCTGACGCCCACGTCGAAGCTCCCACCGCGGGTTCCGTCATTCTGGCGGGCGTCCTGCTGAAGATGGGAACCTACGGCTTCGTGCGTTTCTCGTTGCCGTTCTTTCCCAGCGTGGTCATGGACTCACGCGTGCGCAGTTGGATGATTGGATTGTCTCTGATCGGCATCATCTATGGCGCGTTGGTTTCGCTGATGCAGAAGGACATGAAAAGACTGGTGGCCTATTCCTCGGTCAGCCATCTGGGCTTCTGCACACTCGGCATCTTTGCTCTGAACCCAGCTGGCATTAGTGGTTCGGTACTGCAGCAGATCAACCACGGCATCTCTACCGGCGCACTGTTTTTGATTGTTGGCAT